>NZ_CP090051.1:2583645-2906601 GCF_021391335.1 Allobranchiibius sp. GilTou73 | reverse complement strand
CGATCGACCTGCACGGTCCCGCCGTGCGCGCGCACGATCTCCCGGACGATCGCGAGTCCCAGCCCGGAGCCGCCGACCTCGCGGGTGCGGCTCTCGTCCAGGCGCACGAAACGTTCGAAGACGCGTGCGCGATCCTCCTCCGCGATGCCCGTGCCGTCGTCGCCCACCGTGAGCAGCACGTGGTCGTCGCCGGCCACCGTCTGCACCTGCAACCAGGAGCGGGCGTGCCGGGCCGCGTTGTCCGTCAGGTTGCGCACGACCTGGTCGAGTCGCTCGGGGTCGCCCTGCAGCCGCGCCGGAGAGAGCTGCGACTCCACCGTGAGATCGGTCGTCGACGCCAGCCGGGTGGCGTGGTGGAAGACGATGTCGTCCAGGTCGACGTCGCGATCGCGCAGCACCAGACCCCTGTTGTCGCTGCGGGTCAGCAGCAGCAACCCGTCGATCAGCTCCTGCAGACGGTCCGCTTCGCGGCGCATCAGACCGGCGTTCTCGGTCGAGACCCGGTGGCCGTCGGTGGCGGCGATCTCCAGTGCGGCCTGCAGCGTCGCGACGGGGGAGCGCAGCTCGTGACTGGCGTCCGCGACGAACCGCTGCTGCGACTCCTGCGCGGTGTAGAGCCGGTGCAGCATCTCGTTCATTGTCGTGGCCAAGGTCGCGACCTCGTCCTTCGCCGGTCCGACGGGCAGGCGCTCGTCCAGGTTGCGGGCCGTGATGCGCTCGGCCTGCCGCCGGATCGCCTCGACCGGCTGCAGCGTCCGGCTGGTGAGCACCCACGCCAGGGCGGCCGCCCCACCGACGAGGAACGGGATGCAGATCAGGACGAGCTTGGCCGCCTCGCTGACCGCTTCGTGCTGCGCTTCCTGCGACGCCTGGACCAGGATCGTGAACTGCTGCCCGCCGTACGTCGTGCGTGCTTGCACACTGAGGGGCTGATCGAGATCACCGGGCAGCCAGTAGCCCTTGTTGCCCCGGACGATGGTGCCGTCGCCCGGGACGACCTCGCCTGTCCAGCGACTCTCGCGGGGATACTCCGCCACCACGCGACCGTCGGAGCCGAAGACGTGCACGGTGGTGCCCGGGCTGACGCTCGACGTCGTTCCCGCCACACCGGACGGCCCCGACCGGGAGACGGCCGAGGTGACCGCGGCAGCCGTGTGCTGGGTCTCGTGCTGCAGGTTGGCGGTCAGGGACCGCTGCAGCAGGTTGGCGACCACCAGGACACCGATCAGCAGCGGCAGCGCTGTGACGACGGCCGCCAGGATCGTCAGGCGGCTGCGGATGCCACGCGGGAACCGGATCACCGGACCATCTTCGCGTGGTGCGCCTGCGCATCGGCTGAGATCGCCGCATGACCCTGCAGACCCTGCAGGGATTGCCACACCTCGTCCTGGGTACGCCGGGTACGTACGTGGGGGAGTACGGGCGACTCGCGCTCGGCCTGATCCTGCTGCTGTCCATCGCGTGCGTCGTGCTGCGACAGGCCGCGATCCCACACGTCCGCGGCGTGGTGACCGCGTCCGCGCGGGCGGTCGTGCAGCTGGCCCTCATCGCACTGGCACTGCGCGGCGTCTTCGCGGCGCCGATCACCGTGATCGCTGTGATCGCAGTGATGTTCACGGTGGCGTGCTGGACGGCCGGACGTCGTCTGCGAGGCCAGCTGAACGCGATGCGGGCCGTCGTCGCCTCGATCGGCGCGGGGGTGTCCGTGGCGGTCGCCATCATCGTGGGGATGCCGACGCTGACCCGTGATGTACGCACCTTGGTCGCTGTCTGCGGGATCGTCATCGGCGGCGCGATGACCGTGGCCACGCTGACCGGGCGCAGGTTCGCGCGCGGGCTGCACGATCGCCGCGACGAGGTGGAGGCGTGGCTGTCCATCGGCGCGACACCGCGACAGGCGGCGAGGGACGTCGCGCGCACCTCGGTCTACGAGGCGCTGGTGCCCGCCCTGGACCAGACCCGCACGGTGGGTCTGGTGACATTGCCCGGCGCCTTCGTAGGCGCGCTGCTCGGCGGAGCCAGCGCCGAGAGCGCCGCTCGCTTCCAGATCGTCGTCCTGGTGGGTCTGCTGTGTGCGCAGTCGATCACAGCGACGCTGCTCGCCTGGCTGATCGGCGCCCCGCAGGTGCTTCCGGCGGCTCCGCACGACTGAGAGATCACCCAGTGATCTCTCAGTCGGTGCCGCTTACCTTCTCCGCGTGCCGACACCGCAGCCCCGTACGCGACCGACCGTCCTCCGCAGGCCCGATCCGATCGCCGCCAAGGTCCCCGAGATCACCGCACTCTTTTGGGTCGTGAAGGTGCTCACCACTGGCATGGGGGAGGCCGCGTCCGACTGGTTCGGCGGCATAAGCCTCGTCCTCGCCGGTGTGCTCGGGGTCGGAGGTTTCGCGCTGGGCATGACGTGGCAGCTGCGCAGCATCCGCTACCGCGCGTGGACGTACTGGTTCGCGGTCGCGATGGTCGCGTTGTTCGGCACGATGGTGGCCGACGGCCTGCACATCGTCCTGGCGCTGCCGTACACGGTCACCACGGCGGTCTACGCGCTGGCGCTCGCGTTCGTCCTCCACCGGTGGCACCGCAGCGAGGGGACGCTGTCGATCCACAGCATCACCACCAAGCGACGGGAGACCTACTACTGGGTGACCGTGCTGCTCACCTTCGCCCTCGGGACCGCCGCCGGTGACCTGACCGCGACCACGATGCATCTCGGGTTCTTCGCGTCCGGTGTGCTCTTCGGGGCCGCGATCCTCGTGGTACTACTGGCGTGGCGCCTCGGGCTGGGTGCCATCGCGGCGTTCTGGACGGCGTACGTCCTCACCCGCCCGCTGGGGGCGTCCTTCGCCGACTGGTTCGGCAAGCCGCACTCGTTCGGTGCCGGCCTGGGGTACGGCGACGGCGTCGTCACCGGAGCGCTCACCCTGCTCATCGTGGTGCTGGTCGCCTATCTCGCGGCGAGCCGGCGTGACGTGCAGGACGGCCAGTCCGGTGTTGCCGCGCACGAGCTGCCCGTCTCCGGCGCCGTCGCGGAGGGCGATGCCGTCTAGTGCCGATGTGGCCACATGGACGGTGGCAGCGTGGTGATTTGTACGACTGCTCTGCCCGACCACCTCGACGGGCGGGTGGATGGAAAAGCTGCGGCGGGTCGTTCGGTCCGGCGGCGCTCCGTCATGCTGCTGGGTGCTGGCCGGGTCGGCTGGGCATGAGCCCGGGGGTGAGGTCCCAGATGACGCCGGTCTGAGTGACGGTGGCGGTGAGCAGGTCGCGGTGCACGATCGTGTGGTGACGGGCGCAGAGCAGTGCTGCGTTGGTGACGTTGGTTTGGCCGCCGGCCCACCAGGGCACGACATGGTGGGCGTCGCACCAGTCGGGTGGTCGGTCGCAGCCGGGGAAGGTGCAGTGCTGATCTCGGTGGATGATCGCGGTCCGCAGGCCTCCGGTGAAGAGGCGTTTCGCGCGGCCGACGTCCAATGGTTCGGACTCCCCACCCAAGACGATGGGGATGAGGTCGGCGTCGCAGGCCAGCCTGCGCAGGGTGCCCGCGTCGAGGTGGTCACCGTCGGTGGTCATTCCGATGCCAGGTAGGTACGTCGGTGCGGATTTGCTGTCGTTCGAATCGTGTTCGCTGAGGTGGCCCACCTCCCGGAGCCCCTCGTACAGAGTGTTGTAGTCCAGGGTGACCAGGAGTTTCGCGGTCCCGCCGAGCTCCCCGACCGGCCGCGGTGCAGCGCCGTCCAGCGCGCCGGCCGCGGTGTCGATCAGCCGCACCAGGGCGTCGGCGCGGCGTTTGGCCGGTGTCCGCAAGTCACGGTCAGGGCTGCAAAGGTCTTGTGCGTCCGGGCAGGGCTGCGGTGTCGGCGCGGACAGGGCGCGGAGGGCGTGTTTGACGGCGGCGGCGTGCCCGCCGGACAGTTCGGCGACGAACCTCGTCAGTCCACCGGGTAGGTCGGCCCAGTACACCGATTCGCAGTCCTGCTGTCGTTCTTCATCGCGGACGAGGTGCTCGGGGGCGTATTCGCCGCGGATCCGGGTGCTGAGCTCGCGGAGGGCGCGGGGTCCGAAGCTGCTCAGCGACAGGTACCGCCCGAGCAGGTCGTCGCGATCCGCGCAGGGCAGTTGCGGCAGGATCTGGGGGACTTCCCGCAGCGCGGCCGCCGCCACCGGGACGGTCGCCGCCCCGCTCGCGAGGGCGTCGGCGACGACGGTGTTGCGGGGGTCGGCGCAGTCCACCCCCACGGCTCCGACCCGGCGCACGACGACGGGGTCGACACCGCGGGCCTGCTGGGCGACCCAGGCCGGTGCCCCGGTCGCGGTGGAGTTGGCGACCGTGCCCCGACCGAGGGCGTCCGCCGTCGCTAGGGCGGCAACGTTCTCTCCCCGTGCTCCGATCTGCAGCATCGAACCGACGACCTCGCCCAGCTCGGTCTCATCCAGTTGGTACAGCGCACCGGGCCACTCGTCCAACGTGGTCTTGAACTCACTCAGCAGGCCCATCAGTCGGGTACCCGCTCCCGGCGCGGCGGGCGCCTGCGTGTCTCTTGTCGACTGCGCCATGGCCCCTCCTCGAGCTGCTGATCCTCACGTCGTCCGTATACCATGGATCATACGCGTGTTCGAACCAGGATGCAACGGGTAATCCGGCGAATACATCTGCGAACGTTGAGTATTCGAACTGAGGTTATCCACATCCCCTCCTCCGCGGTGTGGGTTTCATGGGTTGTCCACACCTCACCGATCGCCCCCACCCGCCGACTGCGCATGGTGCGATACGGATGGGACACGTGTGCCATCTGGGAAGTACGAAATGCCCAGTCTGCCGATCGCGGACGCTGACGGTCAGCTGGGGCGCGAGTTGAACCGCCGCAGGAGCTCGGCGAACTGGGTCACCTCGGCGTCCGTCCAGTCACCCACGCGGTCCCGGATCGCCTCGATCCGCACCGTGTCCGACTGCTGCAGGATGTGGCGGCCCTCGGGGGTGAGCCTCAGCCACTGCGCGCGGCGTTCACCGGGAGCGGCCTCCCGCTCGATGAGTCCTCGCTGCTCGAGGACGGCGATCTGCCGGCTCGCCGTGGACTTGTCGATCTGCAGATCGGCCGCCACGTCGACTGCGGTCGGGTGTGGTCGTGCGGTGACCGCGGACATCAACGTGGCCTCCGCGAATGTGATCTCGGGCACGTTGGTGCTCCACTCGCGCCGCAATCTCCTTGCAAACGAACGTAGTTCGACGAGCACGACCCGTAATGGCTCGTCGCGCGATTTGCTCCCCGTGTCCATAGGCATACTATAGACATAGAAGTTGCATCTACCAACTTCAGACTCGGACGGTAGTAGGAGGAGAACGGTGAAGGTGAGCGGACCGCAGCAGGTGGTGCCGATGAAGACGGTGCTGTCCCATGTGCTGGTGCCGATCGTGATGGGCCTGGTGATGGCGGCGGCGTACCTCGGCGGCTTCCACAAGCCGGCACCTCACAACGTGCCGCTGGCCGTCGTGGGGACGACGCAGCAGGCGCAGCCGATCGCCGACGCGCTGCAGCATGCTGTCGGTGACGCGGCGACGGTGCGGGTCGTGCCGAACACGGCTGAAGCCACCCGCGAGATCCAGCAGCTCGACCTCTCCGGCGCGTACGTGCCCGGAGCTCACCAGGCAGTCCTCCTGACCGGGTCGGCCGCCTCGGACAGCACGAAGACCGTGGTGACACAGGTCTTCTCGCCGGTTGCTCTCAAACAGGGAGTGCCGCTGTCGGTCAAGGACGTGGCACCCGTGACCGCGGGCGACCCGATCGGTCAGAACGGCTTTTTCTTCCTCGTCGCGCTCACCGTCGGCGCCTACGCGACCTCGATCGCCATCGGTGCGGCAGCCGCCTCCCGGCGCTTCCGGGACCGCGTCGGCCTTGCCGCCGGTGCCGCCGTGGTGCTCTCGACGGCCGAGCTCGCAGTCGCCCACTTCGGCTACGACATGTTCGGCGGTCACGTCCCGGCCGTCTGGGGTCTGTCGATCCTCTACACGGCGGCCGTGATGTTCGTCGGCGTCGGACTGCACCCGCTGGTCGGACGGTTCAACACGCTGCTCTACTCCGCCGTCTTCGTCGCACTGAACTTCACGAGCTCCGGGGGAGTCTTCTCACCCGTCCTGCAGCCGGCGTTCTTCGGCTGGCTGCACCACTTCTGGATCGGTGCCGGGTTCGTGGAGACGCTGCGCCGGATGTTCTACTTCCCGGCCGTCGGCCTCGGCGGTCCGCTGGCGATCCTGTTCGGATGGCTCGTGCTCGGCATCGCCTGCCTGGGTCTCGGGTACGCCGTGGAGCAGCGCCGTGCGCGTCGTACGGCGACCGGCGCGGACGTCGACCGCTCCACCGGTCGGCTGGACTCCGCCACCGAGGAGGAACTGGAAGAGGACGTCGCCGTCTGAGCTTCGACCCCCACCATCCCCGATCCCGACGTGCCGATCCCGGCGCGTCGGGATCAGTACGTCGGGGCGGCCGGCAGTCCGAACAGGTCTTCCTCGGTCACGATCTGCCGTGCGTGCACGTAGGCGGTCAGGGGAGTGCCGAGGTATCGCACGTGCCACGGCTCGGACTGCCATCCGGTGATTGCGGTCTTCCCCACCGCGTTGCTGAGGATGAAGCCGTACCGCCACGCGTTGGCCGCGATCCACCGACCCGTGGCGGTGGTCGTGGTGCATGACGCATTCGTGCACGGGGCATTGGTGAGATCGGCGGCCAGGCCCAGCTGGTGTTCGCTGAACCCCGGGCGCGCAACGAGGTTGTCGGCCACCTTCTGCCCGTACTGCTTCACGTCCTGGTCGTAGAGCGCGCGCTGCGATGCGTAGGAGCGGTACCCGCTGTTGACGCCCGTGGTCAGCCCCGCGGCCGCGGCACCGGCGATGAGCTGCCTCACGGCGGTCGCCGCGCTGGCGGTGAGCTGGCGCGAGCCGACCGTCTGCAGCCCTGACGGCGCGTAGGTCGACGGCAACGCGTTGCGCTTGTTGGTCATTCGCCACAGCGCACCTGCCAAGGACGTGGCCGACGTACTTGCCTCGACGGTCGACGGGGCGTAGCCCGGCGCGGTGACGACGTACGAGCTGCGCGACCCGGTCGGCTGCCAGAGGACGAGCAGGGCGTGGCCTGTCACCGAGGTGCTGGATCCGATCAGTGAGCCGCCCGAGTGCCGCACCGTCACGACCGTGCCGGACGGCACGCTCACCCAGAGAGCGGTCTTGGTCGGCAGGAGCGCGTAGGGGGCCACCGACATCGACGGGAGGGTGCTTGCGGCTCGGGCGCTCGGTGCCGACACGGCCAGGGTGGCGGGGACGGCGATGAGCGCCGCGAGGAGGGATGTGGTGAGTCGACGCTTCACGACTGCTGGACCTTTCATGCGACCCGGTCAGGATGATGACCGGACATCAGGCCTCGGCAGGAGGCCGTCACCAACGACACGGTAGACCGACCGGACATCTCCGCGTCATTACGGCACCGATCGACTCGGCGGGTCTAGCCCCGCGCTCGCAGTGGGTGCTCACCACGAGCGAACCGGTCTGTGCCCCCGGGCCCGGATCGCCACCGGCCGGCCGCTCGGTTCGCAGCTTTCGCTCAGGGGTGACTTCTAACGTCCGAAGCACCTTTGCAGTGCGGTTCGAACAAGTCCTGGCCGAACAGGGAGCTGATCATGCCTCTTTCCCGCGTCGTCGCCGTGCCGGCCCTCCTGAGCCTCGCCCTGGTCGCCGGCTGCAACAACTCGAGCTCCGGGTCGTCGTCGTCGTCCGGGGAGCAGCCGACTCCTCCACCAGCTCCTCGGCCGCGTCGAGCACGAGCTCCAGCGGCTCGAGCACCGCCGCCAGTTCAGCGGCGAGCCCCACGAATGCGGCCGCGAGCTGTCCGAGTTCCAACACACGCTCGTTCGCCAAGACCCGCTTCGTCACCGATATCGGCCTGACCGTCGGCACATTCCACCGCTGGATCTGGAAGCCGTACAAGGCTGGGACGTTCCACAAGGGCTCCCACGGCCGGATCCGGGCGGTCGTCAAGGGCGCCGCGGTGGCCGGGCTGGACCTGCATCTGATGAACAACGCCAAGAAGAACATCGAGGCCAACCCGACCCTGTGCAAGGACCTGGCCGCGCCGATCCAGAGCGCGGTCACCAGTCTCACCAACCTCGAAGGCAAGATCACCAGCGGTGACTACGGATCGCTGACCACCCTGGAGAGCACGCTCTCGGGCATCCTGAGCACCGGCAACAAGCATGGCCTCGGCATCACCGAGTCCACCGACGAGAGCAAGGCCTCGCAGGGCTGAGCGCCCGCGCGAACCGCCGAGCAGCAGCCCGGAACATGGGCTGGTCGGCCACCACATCGACGACTCGGTCGCGACGTGCGTCACGGCGGACAAGCCGGCATCGAGAACTCTTCCTCGCGATTTCAGGCGCGATCGACCTGCCCATTTCCCACGCTTCGGCCGCAGTCTGCGGGAGACTCGCCTCGTCATGCCCACTGCTCGATGACAACGCCCGACTGCCCTCGGGGGCAGCCCGAGGCGGGGCGGCCGCCCGTGTACCTGAACAGGAGCACACCGATGAAGCGTGTGATCGCAACGATCGCGGCCGGGCTCGGCGCCGCGGGGACCGTGCTCGGTGCGGCGACCGCACCGGCGTCCGCCGCGTCCTCCGTGCCTTCCGCACGCGCCACGACGCCGACGGCGAGCACCTCCCCGGGCGTACCCACCGTCGGAACGCTCTTCACGGACGGATTCCCCGGACGGCACAGCTGCACGGCGAGCGTCATCGCCAGCCCGACCCATGACCTGCTGCTGACGGCCGGCCACTGCGTATCGGGCACCGCGGCCGGGTGGCTGTTCGTGCCCGCCTACGATGGGATGTCCGCGCTCCGGCCGGCGCCGTACGGCGTGTGGAAGGTCGAGCGCGCCTACGTCGCACCGCGCTGGAAGAGCGTGCACGACACGCAGTACGACTACGCGATCCTGCAGGTCGCGGGGCAGCGCCATGGCTGGCGAACTGTGCAGGTGCAGGACCTCACCGGCGGCAACGTGCTCTCCACGGCTCCGCAACCCGGGACCGAGATCACCGATGTGGCCTACAACGGCGGTGCCAGCCGACCCGTCAGCTGTACCGTGCCGACCTATCTCACCGACGGCTATCCCGCCTTCAACTGTGACGGCTACGTCGGCGGCAGCAGTGGCAGCCCGTGGTTGTCCGCCATCCCCGGCTCACAGCTCAAGGCGGTCCGCGGCGTCATCGGCGGCCTGCACCAGGGTGGCTGCTACTCCTACACGTCCTACAGCTCGTCCTTCACGTCCGAGGTGTTCGCCGTGTACAACCGCGCCGTCTCCGGCTCGGCGCCCGACACGGTGACGCCAGCCGGCAGCGACGGCTGCTGACAGCCCGACGCGCAGGTGGGATCTGCTCTGCGCGCGCATCCGAGTGGGGCGGCTGGGGCTTGAACCCAGGACCGACGGATTATGAGTCCGCTGCTCTGACCAGCTGAGCTACCGCCCCCAGCGCACGCACCCTACCCGGCGGGGCACCGAACGCGGTCGCCGTGCTCAGGGTGCGCACGGCGGGCGTACAGGGGGTCGGGAGTGAGCCCTGTCACGCTCGCTCCTGCGTAGTCCCGCGGCATCGCGCACGAAGCGTTCGCGAACCGCCGCCAACCTGAGAGCCACGGAAAGGTTCGATGGTTATCGTGCCCAGGGCTCACGCCACTGCTCATCGACCTCTGCCAGGAAGCACCGCATTCATGATCTCCCGCCCGCGCCTACGCGGACATCTCGTTGACCCACTGCCGACGGCGGTGGGTCGCCGATGAGTGACGACGGACGCAAGGGACCGCACGCCCAGGGGCCGGGCGCGCGGCTGCCCCGCCCCCGCGGTGAGTCGGCGGGCGGGCCGAGCGGTGCACCGCGAGAGGGCCGGCCCGCCGGCGCCACCGGCAATCGGTCCGCGGCGGCTGAGCGGGCCGCGCTGCGGCGTACCCATCTGAGGCGGCGCATCCTGCTCGGTCTGGCCGCGGTCATGGTCGTCATCGTCGCGGCCGGCGCGCTCGTCGTACATCACCTGAACGGCAACATCCGCACGGTCGCGATCCCCAAGGGTCTGGTGGGCACCGAGACGACAGACGCCAAGGGCCGCGCCCCGATCAACGTCCTCGTCATGGGGTCCGACACCAGAGGCAGCTCGGCCGACTGCGCCATCGGTGGGGGATGTCAGGCATCGACGAGCACCGCGTCGGGGAAGAGCGCCACGTCGCTGGCAGCGAACGCCGACGTCGAGATGCTCGTGCACATCTCCGCCGACCGCAGCAACGCCACGATCATGAGCATCCCGCGAGACACTGTGGTCGACATCCCCGAGTGCACGGACCCAGCGACCGGGCAGCCCGTCGCCGCACATCAGGAGCGCATCAACAGCTCCCTGCAGTACGGCCCGAGCTGCACGCTGCAGACGGTGCACAACCTGACGGGGGTGCCGATCGACCACTTCGCGGTCATCGACTTCTCCGGCGTCGTCACGATGTCGGACGCGGTCGGCGGAGTGAACGTGTGCGTCAACCACGACGTCTACGACACCTACTCCCACCTGAAGCTCAAGAAGGGTTCGCACACCCTCAAGGGCAAGTCGGCCCTGGAGTTCCTGCGGACTCGGCACGGTTTCGGCGACGGTAGCGACATCGGTCGCACCGTGGCCCAGCATCTCTTCCTGTCCGCGATGCTGCGTCAGATGGAGAGCGCGTCGACCCTGGCGAACCCGGTCCGTCTCTACGACCTCGCGAACGCGGCGACCAAGGCAGTCACGGTCGACAACGGTCTGGGCGACATCGGCAAGCTCACCGGGCTGGCCAAGGAGCTGAACAAGATCCCCAGTAAGCGCATCACGTTCACCACGATGCCGAACATCCCCGACCCGCAGAACCAGGCCGAGGTCTTGCCGGCGAGCAACGCGGCCGCACTCTTCGCGAAAATCAAGTCGGACACGTCGCTCACCGCCTCGCCGGAGAAGACCCCGACGGGTGGCAGCTCATCGACGCCGGGATCCTCATCGAGCGTGACCCCGTCGCCGAGCGGCGGCACGACGCCGGGGGAGGGCACGACGCCCACCACGGGCGCCAGCAGCAGCGGCACCGACTACGCCACCACCGTCGACAAGGCGGTGGGCTGCGCACAGGTCGCCCAGGTGGCGACCGTGCAGATCAACGGCATCGCGATGACCCCCATCCAGGCGTACGCCGCGTCGCCGAACGTGCCCGATTCGGCGCCGTGACCGCCGGAGAACGATCAGACGTTAAACCTGGTGCTCATGTGACGAATGGGGCACAATGAGCGGCAATTGAATCTGCAGTACGCCACGCATGCCGTCGGCTCGTTTCACCGTAGGTCGTTGGGGAAGACGTCCCTCATGGTGAAGGAGGCTCGGATGTCCGTGGCAGGTAGTCGCGCCGTCGCGCGCGGGGTCGTGTTCATCCACTCGGCCCCCACCGCGTTGTGCCCGCACATCGCCTGGGCGCTGGAGAGCGTGCTGGGCCAGTCCGTCGCGCTCGAATGGACCGCGCAGCCGGTCGCGTCCGGCATGGTGCGCACCGAGCTGTCATGGATGGCCGATCCGGGCACCGGCGCCCGGCTGGCCAGCACGCTGCGGGGCTGGGACCACGTGCGATACGAGGTCACCGAGGAAGCCAGCCCCGGAGTCGACGGCTCACGCTGGGCGCACACCCCGAATCTCGGGATCCACCACACCTGGACCTCGACGTCGGGGGACGCGGTCATCCACGAGGACCGGCTCCGGTCGGCCCTCGCGGAGTGCGGGGGAGACCCTGAGGTGTTCCGTGCCGAGATGGCCGAGCTGCTCGGGACCGCGTGGGACAAGGAGCTGGAGCCCTTCCGGTACGCCGGAGACGGCGCCACGGTGCGCTGGCTGCACCGGGTGTCCTGACCTGGCGCCACCTGCTCATCGAGGGGTAGCGAAACGGTCGAGGGGTGGCGAAATATCGCCACCCCTCGACCGTTTTCCGGACCCCTCGACGGAGGGGTGCGAAATCAGAGCGGGATGTTGCCGTGCTCCCCGCGTCGCTGCGGGGCTGCCGCGATGGCGGTGGCGAGAGCAGTGCGGGTGCTGGTCGACTCGATGACCTCATCGACCACGCCGATCTCGACCGCGCGCGGCAGACCGCCCGCGAGGACCGCGTGCTCCTCGGCCAGCTCGTTCTCGACCGTCACGCGCTCGGCCGGGTCGACCTCCGCGAGGCGGCGCCGGTGCAGGATCCGCACGGCGGCGACGTGGCCCATGACCGCAACCTCCGCCGTCGGCCAGGCGAAGACCCGGGTCGCACCGAGCGAGCGGGAGTTCATCGCGATGTACGCGCCGCCGTACGTCTTGCGGGTTACCAGCGTCACCCGGGGCACCACGGCCTCGGCGAACGCGTGCAGCAGCTTGGCGCCGCGTCGTACGACGCCGTCCCACTCCTGGCCGACACCGGGCAGGTAGCCCGGCACGTCCACGAGCACCACGAGGGGGATGCCGAACGCGTCACACATCCGCACGAAGCGGCTGGCCTTCTCCGCGGACGTCGCGTCGAGGCAGCCGCCGAGGCGCAGCGGGTTGTTAGCGATCACGCCGACCGTGCGGCCGCCGAGGCGACCGAGGGTGGTCACGATGGACGGGGCCCAGCGCGGGTGCAGCTCGACGCAGTCCTCGACGTCGTCGACCACGTCCGCGATGAGCGGGTGCACGTCGTACGCGCGCTTGGCCGACTCCGGGAAGGTCGCGGCGAGGTCGCGGTCCTGCACCGACGGCACGTCCATCCGGCCCTGGTCGGACAGCAGGCTGACCATCTGCCGGCCGCGGTCGTAGGCCTCCTCGGTGGTCTCGGTGGCCACGTGCACCACGCCCGAACGGCGGCCGTGCGGTTCGGCGCCGCCGAGCCGGGCGGCGGTGACGTTCTCACCGGTCACCGAACGTACGACGTCCGGCCCGGTCACGAAGATCAGCCCGTCCGGGCCGAGGATGACGATGTCGGTCAGCGCCGGGCCATACGCCGCGCCGCCGGCCGCGGCGCCGAGCACCACGGAGATCTGCGGGATCTTGCCCGATGCGCGGGTCATGATCGCGAACATCTCGCCCATGCCGTTGAGGGAGACCACGCCGTCGGCCAGCCGCGCACCGCCGGAGTGCCACAGGCCCACGATCGGCGAATCATCAGCCAGCGCACGCTCGTACGCCGCGACGATCACGCCGCAGCCCTCGGCGCCGAGCGCTCCGCCCTGGATGCGGGGGTCGGCGGCGAAGACCACGGTCGGGACGCCGCGCACCGTGCCGGTGGCGGCGAGCATGCCGCTGCGGTCCTGTGCCGAGATGAGCTGCAGCGAACCGTCGTCGAGGAAGGTCGTGAGCCGGGTCAGGGGGTCGCGCGGGTCCGCTTCCTCGACGGGGGCCGGGGCGGGTGCGTGGTCGGTGGACGTCATCAGATGCTCTTCACTGTCAGGGCCACGTTGTGGCCGCCGAATCCGAAGGAGTTGTTGAGGGCGGCGATGTCGCCGTCCGGCAGCTTGCGGTGCTCCCCGCGCACGACGTCGAGCGAGATCTCGGGGTCGAGGTTGTCCACGTTCGTGGTCGCCGGGATGATCCGGTGGTAGAGGCTGAGCACGGTGATCAGCCCCTCCAACGCGCCGGCGGCGCCGAGCAGGTGCCCGGTCATCGACTTGGTCGCCGTGATCGAGATGTCGTCGGTCGCGTCGCCGAACGCCCTTCGGATGGCATTCGATTCGGCGATGTCACCGACCGGGGTGGAGGTGGCGTGCGCGTTGATGTGGATGATGTCGCGCGGCGACAGGTCGGCCCGCTCGACGGCCTCGAGCATCGCGCGGGAGGCGCCCGCGCCCTCGGGCTCGGGGGCGGTGATGTGGAAGGCGTCGGCCGACATGCCGATGCTCGCCAGCTCCGCATAGATGCGGGCGCCGCGGGCCGTGGCGTGCTCGTAGGACTCCAGCACCAGGACGCCTGCACCTTCGCCGATCACGAAGCCGTCGCGGTCCACGTCGTAGGGACGCGAGGCGTGGGTCGGGTCGTCGTTGCGGGGTGAGAGCGCGCGCATCGCGGCGAAGCCGGCCATCGGCAGCGGGTGGATCGCGGCCTCGGTGCCGCCGGCGACGACGACATCGGCGCGGCCGTCGCGGATCATCGCGGCGGCGTAGCCCATGGCCTCTGCGCCGGAGGCGCAGGCGGACACAGTGGTGTGGGCTCCGGCGCGACCGCCGAGCTCGAGAGAGACGTTTCCGGATGCGGTGTTGGGCATCAGCATCGGGACGGTCAGGGGGTAGATCCGGCGCGGACCCTTCTCCTTCAGCACGTCGTACTGGTCGAGCAGGGTGTGCACGCCGCCGATGCCGGTGCCGATGGCGACACCGAGACGCTCGGGATCGACCTCCGGGGTGCCGGCGTCGGCCCAGGCCTCACGGGAGGCGATCATCGCGTACTGCGCCGACGGGTCCATCCGACGGATCTCGACCTTCTTGAGCACCTCGGAGGGGTGCTGCTTGATGGTCGCGGCAAAGGTGACGGGGAGGTCGTAGCGGTCCAGCCATTCCTGTGGCAGCGGACGTGCTCCTGACTCGCCCGCGAGCAGCGCCTCCCAGGTCTGCGTCATGGTGCCACCCAGGGGAGTGGTCGCACCGAGTCCGGTGACGACGATGCGCCGGTCTGCGGTCATGGGATGAAACTCCTTGATGATCAGTGCTGCTCGAAATGCCGCTCGAAGGATGCGACCGGTCCGGGTGGCCCGTCGTCTCGACGGGCCACCCGGAAGGTCCTGGTCAGCCCTGGGCGCTCTGGATGTACTTCACGGCGTCACCGACGGTGGTGAGGTTCTTGACCTCGTCGTCGGGGATGGTCACGCCGAACTTCTCCTCGGCGTTGACCACGATCGTCATCATCGACAGCGAGTCGATGTCGAGGTCCTCGGTGAAGGACTTGTCCGGCTGCACGTCGGCCGCGTCCACCCCGGTCTCCTCGTTGACGATCTCCGCGAGTCCGGACAGGACCTGCTGCTCGTCTTGCGCCATGCTGTTCTCCTTTGATTGGGCTTTGCTACAACGGTTTTCATCTGGGCTGACCCGGATTTCCCGCCGAGCCTCGGGTGTCTGTGTGGTGGTGCTGTGCCTAGGGCAGTCGGACGACCTGGGCGGCGTACGCGAGTCCGGCGCCGAAGCCGATCTGCAGGGCCAGTCCGCCGTGGGGCACTTCCCCCTCGCGCAGCATCCGCTCGGTCGCCAGCGGGATGGACGCCGCGGACGTGTTGCCCGTCTCGGCGATGTCGCGGGCCACGGGGATGTCCGCGGGCAGCTTGAGCTGCTTGATCATGGCGTCGGTGATGCGCATGTTCGCCTGGTGCGGGATGAACGCGTCCAGGTCCGAGGCGGTGATGCCTGCGGCCTCGATGGCCCGTTGCGCGACCGGCGCCATCGACCACACGGCCCACCTGAAGACGGTCTGGCCGGACATCTTGAGCGTCGAGGCCTCCGTGGCGTCGATGGCTCCGGCTCCCACCCAGTCCGCCGGCTCCCCGGTGGTCGCCTCCTGCAGCTGCAGGGCGACGATTCGGTCCCAGGGGACCCGCTGGGAGATGGCCTCCCACTTCTCGCCGTCCGAGCCCCACACGGTGGGGCCGATCCCCGGGGTCTCGGTCGGACCGATCACCGCAGCGCCGGCGCCGTCCGCGAAGATGAACGCCGATCCGCGGTCGCGTTTGTCGGTGATGTCGGACAGCTTCTCCACGCCGACCACCAGGACGTACTCGGCACTTCCGCCGCGGACCATGTCCGAGGCGAGCGAGACGCCGTGGCAGTAGCCGGCGCACGCGGCCGAGATGTCGAACGCCGCGGCGTCCTTCGCACCGATGCGAGTGGCGAGCATCGGTGCTGCGGCGGGCGTCTGCATGGTGTGGGTGACAGTGGCGACGATGACCGCACTCAGCTGGTCGGCGGTGATCCCCGCCATCTCCAGCGCCGGAGCGGCGGCCTCGGCGGCCATGTCGACGATCGTCTGCTCCTCGCTCGCCCAGCGGCGGGAGATGATCCCGGTCCGCTCACGGATCCAGGTGTCGGAGGAATCGATCCAGGTGCAGACCTCGTCGTTGGTGACGACCCGCTCGGGGCGGTAGCCGCCGATCCCGAGCATCCCGGCGTACCGCGCACCGACCGACGACTGCAGCATGCCGGTGCCCTTGGGGACGGGACCGCTCATCGTCCGGTGCCCGTCGGGTGCAGGCGCAGCAGAGGTTGGCCGGGCGCGACCGGGTCACCGTCCTCGGCCAGCCACTCGATGACCTGACCGCCGTGGGGTGAGAGGACGGGGTGACTGTCCCGCAGCGTGGTGACCTGCGCGATCGTGTCGCCGGGATGCACGGTCGTGCCCACGGCGCTGGTGTCGAGCGCCACCGTGCCCTTGCTCGGGGAGATGACCAGCCGCCAGGACGGCGCGATGCCGCCGTCGTGGGGTTCGCCGTGCTCGCCGACCATCCGGATCGCCTTGTCGATGTCGTCGGGCGTCTTGAGCGCCAGCGTCTCCACACCCGGCATGCCGCGCTTGGCGAGGCCCACCAGCGTGCCCGCCGGCGGGATCTCGATCAGTCCGGTGACGCCCATGGACGCCAGCGTCTCCATCGTCAGATCCCATCGGACGGGATTGCGGACCTGGGACACGATCCGGCTCAGCACCTCACGGCCCTGGTGCACGACCTGGCCGTCCTTGTTGCTCACCAACGGGATCCGCGAGTCGTGGGTGGAGATGGCGCCCGCGAAGTGGGCGAGGCGATCGACGGCCGACGCCATGTGCTCGGTGTGGAACGCCCCGGCGACCTGCAGGGGCATCACGCGCGCCTTGGCCGGGGGAGCGGCCTTCAACTCGGCCAACTGCTCGAGGGTGCCCGCAGCGACGACCTGCCCCGCGACGTTGATGTTCGCAGCGGTCAGTCCGTGTGCTGCCAGCGACGCCCGGACGTCGTCGGGGTCGCCGCCGACGACGGCGCTCATGCCCGTCGGTCGTACGGCGCTCGCCTGGGCCATCGCGGCGCCACGCTCGCGTACGAAGACCATGGCCTGTTCGGCGGAGAGCACTCCGGCCGCGGCGGCCGCGGTGATCTCACCGACCGAGTGGCCGGCGCCCGCGCCGACGAGGCGGAAGCCGTCGGCGGGATGGTCGAAGAGAGCCAGCAGGGTGAGCAGCCCCGAGCCCACGATGAGGGGCTGGGCGACGGCCGTGTCCTTGATGGTCTCGGCGTCGGAGGTGGTCCCGTGGGCCACCAGGTCCATCCCGGCCACCGCGGAGAGCCAGGCGAGTCGTTCGGGGAAGCCCGGCACCTCCAGCCACGGGGCGAGGAATCCTGGGGTCTGCGAGCCTTGTCCGGGGCACACGATCGCTAGCACTCGTTCATCGTGCCGCGACGGGGCGCGGGATCCTGGGTGCCCATTGGACCAAGTTGCCCCCCTGGTTTTGGAGGTTTGCTACAAGTCCGGTAGGTGCGAGATGGCCAGGGCGAGCCGCACCGTGAAGGCTTCGCGCGGCCGGGTCAGGTCGCAGTCGGTGAGGCCGTGGATCCGGCCGAGGCGGTAGCGCACCGTGTTGGGGTGCACGAAGAGCAGGCGCGCGGTGGCTTCGAGGCTGCCCTGGTCCAGGTAGGCGGTGGCGGTCTCGTGCAGCGCCGGGTGGTCGGCCAGCGTGTGCGCGACTTTGTCCACCAAGCGGCGCCGCGCCCGCGTGTCACCGGCGAGGGCCCGCTCCGGCAGCAGCTCGTCCGCCAGACAGGGTCGCGGCGCCTCGGGCCATGCAGGTGCGGCGCTCTGCCCGGCCAGCGCGGCGCGCGCGCTGCGGCCGGCGGCGTACAGGTGCGGCACCTTCGGCCCGATGACGACCGGGCCGTCGGCCCACTGCGAGGTGATGGCGCTGACGGCGGCCAGGACGTCGTCCACCCCGCCGATGATCGCGATCAGCCGTCGTCGCTGGACCGCGGCGAGCAGCGGCAGGTCGCGTCGTAGAGCTTCTCTGCGCAGCGAATCCACTGTCTCGGCACCGGGACCGGCAGGTGCTGTGCCCACGACGACCACGATGTCGTGCACCTCGTCCCACCCCAGGGCCGATACCCGCGAGGTGAGCGACTCGTCGGCCTCACCTCGCAGGATCGCGTCGACCACGAGGGACTCCAGGCGCGCGTCCCAGGCGCCGCGGCTCTCGGCGGCAGCGGCGTACACCTGCGCCGCGCCGAAGGCGATCTCGCGGGAGTAGGTGAGCACTGCCTCGCGCAGCCGGGTCTCCTCGCCAGGTGCCGCGAGCATGCCGACGTGCTGCTCGACCACGTCGATGACGGTGCGGACCAGGTCGAGCGTCTGCCGCAGGGTGACGGTGCGCATCAGATCACGCGGGGCACTGCCGAAGACGTCGGTGGCCACCGACGGCGCCTCCGACTGATCGCTGTGCCAGGAGATGAACGCCGCGATGCCCGCTTGCGCGACCAGTCCCACCCACGACCGGTCCGACGCCGACAGCTCCTGGTACCACTGGTAGGACGTCTCCATCTGGTGCACGGCAGCAGTGGACAGCTCACCGGCGTGCTGCTCCAGGCGACGGTGTGTGGGGGTACTCACGTGCCCAGGGTATTTGTATGACCTCGATAACCGAGGACAATCGGTCGCCGCGATGTACCGCCGGGCGGGTTTGCCCGCCGTTCACGACCTCGACACGGGCCGGGCACGTCGCTTCCACCGGCACGTCGTGCGCGGATGATCGCGTGGGGCCATGAGCCTCGAGGCCGGCGGCGCCGGTGGACGTGAACCCCTCATCGTCGGTCACCGCGGAGCCTGCGGCTACCGCCCCGAACACACGGTGGAGTCGTATCGGCTCGCCGCCCGACTCGGCGCGGACTCCCTGGAGCCCGATCTGGTGATGACCTCCGACGGGCAGCTGATCTGCCG
Organism: Allobranchiibius sp. GilTou73; assembly: GCF_021391335.1. Lineage (GTDB taxonomy): Bacteria > Actinomycetota > Actinomycetes > Actinomycetales > Dermatophilaceae > Allobranchiibius > Allobranchiibius huperziae. The sequence continues at coordinate 2,887,636 of NZ_CP090051.1, read as the reverse complement.
CCACGAGCCGGAGCTGTCCCGTACGACGGACGTGGCCAACCGCGCCGAGTTCGCCGACCGGCGTACGACGCGCAAGGTGGGCGGCATCGAGGTCACCGGGTGGTTCGCCGACGACTTCACGCTGGCCGAGATCGGGACGCTGTGGGCGACCGAGCGGCTCGCGCAGCTGCGACCGTCCAACACGATCTACCACGGTCGGTGCCGGGTGGCGTCGTTCGACGACCTGCTGCGGGTGCGCGCTCAGGTGTCGCGCGAGCTCGGCCGCGAGATCGGCCTGAGCGTGGAGTTGAAGCACCCCTCGCACTACCGCGCGATGGGCATGGACATGGAGCGGGCCGTGCTCGACGGGCTGCGGCGCGGCGGGGCGGTCGACGGCAGCGTGCCGGTCTACCTGCAGTCCTTCGAGTTGCACAGTCTGATCCGGCTGCGCGACGAGCTCGGGGTGACACTGCCCCTGATCTTTCTGCTGGAGAACGGCGGCGTGCCGCCCGGCTTCGGCGACGGCGCGGATCACGGCACGTACGACGAGATGCTGACCGCCCGCGGGCTGCGGCTGCTGTCGAGTTGGATCGACGGCATCGGACCGAGCAAGGCGCGGGTCTTCCCTCGGCGGCCCGACGGCACGCTCGGCATGCCGAGCCGGCTGGTCCGGGACGCGCACGCCGCCGGCTTGCGCGTGCACGTCTGGACCTTCCGCGCCGAGAACGCCTTCCTGGCCGAGGACATGCGGCGCGACGGGCGCGAGGCGGACTGGGGCGACGTCCTCGGTGAGATGCGCAGGTTCCTGCGCGCCGGGGTCGACGCGCTCATCTGCGACCAGCCCGACATCGCCGTGCTCGCGCGCGACGAGGTGCTCAGCCGCCAGCCGTCCTGACACGGCGTACGCAGTGACGGTGGCGCGGTAAGCGCCGAGAGGCACAGGTCGGCCTGTGCCTCTCGGTCATACCTGCGTCACCGTCGCGGCTGCGTGATCAGGCCTCGCCGCCCGCGTTGCCCGAGGCGCCCGCCGTCACGTCGAGCAGCCGGTACTTCTCCGCGGCCTCGCGTGCCTTCGACGCGTCGATCTCGCCGCGGTCTGCCAGGGCCTGCAGCGCCCGCACCGCCATCGACGGTCCGTCGATGTGGAAGAAGCGGCGAGCCGCCTGCCGGGTGTCGCTGAAGCCGAACCCGTCGGCGCCCAGCGTCACGTAGTCGCCCGGCACCCACTGGCGGATCTGATCCTGCACCGCGCGCATCCAGTCCGAGACCGCGACGACGGGGCCGGGTGCGTCCTGCAGCCGCTTCGTCACGTAGGGGACGCGGCGTTCCTCGTCGGGATGCAGGAAGGCGTGCTCGTCGCAGTCCAGCCCGTCGCGGCGCAGCTCGTTCCACGAGGTTACCGACCACACGTCGGCCACGACGCCGAAGTCGTCCTTGAGCAAATGCTGCGCCTCGAGCGCCCATGGCACACCCACACCGGAGGCGAGCAGCTGCACCCGGGGAGCGTCGTCGCCGACGCCCTCGGTGCTGCCCTCGGCGATGCGGTGCATGCCGCGCAGGATCCCCTCGGCGTCGACGTCCTCCGGCTCGGCCGGCTGCTGCATCGGCTCGTTGTAGACCGTGAGGTAGTAGATGACGTTCTCGGGGTTGTCGCCGAACATCCGACGGATGCCGTCCTGCATGATGTGCGCCGTCTCGTAGGCGTACGCCGGGTCGTAAGCGACGACAGCGGGATTCGTCGACGCCAGCAGGTGCGAGTGGCCGTCTGCGTGCTGCAGGCCCTCACCGGTCAGCGTGGTGCGTCCGGCGGTGGCTCCGATGAGGAAGCCGCGCGCCATCTGGTCCGCAGCCGCCCAGATGAAGTCGGCTGTGCGCTGGAAGCCGAACATGGAGTAGAAGACGTAGATCGGCACCATCGGGATGCCGTGCGTCGCGTACGACGTGCCGACCGCGGTGAACGCCGCGACCGATCCGCCCTCGTTGATCCCCAGGTGCAGGATCTGCCCGTCGGTGGCCTCCTTGTAGGCCAGCATCAGCTCGGCGTCCACGGAGGTGTAGTTCTGCCCGTGCGGGTTGTAGATCTTCGCGGTCGGGAAGAAGCTGTCCATCCCGAAGGTGCGTGCCTCGTCCGGGATGATCGGCACGATGTGCTTGCCGAAGTCCTTGTCCCGCATGAGGTCTCGTAGCCCGCGGACGAAGGCCATCGTCGTGGCGACCTGCTGCTTGCCCGACCCCTTCTTGGAGGACGCGTAGGCGCTGTCGCCGGGCAGTTTGAGCGAGACGCCCTCGGTGCGCCGGCTGGGCACCCCGCCGCCGAGCTTCGTACGCCGCTCGCGCAGGTACTCGATCGCGGGGTCCTTCTCGCCGGGGTGGTAGTACGGCGGCAGGTAGGGGTCGTCCTCCAGCCGTTGGTCGGTCACCGGGATCTCGAGCGAGTCGCGGAAGTTCTTCAGATCGTCCAGCGCCAGCTTCTTCATCTGGTGCGTGGCGTTTCGCCCGGCGAAGTGCGTGCCGAGCGAGTAGCCCTTGATGGTGTGCGCCAGGATCACGGTCGGCTGGCCGTGGTGCTCCATGGCGGCCCGGTACGCGGCGTACACCTTGCGGTAGTCGTGTCCGCCGCGCTTGAGCTTCCACCAGATGTCGTCGTCGGACCAGTCCTTGACCATGTCGCGCGTGCGCGGGTCGCGACCGAAGAAGTGCTCGCGCACGTAGGCGCCGTCGTTGGCGCGGAAGGTCTGGTAGTCGCCGTCCGGGGTGGTGTTCATCAGGTGTACCAGCGCGCCGTCGCGGTCGGCGCCGAGCAGGGTGTCCCAGCCGCGGCCCCAGATGCACTTGATGACGTTCCAGCCGGCGCCGCGGAAGAACGACTCCAGCTCCTGGATGATCTTGCCGTTGCCGCGGACCGGTCCGTCGAGGCGCTGCAGGTTGCAGTTGACGACGAAGGTCAGGTTGTCCAGCCCCTCGACCGCCGCGAGCTGCAGCAGCCCGCGCGACTCCGGCTCGTCCATCTCGCCGTCGCCCAGGTAGGCCCAGACGTGCTGCTGGCTGGTGTCCTTCAGACCGCGACCGTGCAGGTAGCGGTTGAACTGCGCCTGGTGGATGGCGTTCATCGGGCCGATGCCCATCGACACCGTCGGGAACTCCCAGAAGCCCGGCATGTTGCGCGGGTGCGGGTAGGACGGCAGGCCCATCCGCCGACCGTCGATCCGGTGGGACTGCTCCTGCCGGAAGCCGTCGAGCTGGTCCTCGGTGAGGCGCCCCTCGAGGAACGCGCGGGCGTAGATGCCCGGGGACGCGTGTCCCTGGATGAAGACCTGGTCGCCGCCGCCCGGGTGGTCCTTGCCGCGGAAGAAGTGGTTGAAGCCGACCTCGTAGAGCGTGGCGGCCGACGCGTACGTCGAGATGTGGCCGCCGACACCGACGTCCGGCCGCTGCGCGCGGTGCACCATGATCGCGGCGTTCCAGCGCATCCAGGCGCGGTAGCGGCGTTCGACCTCCTCGTCGCCGGGGAACCACGGCTCGGACTCGGCGGGGATGGTGTTGATGTAGTCGGTCGCCGTCAGCGACGGCACCCCGATCTGCCGTTCGCGGGCACGCTCCAGCATCTTGAGCATCACGTAGCGTGCCCGCGCCTGCCCGCCCTCATCGATCACGGCGTCCAGGGAGTCCAGCCATTCGGCGGTCTCCTCGGGGTCGATGTCGGGCAGCTGGCTGGGAATCCCGTTCAGGATCGGGCCTGCTTCTTCGCGTGCCACGAGTGGCTCCTCTCATGTGCGTAACCGACATCTTCTACCTGCGCAGTCACCGGCTGCGACTCGCGGTCGGTTACTTTCGGGTACGAGCGGGTAGGGGCCATCGGGGCGGTTCGCGCCGTCCACGTATCGCGGATCGGTTGCAAATGCAGGCCGTTGCAGGTGGACTAAGCCGCGACATCCCCGAACCGTGCAGGACATCACCGACAGCAGGCCCCTTGGGCCGGCGCAGAAAGGACGGCTGTGGCCCGAGATGGAGAGGCGACGCTGGGCGGACGCCTCGGATTCACCGACGGACAGATCGTGCAGGAGATCGGCTGGGACGACGACGCCGACGAGGGCTTCCGCGAGGCGATCGAAGGCGTCATCGGCTCGCAGATCGAGGACGAGGACTTCGACGGTGTGGTCGATGCCGTGCTGCTGTGGTGGCGCGAGGGTGACGGTGACCTGATCGACGACTGCGTCGACGCCCTGTCCGGGCTGGCCGACAAGGGGTTCGTCGTGCTGCTCTCTCCCCGCAGCGGGCACCCGGACACCGTCGAGCCGGCGGACATCGAGGAAGCAGCGCAGACCGCCGGCCTCAAGGCGTCCGCGCCGGTGAAGGCGGGCGCCGACTGGATCGCGACCAAACTCGTCCAGGGCGGCACGGCGAAACAGCGATGAGCCACCCCACGACCATTTCAGTCGGGTCGAAGGCTCCGGACTTCACCCTCAAGGACCAGTTCGGCCAGGACACCTCGCTGGCGTCCCTGCACGCCGACCGGGCGGTGCTGCTGGTCTTCTACCCCTTCGCGTTCTCGGGTATCTGCACCGGTGAACTGTGCGAGATCCGCGATGACATCTCCCGCTTCGTCAACCCCGACGTGCAGGTCGCCGGGATCTCGTGCGACCCGATGTACACCCAGCGGGCCTGGGCCGACGACCAGGGATTCAGCTTCCCGCTGCTGTCGGACTTCTGGCCGCACGGCGAGGTCGCGCGCGCGTACGACGTCTTCCTGGAGCCGGCCGGTATGGCGGTGCGGGGCACCTTCCTGATCGACACCGACGGTGTCGTGCGCTGGACCCTGGTCAACGGGCCGGGCGAGGCACGCGACTTCAGCGGGTTCCACGAGGTACTCGCGACGCTCTGAACAGATCCGCCTTTTGTCCGCTCGATTCGGCGCCCGATCTGGGAAGCTTCGCCCCATGAGTCATCAAGGGGAAGAGGGCCGTTCGGCCGAGGGATACGCATCGATGCCGCAGGAGGGCGTCCGCGGGCAGAAGCCGGTCACCACCGTGCCGAAGCCGCTGGACACGGCGGTCAAGCTCATGTTCCTCGGCGCGGCGCTGTCGCTGGCCGCGGTCATCTACAACGCGTTCAGCACGAGCCGCTTCCGCGACACCATCGAGAAGAACAACGCCAAGAAGACCGGCAGCGCGCACCTCAGCGCGAGTGCCGTCGACACGGCGGTGCACGTGGCGATCGCGGTCGCCATCGTCGTGGGGCTCATCGGGGTGGCGGTATGGATCCTGATGGCGACCATGAACCGGCAGGGCCACAACTGGGCACGCATCGTGGCGACCGTGCTGTTCGGCCTGTCCGCCCTCGGCCTCGTCTCCACCCTCGCATCGTCGGCGCTGCAGGGTGGCGGGTCGATCAGCATCGTGTCCAGCGCCCTGAACTTCCTCATCGGGCTCGCCGTGGTCATTCTGATCTGGCGCAAGGAGAGCTCGGCGTACTACCACCGGAACGACAACCGGCAGCAGCAGTACGCCTGAACCCGTCGAGCGGCGGGGTCGTCTAGGATCACCACGCTCCGTCGCTCGGGGCCTGTAGCTCAGTTGGTAGAGCACCGCGTTTACACCGCGGGTGTCGTCGGTTCGAGCCCGGCCGGGCCCACCCATCGTTCGTCTCAGGCGAGCTGCCACAGCTCGATGCGGTGCCCCGCGAGATCGGTGACCCACCCGAACCGGCCGGCCCCCTCCACCTCCCGCACCTCATCCGTGACGTCGGCTCCATGCTCGCGCAGCTGCGCGAGCATCGCGTCCGGGCCGAGGGCCTCGCGGTACCAGGCACCGAGAGCCGCCGGGTCCGCCGCTCGCAGGAAGTAACCGCCGATGCCGAGCACGCGTTCCCTCCGAACAGCCTGCCGGCAGGACGGGCCGACGTCCTGCATCGCCCGCCCGGCCTGCTGCTGGTACGAATGGTCGCCATGACGACGAGTGCGCACGACATGAGCCTGGCCCAGGTGGTGGCGGTGCTGGACGGGTTCTATCCGCCGGAGACGGCGGCGTCGTGGGACCAGGTCGGGCTGGTCACCGGCGATCCGGCGCAACCCGTACGCCGCGTGCACTTCGCCGTCGATCCGACCCGGGCGGTCGTCGACGAGGCCGTCGAGGCCGGGGCCGATCTGCTGGTCACCCACCATCCGCTGTTGCTGCGCGGGGTGCACTCGGTCGCCACCACCACCGCCAAGGGTGCCGTCGTCACCACGGCCGTCGTCGCCGACCTGGCCATCTACTGCGCGCACACTAACGCCGACATCGCCCGGCCCGGCGTCAACGACGCCCTGGCGGCTGCGGCCGGTCTGCCCGACGACTGCGCGCCGTTGGGCATGGAGGACGGGCAGCCGATCGGGCGCGTCGGCCGTCTGCCCGAGGCGGTGACGCTGCGGGAGTTCGCGACCCGCCTGGCCGACGCGCTGCCTGCGACGCCGGTCGGCGTACGCGTCGCAGGGGATCCGAGCGCCCTGGTGCAGACCGTGGCGGTGATGGGCGGGGCGGGCGACGACCGTTTCGACGACGTACGCGCCCACGGCGCCGACGTCTACGTCACGGCCGACCTGCGCCACCACCCGGCGCTCGAAGCGCGGGAGGAGGCGGGCGACGGACCGCCGTACCTGATCGACGCCGGGCACTACGCGACGGAGCAGTTGTGGCTCGCCGCGGCGGCGTCGCGTCTCGCGGAGGCGCTGCAGGCACGTATCGTCACGCACGTCTCCGATCTGCGGACCGACCCGTGGGACTTCACCGTGGGACGTCCGACCCCGGATCGCACACCTCAATACTCCAGGAGCTCCCGTGAAAGCTGACACCAGTCGCCAGTGGCGGTTGCTCGACCTGCAGAAGCTCGACACCCGCCTGGACCAGATCGCGCACCGGGAGCGCACCCTCCCGCTCAACGCCGAGGTCGAGCAGGCCCAGCAGCAGGTCCGCACCGCCGAGGAGGAGGTCGTGCTCGCGCGCACGGCGTTGTCCGATGTCGACCGTGAGATCACCCGGGCAGACGTCGACGTGCAGCAGGTCCGCGACCGTGCGGCGCGCAACCAGTCCCGGCTCGACGCCGGTCAGGGCACTGCCAAGGACCTGCAGGCGCTGCAGCACGAGCTGGAGGCACTGGCGCGGCGGCAGGGGGACCTGGAGGAGATCGAGCTGGAGGTCATGGAGCGCGCCGAGGAGCTGCGCACCACGCTGGCCCGACGCGAGGAGGAGTTGGAGACGGGTCGCGCCCGCCTGGACAAGCTGGAGGGCGAGCGTGGGGGAGAGCTGCGCGAGCTCACCACCGAGCGGGAGCGGATCACCGCGGACCGCTCCAATGTCGCGGCCGGGGTCGGCCAGGACCTGCTCGACCTCTACACCCGGATCCGTGAGCAGCGGGGCGGTATCGGCGCGGCCGCGTTGAGTCAACGGCGTTGCGGTGGTTGCGGACTGGAGATCGATCAGTCCGAGCTGGCGCGCATCCGCGGGGCGGCCGACGACGAGGTGCTGCGGCACGACGAATGCGGACGCATCCTGGTGCGGACCGCGGAATCGGGGCTGTGAGCCGGTGGCGCGCGAACTCATCGTCGAGGCGGACGGCGGTTCCCGGGGCAATCCCGGTGTGGCCGGGTACGGCGCGCTGGTGCGGGACGCCGCGTCCGGGGAGCTGCTGGCCGAGCGGGCCGCACCTCTCGGCAAGGCCAGCAACAACGTCGCGGAGTATTCCGGTCTGATCGCCGGGCTCGAGGCCGCCGAGGCGATCGACCCCGGTGCGCGGGTCGCCGTGCGGATGGACTCCAAGCTGGTCGTCGAGCAGATGGCCGGCCGCTGGAAGATCAAGCACGAGGACATGAAGAGGCTTGCGCTGGAGGCGAACTCCTTCGTACGCCGGCGGCGTGCGCTGGGCGGCGACGTCACCTGGACGTGGATACCGCGCGAGATCAACAAGGACGCTGACAAGCTCAGCAACGACGGGATGGACGGGCGGAGCGTCGTACGGGACCTGTGGAGCCCCGACGGCATCGATAGCGCACCCGCTGCCGAGGCAGGCACCCCTGCGGCCGCTGGGGACACGGTGGATCACACCGGGACGCTCTTCGACACCGAACCCGTCGCGCCGCAGGCGCCCACGACCGCACGCCGACCGGATGTCGCGACGGCGACCACCATCGTCCTGCTGCGGCACGGTGTCACGGACTTCACGGTCGGGCAGAAGCTGGACGGGCGGGGGTGGGGCCGACCCGAGCCTGAACGCGCAGGGTCGCCGTCAGGCGGCCGCCGCGGCGGACGAGCTGGCCGCCCGACTCACCGGAGCGGTGCACGTGGTGTCCTCCTCGCTCACGCGGGCCAGAGAGACCGGGGAGTCGGCTGCCCGGGCGCTCGGTGTGGCGCTCCAGGTCGATGCCGACTGGGACGAGCAGGACGTCGGCACCTGGGACGGCCTGACGTTCGCCGAGATCGAGGTGGCGCACCCGGGTGAGCTGTCCCAGATGCGGTCGGACGCGGACTTCCGCCCGGACGGCGGCGAGTCGCACACCGAGCTCGTCGCGCGCGTCGCCACAGCGTTCCGGCGGGCCGTGGACGCGGCGGGTCCCGGTGGCACGGTGGTCGTGGCCACCCACCGCAAACCGCTGATGGTCGTCCTCGCCCTCATCCTCGGCATCTCGGGAGAGACCGCGTGGATGCTGCAGGCCGATCCCGCGTCCCTGACCACGCTGCAGGTCTGGGCCGACGGGCGTGCTGTCGTGCAGAACCTCAACGTGACCCATCACCTGCCGTGAGCGGGTCGGCGAGTCCTGGGCTCAGCCCTCTACGGCCGTTGCGCAGGGATGAGTTCGCGTCATGGCGCGACGCGGAGGTGCGTCGCCGCGCGCAGTGGCAGTTCGCGGTGCGCGGTCACGATGCCGACAGCGCACGAGCGGCTGCGGCCGATTTCGTCGACACGTCGTGGACGCTGGGAGGATCTGGCCCGCTCGCGAACGAAGTTCTGGTGGCTGGTGATTCGATCTCGGGTGGCTGGCTCTGGCTGCGGCGCGATCCGCGCGACGGCGGCGTGCGGGTGGGGGACTGCACCCTGCCGACCGGTCGCCTGGCGGAGGCTGTCACGGCAGTGACCGCGTACGCGGATCGCGTGGGCACCCGGATGATCACCGCGGTGTGCTGGCCCGGGGACGTGCACGGCGGCGAGCTCGTCAGCGCTCTCGGCGCCGAACGTTCCGCGTCGCAGATGGACCTGGCCTTCGGAGTGGACGACCCGTCGGTGAGTGGTGGCGTCGAGCTGCGGCCGATGACGGACGCCCAGTTCGAGGAATACCGGACGGAGGCCGTCGAGGGTTACGCGCAGGAACGGGCCGACGCGGGCGAGCCGCCGGACGTCGCGACCGCGAACGCCCGCGAGTCGTACGAGCGGCTGCTTCCCGACGGCCTCGACTCCGAGGGGCAGTGGCTCTGGACGGCGTACGACGGTGACGTGCCCGTCGGTCTGCTGTGGATCGGCGCGCACCTACCGCACGCCTTCGTCTACGACGTGCAGGTCTCCGAGGACCACCGACGTCGTGGCCTGGGTCGCGCGATCATGCAGACCGGAGCCGCACATTGCCGGGCGAGTGGACGGACCGGACTGGGCCTCAACGTCTTCGCGCCCAACACGGGGGCGCGCGCGCTCTACGACCAGCTCGGCTACCGGACCGTGGAGGACTTCTACCGACGCGCGCTCTGAGTCGGCTCAGTGGATGACCAGCGTGGTCGCCACGACCGTGACCAGGGCCACGGCGGCACTCTCGCCGATGAACCGGAGTGTGTTGATCTGCAGGCCGGCCCGCTTGCAACGGTCCCGCCACAGCAAGGTGGCGAGCGAGCCCCAGGGCAGCACGATCGAGCCGGTGTTGACGCCGACCAGGAGCGCGAGTGCGCGCTGCGGAGTGTCGGCGGCCGTGGGGCGCAACGCGAGGTAGGCAGGAAGGTTGTTGACGACGTTCGCCGTCACCGCACCCACGCCTGCCAGACGCAAGTCGGCCGATACGCCGTGACCGCCGCCGACGAGGTCCGCCAGGACCTTGTCCAGCCCGTGCTGGCGGGCGATCTCGACGACGACGAAGAGCGCGAGCACCCCGAGGGCGAGGGTCCAGGGCACCGTCAGGTCGCGCAACGCCGGTCGGTTTCGGACGGCCAGGGCGGCCACCAACACGATGGCGGCGACGACGGCCGGGATCGCGGGGGTGATCCCGCTGACGAAGAGGGGTGCCAGCACCACGCAGGTGGCGCCGGTGAGGATCACGAGCGCCTTGTCGCGCGGAGCGGGAGCCTGCGGGATGTCGTACCCGCCTCGCAGCACCCTGGGGTGCAGCGCGGCGATTATCACGACGGTGGCGACCACGGCTGTCACGGCGGGTAACCAGGCGGTGCGGAAGTACGCCGACTGGCCACCGAGATGCGAGAACGTCTGCAACGAGAGCAGATTGGTCAGGTTGGAGACGGGGAGCAAGAGGGAGGCCGTGTTGGCCAGCCACACGGCGGTGAGTGCGAACGGCAGGGGCGGCAGCTTGCACTGGCGGGCAAGAGCTACGGCGACGGGGGAGAGGAGCACCGCCGTGGTGTCGAGACTGAGGACGGCGGTGCAGGCGACGCAGAGGGCGACGACCAGCAGCCACAGGCGCACGCTGCGGCCGCCACCGGCGCGGGCCGCCCAGAACGCGGCGACCTCGAACAGGCCCGCGGTCTGACAGACCTCCGCGACGATGCTGATCGCGAGCAGGAAGATGAGCACCGGCCACACCGGCCCGAGCTCATGAATCAGATGCGTCACCGGCTGATCATCGCGCAGTGACCCGGAGTGACCAGGGTCTCGCCCCCGATACGGGCTCGACAAGGTCCTCCTCGAAGCTCGGCTGCAAGGCCTCGCACAGGGTGTGCGGGGTGGTCGGCTCGTCGTCGAACTGGCAGAGCGCGCGGGTGACGAGCCCCCGGGTGTGCTTGGCGTTGTGGGTCGCACCCGGCACTTCGATGCGCACCCAGCGGCGCGCGACGGCTCCACGCGGGGTCCATGCGGCGGCGTACGTGCTCGACCTGCAGTCGACGACGAGCCGCCGCCCGGCCGCCGCGGTGAGCTCGGCCTCCAGCGGCTCGCGCCACAGACCGGCCAGCGGTCCGAGGCCCGGCAGGTTGACGCCCATCGAGAGCCGGTACGGCGGCACCTTGTCACCGAGTCGCAGCGCGCCGAAGGCAGCGGACTGCACCAGGATCCAGCGACGTGCGCGGCGCAGCGCGGCGGGATCCAGCGAGGCCAGATCGAGCGCGTCGTAGAGGACTCCGGTGTAGAGCTGCCCGACGGGCGTGGCGGGGGCGGTGCGCAATCGAGCGTTGCGTGCGATGTCGTCGGTGAGGTTGGGGCTGACGCCGAGCACTGTGGCCGCGTCGGGTCGGGCTGAAACCTCGCCGAGAGCGTCGAGGACGGCGTCGCGCGTAGCGCTCAGAGCGGGGAAGGAGAGGCGGGCGAGATCGAGGGCGGCGCCACGGCTACGACCGCGCTTGGACTCCGACGGGGGCAGCAGCACGAGCACGACCGCACCCTAGAGGGATTGCTCTTGAGTGCGACGTGCAGGGGATTGGGAGCGGTGCACGGACTGTGTCCAGCGCGTTCGGCGCGACTGTGGACGACCAGTCCAGAGCAAGGGGGATGTGGATAACTGGTACTCGAATAATGTTGTCAAACATGAAGATTCATTCGATCTGCCCTTGCGTTCGGCATCGAACGCGCGTACGATGAGAGGCAGATTACAACCCGCTGGCCGAGTAGAAGAAGGGGTGGGTGCGGATGAGTGTCGAGGGGATCTCACGGGTGCCCGTCGCGCCGCTTCCTGCGCCCCCGGAGGTCGCCCCATCGGGTCCGGGTGTGGCGGCGGGGTTGCTCGCGGACCTGGACGTCCTCACTTCCCGCCTGAGGGACTGGCCCGGTGCGCTCTACCAGTTGAGCGAGGGGCAGCTGGGCGGGTTCGTGGCCACCATGGTCGGCCTGGTCTCCCGGGCGGAGTCGCTGGCGGCGGTCGCCACGACCGAGGCGGTCACCCGCGGGGTCGTGGCCAACTCCACCGCGACCGATGCCGGCGGATGGGTCGGTGCGTGTGTCGCCGAATCCAACGCCGCCGGTATGGCGGGTGCGCCCGTGACAGCCGAGCCGGCTGTCTTCCGCCGCATCGGGGCGGTCGCCACGGGGTGCGCCGACCCGCGCAACCGGGTCGTGGCGGACGCGTTGGCCGCGGGGGTGGTCACGGTGCACTGTGCGCAGGTGGCGTTGCGGGAGGTCCCGAAGGTGTTGCCGGTGATCCCCGGTGCGGATCGGGATGAGGTGCTGTGCTGGTACCTGGCGCTCTCGCACACCGGGACCCGCACGTTGCGGGACCTGTCGGCGCGGATCATCGCCCGGTTCGCCCCCGAGGTGTTGGTCGCGCAGGAGGAGCACCAGCAGGCGTGTGAGACGCTGACCTGGGCCGATCTGCCCAACGGGCTGACCCGGTTGACCGCGGACCTGTCCACCGGTCACGCCGCGGTCATCAAACACGCCATCCAGGCTCTTTCCGCACCCCGCTCTGAGGGGAACACTGCTGATGCCGCGACCGACCCGACGCCGAGCGCGGCCCCCAGTGCTCCTGGCGCAGTCGCGGAGCGGGACACCCGCACCCCGGGCAAGCGGCGTGCGGATGCACTGACCGAGCTCGCCGAGGTGGCGGCCCGACTACTGGACGGGGACCGCTCCCACAGCAGCGGCACCGTCGGAGGGTCGGCCAAGATCGTGATCACCCTGGACCACCAGACCCTCATCGACCAGTTGCACGTGGCGGGGAAACTCGGATCTAGCGGCGGTGATGATCCACCCAGTCACCTACCCGGGATCGGGCGCAGCATCAACGGCGACCTGCTCGACGCCGGGACCCTACGGCGATTGGCCTGTGACGCCGACCTCATCCCCGCCGTCCTGGGTGGCGAGTCCGAACCATTGGACGTCGGCCGCACCAAACGCCTGTTCACCGGCGGCCTGCGAACGGCGATCATCCACCGCGATGACGGCTGCACCTTCCCCGATTGCGACCGGCCACCGGACTGGTGCGATGCCCACCATGTGAGGCCCTGGTGGGCCGGCGGACAGACCACCCTGAGCAACGCAGCACTGCTGTGCGCCAGGCACCACACCATCGTGCACCGCGACCTGCTCACCGCCACCGTCACCACCACCGGCGTCACCTGGGACCTCACCCCCGGACTCATGCCGGGGCGGCCCGATGTTGCCGGGCGGGGCGCAGCATGAGACGCCGTCGTGAATCCCCCTGCTGTTCCTTCTCCGTTCACGGTTTGCAAGAGCGCGGATCTGGGAATATGAAAAGTGCGGTGTCGGATTCGGCATCCACGCTCGAGGAAAGGAATCGGCATGCTCGAGGACAGTGACATCACGAGTGGCGACAGTGGGACCGAGGGGCCGGCTGACGGCGGTGCCTCCGGTACGCCGGGTCAGCAGGATGGCGGCGCTGATGGTGGCGCGGGCGGCGGTGGCTCCGAAGGTCCCGCTGACGGCGGTGCGTCCGGCACCCCGGGTCAGCAGGATGGCGGCGCTGATGGTGGCGCGGGCGGCGGTGGCTCCGAAGGTCCCGGTGACGGCGGTGCGTCCGGCACCCCGGGTCAGCAGGACGGCGGCGCCGATGGTGGCGCGGGCGGCGACGGTGGCGCGGACGGCGGCGCCGATGGTGGCGCGGGCGGCGGTGGCTCCGAGGGCCCCGCTGACGGTGGTGCGTCCGGCACCCCGGGTCAGCAGGACGGCGGCGCCGATGGTGGCGCGGGCGGCGGTGGCTCCGAGGGCCCCGCTGACGGCGGTGCGTCCGGCACCCCGGGCCAGCAGGACGGCGGCGCGGACGGCTCCGCCTGATCTGCCCGCTCATAATGGACGTCGGGCGGCGGGACGGACAGCGTCTCGTCGCCCGACGCACGTCCGCACGACAAGGAGGACAGCCGTGACGCTCGATCCGCTGCAACGCGCGACCGGCCTGTCGGCGCAGGAGTTCGCCGCGATGTACTGGGCGCGGCAGCCCCTCCTCCGTCGTGCGGCCGAGCTACCGGGTGACGGGTTCGCGGACCTGCTCGACCTCGACGCCGTCGACGAACTGGTCTCACGGCGGGGGCTGCGTACCCCGTTCCTCCGGATGGCCAAGAACGGTGACGTGATCCCTGCCGGTCGCTTCACGCGCGGGGGGCGGTGCGGGCGCCGAGATCGCCGACCAGGTGGCCGATGACCGAGTGCTCACGGAGTTCGCCGACGGGGCGACCCTCGTGCTGCAGGGACTGCACCGGGTGTGGCCGCCGGTCGTCGACTTCGGAGCCGCGCTCTCCGCGCAACTCGGTCACCCGATCCAGGTCAACGCCTACATCACCCCTGCACAGAACACCGGCTTCTCCCCGCACTACGACGTGCACGACGTGTTCGTGCTGCAGTTCGCCGGGCGCAAGCGCTGGCGGGTCCACCAGCCGGTCCTCGACGCGCCGCTGCGCGACCAGCCGTGGGACCAGCGCCGCGCGGCGGTGCAGGCCCGCGCGAGCGAAGAGCCGCTGATCGACACGCTGCTCGAACCCGGCGATGCGCTCTACCTTCCGCGCGGCTATCTGCACTCGGCCACCGCTCTCGGCGGTGTCTCAGGTCATCTGACGGTGGGTGTCCACCCCGTCACGCGCGCCTTCCTCGCCGAGCAGGCGCTGGCGACCCTGGTCGACGATGTCGAGCTGCGCCGTTCGCTGCCCATGGGCGTCGACCTGTCCGACCCGGCAGCGTTGGACACCGAGTTGAAGGCGACCCAGGACGCACTGCACCGCGCGATCGACCGGTTGGACGTCGCGCGGGTGGCAGCCGCCGTCGGTCGCCATCTCGCCGACCGCACCCGCCCGCAGCCACTGTCCCCGCTCGCTCAGATCGAGGCGGCGCAGTCTCTGGGGGCCGGCGACGCCGTCGTCGTACGACACGGGCTGCGGTGGTCGCTGCGTCCGGCCGGCGACAAGATCACCCTCGTCCTCGGTGGCCGGTCCCTGACGCTGCCCGCGACGGTGGAGGCCGGGCTGCGCGAACTGCTCTCCGGTCGCGTCGTCGCCATCGGACAGGTGCCGGACCTGGCGGGAGATGACGCGGTGACGCTGGTGCGCCGGTTGCTGCGCGAGGGACTCGTCGTGCCCGCCGGCGCTTCGTGACTGTGCCGCCGCTGTCGCCCGTGCCGCCTGCGCTACCCGTGCCGCGCGAGACACCCGAGCGATGCGCCCTCCAGGCGGACCTGCGCGGTGACCCGATGATCGGTACGGCGCCGCCGTCCCCTCGGCTCCTGCTCGTGGAGCAGCCCGGCCCGTGGGGTCGTGAAGGTCTGCGGGAGAGTCATGCCGATCCTGCGGTGGCATTCCGTATCGATCACCTCGCTGCGGCGGCGGGCCTGCGGTTGCAGGCGATTCGCAGCCCCGGTCGCCACGCTGACGACGGTGGCGGTCACCGGGTGGCGGTGGCCGACGTACGGTCCGGCGTCGCGCGGACGACCTGGTGGTCGGTCGACTCTCTCGACACTCTCGTCGGTCAGTTGGAATCGGCCGACTCCCTCGACGACGGGTGGCTCCCCGACGACGCGGTCGTCGACACCGATCCGCTGCTCCTTGTCTGCACCCACGGACGGCATGACGCCTGCTGTGCTCTGCGGGGTCGCCCACTTGCCGTCATGCTGCACCGGCTGCTGCCGGGGCGGGTGTGGGAGACCACGCATGTCGGAGGTGACCGGTTCGCCGCCAACCTGCTGGCGCTGCCGACCGGTGCGCTCTACGGGCGAGTGACGCCGGACGCCGCTCCCGGGCTCGTCGACCGGATCCTGCGCGGAGAGGTCTCGCTGGAGCTGTTGCGCGGATGGTTCGGCATGTCGCCGATCGCCCAGACCGCGCTCGCGCACGCCCACCGCGAACTGTCACTCCCGACCAGCGGCGCGTTGGTCGTACGGCGCGTCAGCCGGGTCGTCGACGATCGCGCGGACGTGACCGTCAGCGGCCCTGACGGCGACGTCACGGTAGGCGTGGTCATGTCCTGGTCGGCACCGGATCGGCTCACCTGCATGGGGCCGGCCAGCGCCCGGGCGCGGGTCTACCGCGCCGTCTCGCTGACGTCCGCCGGGTGACCGGAAGGCGTCTGCGGGTCCGGACTTGAGGGGGATGCGCTGCGTACAGTGACCGGCATGCTGCCCCGTGTCGTCCGCGCACCCCAGGCCGATCCGACGAGTGCCGACCCCGGGCCGCTGGAGCAGGCGTTCACCGCGATCCGGGCCGAGCACAAGCTGAGTCCGGACTACCCGCAGCCGGCTCTCGCCGAGGCCGAGAAAGCCGCCACGGCAACGACATTGCCCGAGAGGGACGAGACGGCGGTGCCCTTCTTCACCATCGACCCGCCCGGGTCCACCGATCTGGACCAGGCCATGTATCTCGAGCGGACCGACGACGGCTACCGGGTGCGCTACGCGATCGCCGACGTCGCGGCCTACGTCGTCCCCGGCGGGGCGCTCGACCAGGAGACGCGCGCCCGCGGAGAGACCGTCTACCTACCCGACATGCGGGTGCCCCTGCACCCGACCGTGCTGAGTGAGGACGCCGCCAGCCTGCTGCCCGACCAGGTGCGCGGGGCGTACGTCTGGGACATCGAGCTGGACGCGTCGGGGGACGTACGGGCCGCGCAGGTCTACCTGGCGCGGGTCCGCAGCATCGCGCGCCTGGACTACGACGGTGTGCAGCAGCAGATCGGTGCCGACGCACCCGACGGGCTGCGACTGCTGAAGGAGATCGGCGAGCTGCGGATCGCGTTGCAGCGCAAACGCGGTGGCGCTGACCTGCCGATGCCGGAGCAGGAAGTGCAACAGGACGAGGACGGCACGTACCGCCTGCAGTTCCGGCCGCCGGTGCCGAGCGAGGACTGGAACGCGCAGATCTCCCTGCTCGCCGGGATGTGCGCCGCCACCATGATGCTCGAGGCCAAGGTGGGGATCCTGCGCACGATGCCCGCGCCGCCGCAGGACGCGATCGACACGTTCCGTCGGCGCGCGGAGGCACTCGGGATCACCTGGCCGCGGGGTCAGGCGTACGGCGAGTTCATCGCCGGCCTCGATCGCACCGACCCCAAGCACCTCGCTCTCATCCACGACGCGACCTCGCTGTTCCGCGGCGCCGGGTACACCCCGTTCGACGGTGAGGTGCCGGCCGAGACCGAGCAGGCTGCCGTCGCGGCGCCGTACGCGCACGTGACGGCTCCGCTACGCCGGCTGGTGGACCGCTTCGGGCTGGCCATCTGCGGGGCGGTCAGCAGCGGTCAGGCTCCGCCGGACTGGGCGCGCCAGGCGTTGCCCACCCTTCCGGACATCATGCGGTCGCGCGACCAGGTCGCCTCCGCGGTCGGTCACGCGTGCGACGACGCGGTGGAGGCGGCCGTGCTGAGTGCGCGCGTCGGCGAGACCTTCGAGGCGGTCGTGGTCGCCAGGAACGACAAGGCGATCCAGGTGCAGCTGCGCGATATCGCGGTGCTGGCCAGCTGTCCGGGGGACGCGGCTCCGGGTGACGTCGTACGGGTGGTGCTGGTGGCCACGGACGTCGGCGCGCACACCGTCACCTTCCGGCTAGGGTGACCCCTCGTGGACGAGTTGGCCAGGCGGCCGCGTCGAGCACCCGCAAGGACTGCTCGCCGAGGAACGTCCGGACTCCACAGGGCAGGGTGATGGCTAACGGCCACCCGGGGTGACCCGCGGGAAAGTGCCACAGAAAACAGACCGCCGTCTGCGGCGCGGCAGGGCTTCGGCCCGGCCGCGGCGTGGCGGTAAGGGTGAAACGGTGGTGTAAGAGACCACCAGCGTGCCGGGTGACCGGTGCGGCTCGGTAAACCCCACCCGGAGCAAGACCAGACAGCATGCGTTCGAGGGCGGCCCGCCCGAGCATGCGGGTAGGTCGCTCGAGGCCGTCGGCAACGACGGCCCTAGATGGATGGTCGCCACGGCGCCGCCGGTAACAGCGGCGCCGGACAGAATCCGGCGTACCGGCCAGCTCGTCCACCTCTTCGCCGATACCGCGCCCTCGGGCCGCGGCCGCCGCTAAAGTCGCTGCATCAGACGCTCGCTCGCGAGGGGACATGATGAGCAGGTCGAACGCCGTGGGATCCGCGATCAGCTTCCTGATCCCCGTGTACGCGGTGCTGATCGGGCTGGCGGGCGCACCGTGGTGGGGGATCGTGGTCGTGGTGATGCTGTCGTCGGCCTACTGGTCCTTCGGGCGGCGCATCTTCTTCCCCGACGAGTTCGAGGCGTCCTCGAAGGACCCCATGGATCCGCGCTCGGCTCGTCGCGCCGCGCGTGCCGAGCGCCGTTCCGGTCGCTGGGGCTGACCGCCGGATCTACCAGGACGTCTCGCGGGGGCGACCCTCGTCGTACCCGCTCGCGCTCTGTACGCCGACCACGGCGCGGTCGCGGAACTCGCCGATGGTGCGCGCGCCGGCGTAGGTGAAGCTGGAGCGGACCCCCGCAGCGATCCCGTCGATCAGGTCCTCGACCCCCGGACGCTGCGGGTCCAGATACATCTTCGAGGAGGAGATGCCCTCCTCGAACATGCCGAGACGGGCCCGGTCGAAGGCGCTGCGGCCCGCGCTGCGGTTGCCGACCGCCCGCGCGGACGCCATACCGAAGGACTCCTTGTAGAGCCGTCCGTCGGCGTCGCGGTTGAGGTCTCCCGGGCTCTCCCAGGTGCCCGCGAACCACGAACCGATCATCACCGAGGACGCACCGGCGGCGAGTGCGAGCGCCACGTCCCGCGGATACTTCACGCCGCCGTCGGCCCAGACGTAGGCGCCGAGTTCATCTGCGGCAGCTGCACATTCCAGCACGGCCGAGAATTGCGGCCGGCCGACGCCTGTCATCATCCGCGTGGTGCACATGGCGCCGGGGCCGACGCCGACCTTGACGATGTCGGCGCCCGCGGCGACCAGGTCGCGCGCACCCAGCGCGGACACGACGTTGCCCGCCGCGACCGGGATCCGTACGCCGATCGCGTCCTCGTGAGCGTCCCGGGCGGCCCGGACCAGTCCGAGCGCGTCGATCATCTTGTCCTGGTGCCCGTGGGCGGTGTCGACCACGAGCACGTCGGCGCCCGCGGCGAGCATGGTCTTGGCCTTGTCGCCGACGTCGCCGTTGATGCCGATGGCCACGCCGAGCGCCAGGCGACCGTCGCCGTCGAGGGCCGGGGAGTAGATGGTCGAGCGCAGGATGCCCTTGCGGGTGATCACCCCGGCCAGCACGCCGTCCGCGCCGAGCACGGGCGCGAACTCCAGGTGCGCCTTCACGAGCACGTCGAAGGTCTCGCGCAGATCGGCGTCGGCGGGGACCGTCACCAGGTCCTCGCTCATCACCTGCCCGACCGTGGTGAAGCGATCCACCCGCAGGCACTGCGACTCCTTGACGATGCCGACAGGTCGCCCGGCCCCGTCGACGGCGACGGCCGCCCGGTGCGCGCGCTTGCCCATCAGCGCCAGGACCGCGCCGACCGGTTCGTCGGGCCCGATGGTCACGGGCGACTCGAAGACGGTGTGGCTCGCCTTGACCGCGTCGATCGTCTCCTGCACGGCGTGCACCGGGATGTCCTGCGGCAGTACCGCGATCCCGCCGCGGCGGGCGACCGTCTCCGACATCCGGCGCCCGGACACCGCGGTCATGTTGGCCACGACCAGCGGCAGCGTCGTCCCGACACCGTCCGGCGTCCGCAGGTCGACCTCCAGCCGACTGGTGACCGAGGACCGCGAGGGCACCATGAAGACGTCGTTGTAGGTCAGGTCGTGGGCAGGGGATTCGCCGATGAAACGCACCCCGAGATCCTACGGGCGGCAGCTTGGGCCGCGGCGTACCGTGCGGAGCATGCAGATCACACACCTGGGACACGCCTGCCTGCTGGTCGAATACCCCTCCGCCCGAATGCTGATCGACCCGGGAAGCTTCTCGAGGTACGACGGTCTGACCGGTCTCGACGCGATCCTGGTCACCCACCAGCACGCCGACCACGTACAGCCGGACAAGCTGGCCGCGCTGGTGGCCGCCAACCCGGGCGTGGCCGTGCACACCGACCCCGGCACGGCTGCGGAACTGGACGACGTCGAGGTGTCCGTGACCCGGCAGGGCGAGCCGTTCACGATCGGCGAGGTCACCGTGGAGCCGTTCGGCGTGCAACACGCCGTCATCTACGAGCAGCTGCCGCGCATCGAGAACGTGGGCGTCAAGCTCACCTCCGAGGGCGAGCCCAGCCTCTTCCACCCCGGCGACGCGCTCGACGCCGAGCCGGGACCGGTCGACGTCCTGGCTGTGCCCATCTGCGCACCGTGGTCGGCCCTCAAGGAGGTCATCGCATTCGTCCGCCGGGTGGCGCCCAGCTCGATCGTCCCGATCCACGATGCGCTGTTGACCGAGGTCGGGCGAGGCATGTACGTCGGGCACGTGCAGCGGTTCGGGGCCGACGGTGGCGTCCAGCTGCGCGATCTCGCCGACGGGAACCCCGCGCAGTTCTGACCCACCCGCCACATCCGCGACAGCGACCCGCGCTGTCGACGGATGGCGGCGATCGGTACGGCGCCGGATACCCTGCCGTCCATGACGCTCACGGTGACCCCCTGCCGCGATCAGACCGAGTGGGACGCGCTCGTCGACGAGGCCGGCGGTCACCCGCTGCAGCTGTGGGGGGTGGGGCGAGCTCAAGTCGCGGTACGAGTGGAGCGCCGACCGTCTGGTCGTGCACGACGGCGACCGCACGATCGGCAGCGCCCAGGTGCTGCTGCGCACGCTGCCCCGCCCGTTCCGCAGCCTCGCCTACATCCCGCGCGGACCCCAGGCCGCCGAGGAGGACCGCGGGCCGGTGCTGGCCGCGCTGACCGAGTACGTCCGCACCACCCACCGCCCGATCGCGCTGAGCATCGAGCCGGACTGGGAGCAGCCGGGCGCGCCGCTGGAGAAGGGCGCCGACGAGACCCAGATCGCCGTGTTGCAGGAGCGGGCACCGGTCGGTTGGCTCGCGGAGGTGGAGGCCGCGGGGTTCCGGCGCAGCACCAACACGGGCCTGATCCCGCGCACGCTCATCGTCGACGTGCGCGCCGACGACGAGACCCTGATGAAGGGGCTGACCTCCTCCACCCGTCAGAACGTGCGCAAGTCCTTCCGCGCGGAGGGCGTCCGCTTCGGCGAGGTCACCACGGACGGCGACCTCGACGCAGTGCTGGCCATCAACCGGGCCACGGCGCAGCGGGCCGACTTCGCGGTGCACGACGACGCCTACCACCGCGGCATCCGCGACCTGCTGGGCGATCGGTCCCGGCTGCTCGCGGCGTGGGAGGGCGAGGAGCTGGTCGCCTTCGTGTGGCTGGTCGTCTCCGGCACGACGGCGTTCGAGCTCTACGGCGGGGTGAATCTGCGCGGCATGAAGCTGCGCCTCAACTACGGGCTGAAGTTCCACGCGATGACGCAGATGCGCGAGGCAGGGGTGTCGCGCTACGACTTCAACGGGCTGCTGAACGACGGGATCTCCGACTTCAAACGGCAGTTCGCCACACACGAGGACCTACTGCTCGGCACCTGGGACGTGCCGCTGTCGCCGCTCTACTCGACCTTCGAGCGTGCCCTGCCCGTCGTACGCCGCGGGCTCAAGCGGGGCGTGCCGGCCGTCCGGGGCGCCCTGCGCGACCCTCGCGGAGCGGTCGAGGCCGCCGTTCGTGCGGCGCGGTCGGGGAAGCCGCAGAGCACCACCGCCTGACGCCCGGCTGAGCGGGATCGCCACCGGGTGTCACTCCCTCGCCCTACGGTGAGGCGATGGTGCACCGCCTGACGCGACGCGATGCCCGCCGGATCGCGGTGCGGGCGCAGCTGCTCGACGCCTCCCGGCCCACCGACCTGCTATCGGTCATCCGGCATCTGTGCCTGATCCAGGTCGACCTGACGGCCGCGGTGGCGCCCAACGTGGACCTCGTCTGCTGGAGCCGGCTCGGCGCGGCGTACGAGCCGGCCGAACTCGACGACCTACTCGACTCCGGGCGGGTCGTGGAGTACGCCGGGCTGCTGCGGCCGGGCGAGGACATCGCGCTCTTCCGGGCGCAGATGGCGACCTGGCCCGGGAAGGTGTCGGGACCGGAGGCCGTGCCGTGGCGCGTCGGGCTGCAGCGGTGGCTGAGCGCCAATCAGGCCTTCCATGACGACCTTCTGCAGATCCTGCGGTCTGACGGCCCGACCGTGGCTCGTGACCTGCCCGACACCTGCGTGGTGCCGTGGCGGTCGTCGGGGTGGAACAACAACCGCAACGTGCCGCGCATGCTCGATCTGATGGAGGCCCGTGGCGAGATCGCGGTGGCATCCCGCGAGGGCCGCGAGCGGCTCTGGGACCTCGCGGAGCGGGTCTACCCCACCACCGACGTGGTCGAGGTCGGGCCTGCCGTCGCCGAGCGCGACCGACGACGCCTGACCTCGCTGGGGATCGCGCGAGCATCGGTCAGCAAACCGCCGGGCGAGCCGTACGACGTCGGCGACGCCGGGCAGGACGCCGTCATCGAGGGGGTGCGGGCACCTGGCGCGTCGACCCGGCGCAGCTCGGCCTGCCGTTCCGCGGCCGGGCCGCGCTGTTGTCACCGCTGGACCGGTTGGTGGTGGACCGCAAACGGCTCACCGAGATCTTCCGGTTCGACTACCAGCTGGAGATGTACAAGCCGGTCGCCAAGCGACGGTGGGGCTACTTCGCGCTGCCGATCCTCTACGGCGACAGCTTCGTGGGGAAGCTCGACGCCGCCTCGGATCTCGACGCGGGACTGTTGCGCGTCAACGCGGTGCACGAGGACGTCGACTTCACCGCGGCCATGACGCGCGCGGTCGACCGCGAGATCGAGAGCCTCGCGCAGTTCCTCGGCCTGCGCGTCTCGCGTAGCTGACCGGAGGGGCTACTCGCGGTGGGTGCCCTCGGCCTTCGCGGACTCCACGGCCTCGTACGCCGCTCCGACGATGCCGGCGGCGTTGCGCAGCTGGGCAGCCACGATCGGCGCGCGCAGGTGCAGCAGCGGCAGGAACTTGTCGGCCTTCTTGGAGACCCCTCCGCCGACCACGATCAGGTCCGGCCAGAGCAGGTCCTCGACGTGGCTGTAGTAGCGCTGCAGCCGCGCGGCCCAGTCCTCCCACGACAACTCATCGCGATCCTTCGCGGCGCTGGACGCCTTGCTCTCGGCGTCGTGCCCGTCGATCTCCAGGTGGCCCAGCTCGGAGTTGGGCACCAGCTGCCCCTTGTTCAGCAGCGCGGACCCGATACCGGTGCCGAGCGTCGAGACCAGCACCAGTCCCTCGGTGTTGCGCGCGGCGCCGAAGCGCAGCTCGCCGACACCCGCGGCGTCGGCATCGTTGAGCACCGTTGCCGGTCGGCCGAGGCGGCCCTGCAGCAGCTCCTCCACGTTCGTGCCGATCCACGACTGGTCGATGTTGGCGGCGCTGCGTACGACGCCGTGGGTGACGACCGACGGGAGCGTGACGCCGATGGGCTGCTCGCCGACCAGGTCCTTGAAGTGGTCGACGATCTTCTCGATCACGTCGGCGACGGCGTCCGGCGTCGACTCCTTCGGGGTGTCGATCCGCAGGCGGTCCGCCGCGAACTCACCGGTGCGCAGGTCGACCGGCGCGCCCTTGATGCCGGTGCCGCCGACGTCGATACCGAGGGGGTGAGTGGTCGACATGGACTCTCCTTCGAAGGGCGGCCGGCGGGTGCCGGAAGCGGGGATGCGCAGGATGTTCAGACGGTGGTGAGTATCTCGGGTCCGGTGGGCGTGATGAGGATGGTCTGCTCGAACTGCGCCGAGCGCGACCGGTCCGCGGTGATGACGGTCCAGCCGTCGTCCCACAGCTGCGTCGCCGACCCGCCCAGGTTGATCATCGGCTCGACGGTGAACGTCATGCCCGCCTCGATCACGTCGTCGTACCCCGGCGCCGCGTCGTAGTGCGGGATGACCAGGCCGGAGTGGAAGGTCTGGCCGACGCCGTGACCGGTGTACTCGTGCACCACCCCGTAGCCGAATCGGGCCGCGTACTTCTCGATGACGCGACCGATGACGTTGACCTGGCGACCGGGGAGCGCCGCCCGGATGCCGCGCATCATCGCCTCCCGGGTGCGCTCGACCAGCAGTCGCGACTCCTCGTCGGCGTCGCCGACCAGGAACGAGGCGCAGTTGTCGCCGTGGACGCCGTCGATGTACGCCGTGACGTCGATCTTGACCAGGTCGCCGTCGTCCAGCGGACGGTCGTCGGGGATCCCGTGACAGACGACCTCGTTGACGCTGGTGCACAGCGACTTGGGGAAGCCGCGGTAGCCGAGCGTCGAGGGGTAGGCACCGTGGTCGAGGACGTACTCGTGACCGATGCGGTCCAGTTCGTCGGTGGTGACGCCCGGCGCAGCCGCGGCGCCAGCCGCCTGCAGCGCGCCCGCGGCGATCCGGCCCGCCACCCGCATGGCCTCGATCGTCGCCGCGTCCTTGACCTCCGAACCCGTGAACGGAGCGGGTGCCGGGCGGTCGACGTACTCCGGCCGGGCGATGCCCGCGGGCACGGCGCGACGCGGGCCGACCCGGCCTGCGGTGACAGTCGACGTGGGCATAGGTGTGCCAGTGTAGGGGCGGCGAACA
Source organism: Allobranchiibius sp. GilTou73 (assembly GCF_021391335.1). Lineage (GTDB taxonomy): Bacteria > Actinomycetota > Actinomycetes > Actinomycetales > Dermatophilaceae > Allobranchiibius > Allobranchiibius huperziae. The sequence goes on along the minus strand of NZ_CP090051.1, from coordinate 2,862,961 downwards.
GGCACATTCCTCCCGTGGACAGGAGCACGCGATGACCTACTGGTACAACGTCGACAGCGGTCGGGTCGAGGACGACGAGCACAAGAGCGCGGCCGACCACCTGATGGGTCCGTACCAGAGCCGGGACGATGCCGCGAACGCTCTGGCGAAGGCTCGGGAAAACACCGAGAAGTGGGATGCCGAGGACCGCGACTGGAACTCCAAGGGCTCCTCCGACTGAGTCCCGGCTGACCGATCTCGTCTCGACCGGGGTGGGCAGCGGCTTCCATAGGCAGGCTCTAATCTTGACGTCGAGATGACTTCCACCGACGACGGCTTCGGCTTCGGAGCCCTGGCGATCCCGGCGTACGGACCATCCCTGCTCTTCGGGCTCGGCGAGGGCGCGATGCTCCCGGTGCTGCCCCTGTCCGCGCGCGACGTCGGCGCCAGCGTCGCGATCGCCGCGACTATGGTCATGCTCATCAACGTCGGCTCGTTGATCTTCAACGTGCCGTCCTCGATCATCACCGACCGCTACGGCGAGCGGCACGCGATCATCGGGGCGTCGATCGTCGGCGTGCTCGCCTCGCTGCTCTTCCTCGTCGGCCACGAGGTCTGGATCTATGCCACGGGCGCCGTCCTCTACGGCATCAGCGCCTCGGTCTTCATGCTCGCCCGGCAGAGCTATCTGACCGAGGCCGTGCCCGCGACCCACCGCGCCCGCGCGCTGTCCACGCTCGGCGGCGTCATGCGGATCGGGGTCTTCGTCGGGCCGTTCATCGGGGCCGCGGCGATGAGCCTGTGGCACCTCGCCGGCGCGTACGTCGTCAGCACCGTCGCGCTCGCGCTCGCCGGTGTGCTCGGGGCAACCTTGAAAGAGCTGCCGCACGAGGCCGAGTCGCGACGCAAGGCTGCCGGTGAGCTGGCGGACGTGACCGTGCGGAGCACGCTGCACGACTACCGCCGGGTGTTCCTGACCGTCGGTATGGGCGTCCTGCTGGTGTCGGCCATCCGCGCGACCCGGCAGGCCGTGATCCCGCTCTGGGCAGAGCACCTGTCGCTCTCGCCGACGACGGCATCGCTGATCTACGGCATCAGCGGGGGCATCGACATGCTGGTCTTCTATCCGGCCGGCAAGGTGATGGACGTCTACGGGCGACGCTGGGTGACCGTGCCGTCGATGCTGGTGATGGCCGTGTCGATGATGGCGATTCCGCTCACCCACGGCGCCGTGACGCTGTGCCTGGTGACCTGCGTGCTCGGCTTCGGCAACGGGATCGGCGCCGGGATGGTGATGACCCTGGGCGCGGACTTCTCACCCGAGCGCGGGCGCGCGCCGTTCCTCGGGATCTGGCGCGAACTGTCCGATGCCGGCTCGACGATCGGCCCCGGTGTCCTCGCAGGGGTGACCGCGGTGCTCAGCCTCGGCGCGGGGGTGATCGTGTCGGGCGCGACAGGCCTGGGCGCCGCCGCGGTGATGTGGCGCTCGGTGCCCACCCGCGGGAAGGCCCCCGAGCGCTCGGACGACCTCACCGAGCGGAGCAGTACGCCGCCGACCGGAGGAGACGTGACCCCTCCGCTCGAGGAGGAACCCCTCCGCCCGGTGAAGCGGTAGCTACTTCTCGAAGCTGTGCTCGGGCCCGGGGAAGGTGCCCGACACCACGTCCGAGCGGTAGTCGCGCGCGGCCTCCAGCAGGGTGCTGCGTAGGTCGGCGTACTGCTTGACGAAGCGCGCCATCTTCCCGCCGCGCAGGCCGGCGAAGTCCTGCCAGACCAGCACCTGCGCGTCGCAGTCCGATCCGGCGCCGATGCCGACCGTGGGGATCTGCAGCGCCTGCGTCACCCGGGCCGCGACCGGCGCGGGCACCATCTCCATCACGATCGCGAAGGCTCCCGCGTCCTGCAGCGCCTTCGCCGCAGCCACCAGCTCGTCGCCGGCGTCGGTGCGGCCCTGCACGCGGTAACCGCCGAGCGCGTGCTCGCTCTGCGGGGTGAAGCCGATGTGTGCCATCACGGGGATGCCGGCCGCCGTCAGGTGCGCGATGGTCGGCGCCATCGCGGCGCCGCCCTCCAGCTTCACGCCGTGGGCGCGGCCCTCCTTCATGAAGCGCACCGCGGTGTCGAACGCCTGGCCCGGGTCGCGCTGGTAGCTGCCGAACGGCAGGTCCGCGATCACCAGGGAGCGTCGAGCGGCACCGGAGACCGCGCGTACGAGGGGGAGAAGCTCATCGACGGTGACCGGAAGGGTCGTCTCGTAGCCGAGGACGTTGTTGGCGGCCGAGTCGCCGATGAGCAGCACCTCGATGCCGGCCTCGTCGAAGATGGCGGCGGTGTACTGGTCGTACGTCGTGAGCATCGACCACCGGGTGCCCTCCTCCTTGAGGGCGAGCAGGTGGTGGGTGCGCACGCGGCGTACCGGCGCGGCGGCCGAGCCGTCGGAGGGGGCGGCGGGCGCGTTGCCGGTGCCGTAGGGCGGGGCTTCCTCGGTCATGCGCCCGACCCTAGCGATCGGCTCGCGCCGCCCGGTTGTCAGCCGATCCGTGGCGTCGGCGTCACAGATCCGCTGACAACCGGTGCGGCCCGTCCCGGCGGCGGCGTACACCTAGGATCACGGCATGGATCGTCAGCAGGAATTCGTGCTCCGGACCATCGAGGAGCGCGACATCCGTTTCGTGCGATTGTGGTTCACCGACGTGCTCGGCATGCTCAAGTCGGTGGCCGTGGCCCCGGCCGAGCTGGAGGGGGCGTTCGCCGAGGGCATCGGCTTCGACGGCAGCTCGATCGAGGGGCTGGCGCGCGTCTTCGAGGCGGACATGCTCGTGCTGCCCGACGCCTCGACGTTCCAGATCCTGCCCTGGCGCGGTGAGAGCCCGGGCACGGCTCGGCTCTTCGCCGACATCCGGCTGCCCGACAACACCGCCAGCGCCGCCGATCCCCGCTTCGTCCTGCAACGGGCGCTCACCAAGGCCGCGGACAAGGGCCTGACGTTCTACACGCACCCGGAGATCGAGTTCTACCTCTTCGAGCAGCGCACGAGCACCGACACCCCGCCGGTGCCGGTCGACAACGCCGGCTTCTTCGACCACGTGCCGCACGGCACGGCCCACGACTTCCGCCGCGCGGCCATCACGATGCTCGAGAGCATGGGCATCTCGGTGGAGTTCAGCCACCACGAGGCGGGCCCGGGCCAGAACGAGATCGACCTGAGGTACGCCGACGCGCTGTCGACAGCGGACAACATCATGACCTTCCGCACGGTCATCAAGGAGGTCGCGCTGGAGCAGGGCATCTTCGCCTCGTTCATGCCCAAGCCCCTCGCGAACCACCCGGGCAGCGGCATGCACACCCACGTCTCGCTCTTCGAGGGCGACCGCAACGCCTTCCACGAGGCGGGCGCGCCCTACCAGCTGTCGCGCACCGGCAAGTACTTCATCGCGGGCATCCTGCGGCACGCCTGCGAGATCTCGGCCGTCACCAACCAGTGGGTCAATTCGTACAAGCGGATGTGGGGCGGGGCCGAGGCCCCGGCGCACGTCTGCTGGGGCCACAACAACCGCAGCGCCATGGTGCGCGTGCCGATGCACAAGCCGGGCAAGGACCAGAGCACGCGCATCGAGGTCCGGTCGCTGGACGCCGCCGCGAACCCCTATCTCGCGTACGCCGTGATGCTCGCGGCCGGGATGAAGGGCATCGAGGAGGAGTACGACCTGCCGCCGGAGGCTGAGGACGACGTCTGGAACCTCACCGACCGCGAACGCCGCAGCCTCGGGATCGACCCGCTGCCCGCGTCCCTCGACCACGCGATCCACCTGATGGAGAACAGCGAGCTGGTGGCCGAGACGCTGGGGGAGCACGTCTTCGACTTCTTCCTGCGCAACAAGAAGGCCGAATGGGCCGCCTACCGCGACCAGGTCACCCAGTTCGAGCTCGACCAGTACCTGCACCGCCCGTGACTGCTCCGACCCGCGGTGCGCTGGTCCGCGCTGGGTTCTTGGACGCCGACCGCTCCGGTCGGTGCCTGGAGGACCTGGCCGACTGGGCCTCCGACGAGGTCGTCGCGCTGCTCGCCGCCTCGCCCGACCCCGACCAGGCCGTGCTGGGCCTGGTCCGGCTGAGCGAGGCGGTCGACGGTGAGGACCGCGAGCAGCTCGGTGCGCTCCTGACCGACCGATCCCAGCACGGCCCCGGCCGACGACGCCTGATCCAGCTGCTCGGCAGTTCCAGCGGGCTGACCGACCACCTGGTGCGCCATCCCGCGCACTGGCGCGAGGTCGCGGATGCGCAGCTGCGGGACGCCGAGACGGTCTACGAGCAGGTGGCGCGTGACGTCGGGGACGCCACCGGCACCCCCGCGTACGACGCACTGCGGGTCGCCTACCGCCGGCAACTGGTGCGCATCGCGGCGTACGACGTCACCAGCGATCCGATCGAGGCGTTGCCGATCGTGGGGGAGTCGCTGGCCGATCTCGCCGGTGCCTGTCTCGAGGCCGCGCTCGGCATCGCGCGCCGTGAGGTCGACGGCGCCGAGCGGGCCCGCCTCGCCGTGATCGGGATGGGCAAGTGCGGCGGCCGGGAGCTCAACTACGTCAGCGACGTCGACGTGATCTTCGTGGCCGAGCCCGCCGAGGGGGACGACGACGAGGCCGGCGCGCGCGAGATCGCCGGCAAGCTCGCGGTGGCCACCATTCAGGCTTGTTCGGCGCATACCGCCGAGGGCACCCTCTGGGAGGTCGACACCGCCCTGCGTCCGGAAGGCAAGCAGGGACCGCTCGTGCGCACCGTCGCCGGGCATGCGGCGTACTACGAGCGGTGGGCCAAGACCTGGGAGTTCCAGGCCCTGCTCAAGGCGCGGCACGTGGCGGGCGACGCCGAGGTCGGTGCGGCGTACCTCGACGCGATGCTGCCGATGGTGTGGCAGGCCTCGACCCGTGAGAACTTCGTCCAGGACGTGCAGGCGATGCGCGCCCGGGTCGAGCAGTACGTGCCGGCGAGCGAGTCCGAGCGGCAGCTCAAACTCGGGCCGGGCGGCCTGCGCGACGTGGAGTTCAGCGTGCAGCTGCTGCAGCTGGTGCACGGGCGCAGCGACGAGCACCTGCGCAACCGCGCCACCCTCGTCGGCATCGAGTCGCTGATGCGCGGCGGGTACGTCGGGCGCACGGACGCGCACGAACTCGACCGCTGCTACCGCATCCTGCGGGTGCTGGAGCACCGCATCCAGCTGTCGCGGATGCGCCGCACCCACCTGATGCCGACCGACCCGGAGCAGCTGCGGCCGCTCGGACGCGCGCTCGGCATCACCCGCGACCCGGCAGAGGGGGTGGTGAAGTTGTGGCGCGACACCGCCCGCGACGTACGCCGCCTCTACGAGCGCCTCTTCTTCCGGCCCCTCCTGTCCGCGGTGGCGCGGCTGAGCGACGACGACGCGTGCCTCTCTCTCGACAGTGCCCAGGACCGGTTCGCCGCGCTCGGGTACGCCGACCCCAAGGGCGCCATCGGGCACATCCAGGCGCTCACCGGCGGGGTCAGCCGCCGCGCCGCGATCCAGCGGACGCTGCTGCCGGTGATGCTGCACTGGTTCGCCCAGGAGGCCGACCCCGACCTCGGGCTGCTCGCCTTCCGCCGGATCAGCGACCGACTCGGCGGCACCCACTGGTATCTGAAGATGCTGCGCGACGAGGGCGGCGCCGCGCAGCTGATGGCGCGGGTGCTCGCCAGCAGCCGGTACGCCGGTCAGCTGATCGAGGGCGCACCCTCCTCGGTCGTCGTCTTCGGGTCGGCTGGCGCACGGATCCCGTTGCGGCGCAACCAGATCCTGGACGTTCTGCGAGCTGCCATCGACCGTCACGACGACCCCGACGACGCCGTGCGGGCCATCCGGGAGACCCGGCGCACCGAGCTGATCCGGGTGGCGGTGGCAGACATCGCCGGCACGCTCGACCTGGACACGCTCGAGCAGGCCCTTACCGACATCGCCGCGGCCACCATCCAGTCGGCGCTGGACGTCGCGATCCGGCAGGTGGAGGGCACGACCGGCGGGCCGCTGGCGACCCGGATCGCGGTGATCGGCATGGGGCGCCTGGGCGGGCGCGAGACGGGTTACTCCAGCGACGCCGACGTGCTCTTCGTGCACGACCCGCACGAGGGCGCCAAGTCCGGTCTTGCGCAGACCCAGGCGACTCAGGTGGTCAACCGGCTGCGCGACTCACTCGGTGCGAGCGGCCCCGACCCCTCGCTCACCGTCGACGCGGACCTGCGCCCGGAGGGCAAGTCCGGTCCGATCGTGCGCACCCTCGCGTCGTACGCCGCGTACTACGAGCGGTGGTCGGCCGGCTGGGAGGCCCAGGCACTGCTGCGCGCGGCACCGATCGCCGGCGACGTCGACCTGGGAGAGCGGTTCGTGCGGCTCATCGACCCGCTGCGGTACCCCGAGGGCGGCATCGACGACGCCGCCGTGCGCCAGATCCGCCGGCTGAAGGCGCGGATGGAGGCCGAGCGGATCCCCCGCGGCGGCGACCGGCGTACCCATTTCAAACTCGGCCGCGGCGGGATGTCCGACGTGGAGTGGACCGTGCAGCTCGCCCAGCTCGAGCACGCCCACGAGATCCCGGCGTTGCGGCACACCGGCACCTATTCGCTGCTCGCCGTGATGGCGCGGCACGACCTCCTGACCGAGGAGGAGGCCGAGACGCTGGGCGCGACGTGGTCACTCGCGACGCGGATGCGCAACGCGGGCGTGCTGTGGCGCGGGCGGGCGATGGAGTCGCTACCGAGCAGTCTGGCCGATGTACGCGGCATCGCCAGCCTGCTCGGGTGGCCCCTGACGCGCAGCTACGGGCTGCAGGAGGACTACCTCAGGCAGACGCGGCTCGCCCGAGCGATCATCGAGCACCGCTTCTACGAGAGCGATCTGACCGAAGGGCGCGACGAGTTCCCGACACCGCGCTGACCGGGGCAACTGCTCGCGACGGTCGAGGCCGTCGCGAGCGGTCGCCCTTCTGGAGGGGTCAGTGGCGTCCGGGCCGATCCAGTTCGAGTGCCCGGGAGATGGTGAAGAACAGGTCGGTCTGATCGGTCAGCCCGACCACGTTCGCGGCCTGCGGACCGTAGCCTGCGATGCGCAGCTGGGTCCCGGTGTGCTGCTGGGAGGCGCCAGCGGCCGCTGTCGCGTAGTTCAGCGTCATCGGGGCGTTGTCGGCAGTGAGCAGGTTGACCGTCAGTCCGGGCGTGGTCGAACCCGCCTCGACGATCTGGCTGGTGTGGGCGTGATCGGCCGCCACGAAGACCGACGTGTTGCCGTCCTTCTTGGCATAGGCCAGGGCTGCCTGCACCGCCTCGTCGAGGTCGATGGCCTCCCCGATCTGTCCGCAGGCGTCGGCGGCGTGATCCTGCTTGTCGATGCTCGCTCCCTCGACCTGCAGGAAGAAGCCCTGCTTGTTTCCCTTGGACAGCAACGAGATCGCCTTCGTGGTCATCGATGCCAGCTTGGGCGTCGAAGTGGTGCGCGCAGGGTTCTCGGTGCACCGGGCTGCGGGCTGTGCGCCGCCGGTCGGAGTGGCCTTCGGGCCGACCCAGCGCACCGGCATGTTGCCCGGCGCGAAGAGTCCGAGCACCGGTGTGCGCTGGTCGGCTGTCCGGACGCCGGACAGCGAATCGTCATCCGTCACGACCCGGAAGCCGCGACGTTGCGCCTGGCTGAGCAGGGTCTGCCCGGTGTACCGGCCGGTCGTCGCCTTCTCGCCGAAGGTGGTCGCGCCACCACCGAGGGTGACATCGGGGCGGGTGTCGAGCAGCTGCTCGGTGATCGAGCCGCGGCCGCCGTTCTCCTTGGCGTTGCTCGGGCAGGTCTTCGTCGTGGCGACCGGTCCGTAGCAGGAGCGCGCGGTCACGTGGCTGACCTGCACCGCGGGAGTCGCGTCCTGGATCTCGGCCGTGGACACGTCCCCGGTCTTGAGCCCGCGGGCCTTGGCCAGCTCCAGGAGGGTCTTCTGCGGGGCCCCGTGCACGTCCACCGAGATGGCGCCGTTGTAGGTCTTGGTGCCGGTCGACCAGCCCGACCCCGAGGCTGCGGAGTCGGTCACGTAGTCCGGCTTTCCGTCCTTGGTGAGGGAATAGGTCGTGTACTGCCCGGTCAGCGGCAACGCGTCGATGCCGGGGAGGCGTCCGGCCGCGCCGTACCGGTAGTTGCGCGCCGAGGTGATCTCGGAATCGCCCATGCCGTCGCCGATCAGCAGGATGACGTTGCGCGCCTTGTGCCCATCGACGGCCCGTGCCACGGTGCCGCTGTCGTCGCCGCTGAGTCGGCGGGCGCCACCGTGCTGGGTGAGATCGACCTGTGTCGCGGCGGCGGCGATGCCGACCGTCGAGAGGGCGGCGACGGCTGCCAGCCCGATGCCCCACGTGGAACGGCGAGCGGAACGACTGCGTGTTGTGATCAATGCGTCTCCTCGGATGATGGCTGATACCCAGCCTGTGAGAAACCAGAGAAGCTGCTGCACATGAACTGCAGATGTGCTGGACATCACGCTGAGGTTGACGGGCGGCGAGCGGATGGTGAGATCAGCCGGTCCGCGACATGCTGGCCCGGTGAGCTCGATGACGGAGGTGGAGGAGAGGCTGGCGGCGGATCGCGTCGAGTCGATGCGCAGGCTGGCCGATCTGCGGCGCCAGTTCGCGCGCACCGTCGAGGCGTCGCGCGACACCAACGCCGATGACGAGCACGACCCCGAGGGCGCGACGATCGCGTACGAGCGCTCGCAGCTGTCGGCGCTCATCGACCAGGTCGGGCGCCGGCTGGTGGCGTTGGACGCCGCGCTGGACCGGGTGCGCGAGGGGACCTACTTCGTGTGCGAGGTCTGTGGCGGTCCGATCGCACCGGAACGGCTGGAGGCCCGGCCGTTCGCGCGTACCTGCATCGCCTGTGCCGTCTCGCACCCCGGCTGACGGTGGCACAGCCAGGTCCTAGAGCCACAGGCCGGCCTTCGGCTCTCGGACCGACCCGTGTCAGGGTCGCGGGCCGCCTCCGACGAAGCGCGGTGTACGACGGCGCCCGGGTCGTGGACGAGCACGGAGCGCCCCGGGACCGGCTACTAAACTGGTCTCGTGATATCCCGTCTGGACCTGCGCGGTACCGCTCTGTCGTCGTTGGACGCCCGCGGCCTGCGTGACGCGCTGCCGCGTGCCGAGTTCGACGTCGACGCGGCACTCGACGTCGTACGTCCCATCTGCGCCGACGTGCAGGCGCGGGGCGTCCAGGCGCTGCTCGAGCTGGGGGAGCGCTTCGACGGGGTGCGGCCGACCTCGCTGCGGGTGCCTCACGAGGTGCTGCGGGCCGCGGCCGAGCAGCTCGACCCCGCGATCCGCGACGCTCTGCTGGAGTCGATCCGGCGCGCCCGCCTGGTGCACGCCGACCAGCGCCGCACCGACACCTCCACCACGGTCACCGACGGCGGCGTGGTGACCGAGCGCTGGGTGCCCGTGGATCGCGTGGGTCTCTACGTGCCCGGCGGCATCGCGGTCTACCCCAGCAGCGTCGTGATGAACGTCGTGCCCGCGCAGGCTGCCGAGGTGCCGTCGCTGGCGGTGGCCAGCCCGCCGCAGTCCACCAACACCGGTGTCTTCCACGGGTACCCGCACCCGACGATCCTGGCGGCGTGCGAGTTGCTCGGCGTCGACGAGGTCTACGCCGTCGGTGGGGCACAGGCCGTGGCGATGTTCGCGTACGGCGCGTCGGACCAGGACGGCACCACGGTGTGCGAGCCGGTCACGCTGGTCACCGGCCCGGGCAACATCTACGTGGCAGCCGCCAAACGCCTGCTCAAGGGTCTGATCGGGATCGACGCCGAGGCCGGTCCCACCGAGATCGCGATCCTCGCCGACGACGCCGCCGACGCCGACCTGGTCGCCGCCGACATGATCAGCCAGGCCGAGCACGACGAGCTGGCGGCCGCCGTGCTCGTCACCGACAGCCCGGAACTGGCCGAGCAGGTGGAGCGCGCGCTCGACACCCGTGCGGGCGCGACTCGGCATGCCGTGCGCGTCAAGACCGCCCTCGGCGGGCGCCAGTCCGGGATCGTGCTGGTCGACTCGCTCGACGACGGCATCCGGGTCGTCGACGCCTACGCGGCCGAGCACCTGGAGATCCAGACCCGTGACGCCGCGGCGGTGGCCGCGCGGATCCGCAACGCGGGCGCCATCTTCGTGGGCGCGTACGCCCCGGTCAGCCTGGGCGACTACTGCGCCGGCTCCAACCACGTCCTGCCGACCGGCGGCTGCGCCTGCCACAGCAGCGGGTTGTCGGTGCAGTCGTTCCTGCGCGGCATCCACGTCGTCGACTACTCCCGGGAGGCACTGCATGAGGTCGCGGCGCAGGTGGTGACGCTGGCGAACGCCGAGGACCTGCCCGCGCACGGTGAGGCCGTCACCGCGCGCTTCCCGGACGCGTGAGCGCCTCGTCGTGACCGATTTTCAGGCGATGCTGCGCGCGGACCTGCGCGGCGGCAGCCCGTACGGCGCGCCGCAGCTCGACGTACCGGTCGCCGTCAACACCAACGAGTCCTCCCACCCAGTGCCGCACGACGTGGTGGAGGCGATCGCGGCCGCCGTCACTCGCGTCGCCCCCGGTCTCAACAGGTATCCGGATCGCGAATTCGTCGAGTTGCGAACGGCATTGGCCGGCTACCTGTCGGTGACCACCGGCTGCGAGATCGACCGTGAGCAGGTCTGGGCGGGCAACGGCTCGAACGAGGTGCTGCAGCATCTGGTGCAGGCGTTCGGCGGGCCGAGCCGTATCGCGCTGGGCTTCACCCCGTCGTACTCCATGCACCCGATCATCAGCCGCGGTGTCGGCACGACCTGGGTCGACGGACTGCGCGACGCCTCGCCGGACCGCTTCGACATCGGCACCGACCTCGCGGTCGCCCAGGTGCGCGAGCACGACCCGCACGTGGTCTTCCTGTGCTCGCCCAACAACCCGACGGGCACCGCGCTGCGGCTGGAGACCGTGACCGCGGTGTACGACGCCGCACCGCGGGCCATCGTGGTGGTGGACGAGGCGTACGCCGAATTCGCCCGCCCGGGCACCCCCAGCGCACTCACGTTGCTGCCCGGCCGCGATCGGCTGGTGGTCACCCGCACCATGTCCAAGGCGTTCGCCTTCGCCGGCGTGCGGCTCGGCTACCTGGCGGCCGACCCCCAGCTGACCGAGCTGCTGCGGCTGGTCCGCCTGCCCTACCACCTCTCGTCGGTGACGCAGGCGGTCGCGCTGGCGGCGCTGACGCACGCGCGCACGATGCTGTCGATGGTCGAGCAGATCAAGGCCTCGCGGGACGCGCTGGTGCAGGGCTGCACCCGGCTCGGCCTCGATCCCGTGCCCAGCGACGCCAATTTCGTCCTCGTGGGAGGATTCGCCGACGCGCGAGCCTCCTGGCAGCACCTGCTCGACCGTGGTGTGCTCGTGCGCGACGTCGGTCTGCCGCACCATCTGCGGATCACCGCGGGCACGATGCAGGAGACGCAGTCGGTGCTCGAGGCGCTGGCACTCACGCTCGATCCGGACGGGAAAGGCACCGCATGACGGCGTACGACGAAGGCACGGTTGCGCGCGCGGGACACCGCACGGCTCATGTCCAGCGCGCCACCAAGGAGAGCAGCGTCGACCTCTTCCTCGACCTCGACGGCACCGGCGAGGCGCAGGTCAGCACGGGCGTGCGGTTCTACGACCACATGCTCGAGAGCTTCGCCAAGCACAGCCTGATCGACCTGACCGTCGCCGCGACCGGTGACATCGACGTGGACGCGCACCACACGGTCGAGGACACCGCGATCGTGCTCGGCGACGCCCTGCGCGAGGCGCTGGGCGACAAGTCGGGCATCTCCCGCTTCGGCGACGCGATGGTGCCGCTGGACGAGGCGCTCGCGCAGGCCGTCGTCGACGTCGCGGGCCGCCCGTACGTCGTGCACGAGGGAGAGCCGGAGGGTCAGGTCTACGCGATCATCGGCCGCACGTACACCGGCGCGCTCACCCGCCACGTGCTGGAGTCCTTCGCCTTCCACGCCGGCATCGCCCTGCACGTGCGCGTGCTGTCCGGCCGCGACCCGCACCACATCGTCGAGGCCCAGTTCAAGGCGGTGGCGCGGGCGCTGCGAGCCGCGGTCGCGCGCGACCCGCGGGTGGTCGGCATCCCGAGCGCCAAGGGTGCGCTCTAACCCGCCATGACGGCCACGCGACCCGCGACCGGGGTGCTCTACCTGCACGGTGACCGCCAGCGTGTCGACACCTGGGTGCGCCGCGGGCAGGCCCCCTGTTTCGTCGTGCCGCTCTCGGGGTGGACCGCGGTCGTGCCCGCCGGCGCCGCACCCGCTCCCGCGCCGTACGACGCCGGGCACCTCGTCCTCGCCTCCCGCGGTGTGCCGTCCAACCTCCGCAGCGCGCTCGGGCTCTTCGACATCGACGGCCGCGCCGTGGTGACCGTGCATCCCGCGGGCTGGCGAGCCGTGCCCCGGTGGCTCGTCTGGGAGTCCGGTCGAGGCACCGCGCGGGTGCCGTCGCTGCCTGCCGCGTCGCCCATGGACCTGGTACGAGCCGCCGGTGTGGCGCCCGAGGTCGAGCGGGAGGTGCGCGCCGTCCTGGCCGAACGACCGGCCGCCGTGACCGACGTACTCGGCGACCTCGTCGAGCTGCTCGCGCTGCCGGGCGAACGGCTGGTGTTCGGCCGAGGGGTCAAGAGCGCGGAGGGCTCGACGCTTGTCGAGCCCGAGGAGCGGTCGGTTCGCCAGTATGAGCGGCTAGTGCTGGAACGCACGGAGATTCGCGACACGGTCACCGGGTCGTCGTGAAGCAGGTCGTCGTCCTCGACTACGGCAGCGGGAATATCCGCTCGGTCGTGCGGATGCTCGAGCGGGTGGGTGCACAGGTGGAACTCACCGCCGATCCGGAGTCGGTACGCCGTGCGGACGGTCTCTACGTGCCGGGCGTGGGCAACTTCCACGCGTGCGTCGCGGGACTGCGTCAGGTGGGCGGCCCGGATCTGATCGGGGAGCGGCTCGCCTCGCGTATCCCGGTGCTGGGGGTGTGCGTCGGTTTCCAGGTGCTCTTCGAGGGGTCGACCGAGCACTACGCCACCGACGGTCTCGACGGCATCGGTGTGTGGCCCGGCACGGTCACCCGCCTGGAGGCTCCTGTCGTCCCGCACATGGGATGGTCCCAGGTGCGGACAGCATCGGGTTCGGCGCTGTTCCGCGGCATCGAGGACGAATGGTTCTACTTCGTGCACTCCTACGCCGCATCCCAGCCTCCCGCCTCCGGCTTCGCGGGTCCCGATCGGGCGCCCCTTGTAAGCACCGCTGAGCACGGTGAGGTCTTCGTGGCAGCCGTGGAGGACGGCGCACTCTGGGGCACCCAGTTCCACCCCGAGAAGTCCGGGGACGCCGGAGCGGCACTCATCGAGAACTGGCTCGCGTCGTTCTGAGCGAGCCCGTGCAAGAACGAATCGAGAGGAATGACAGTGGTTTCCGAGCAAGGCACCAGTCCGCGGCTGGAGTTGTTGCCTGCGGTCGACGTGGTCGACGGCAGGGCCGTGCAGCTCGTGCAGGGAGTGGCCGGCTCGGGAGGGGAGTTCGGCGATCCGTGGCAGGCGGCGCTGGCGTGGCAGGAGCAGGGCGCCGAATGGTTGCACCTGGTCGACCTCGATGCCGCGTTCGGACGGGGTGACAACCGTGAGTTGCTGGCCTCGATCGTCGGTCGCCTCGACATGAAGGTCGAACTGTCTGGCGGGATTCGTGACGAGGCGACACTCACTGCCGCACTGGCCAGTGGGTGCCGCCGGGTCAATCTCGGCACAGCTGCGCTGGAGAATCCGGAATGGACTGCGAAAGCCATTGCCGAGCATGGCGATCGGATCGCGGTCGGGCTCGACGTACGCGGCACGACGCTGGCGGCTCGCGGGTGGACCCGCGAGGGTGGTGACCTCTGGGAGACGCTGGCGAGACTCGACTCCGAGGGGTGCGCTCGCTATGTCGTGACCGATGTCGCCAAGGACGGGATGCTGCAGGGGCCGAACGTGCCTCTGCTGCACGACGTCTGTACGCGGACCGACCGCCCGGTCGTCGCGTCCGGCGGGGTGTCGACCGTCGCCGACATCGAGGCTCTGCGGGCCCTGGTGCCCGACGGTGTCGAGGGCGCGATCGTCGGATCCGCGCTCTATCGAGGGGCTTTCACACTCGGTCAGGCGCTCGACGCGGCGGGGCGGCCGTGAGCGACCACCACGACTCCGCCGATCAGCCGTGGGAGGGCAGGCAGCTTCCTGCGACCGGCTTCGAGCAGGACACCGGCGAGGCGGACACGGCGCTGATGGCCGCCATCGATGCCGACGACACGACGTTCATGTCGGCACTGTCGACAGCCCGGCTGCTGGTGCCGATCGTCGCGACGGCGGACGACACGGAGGACACCGACGACGGGCTCACCGTCGAGAAGTCGACGCAGATGGCCGTCGTGACGCTGACGGCCCCGGACGGCGAACGGGCCCTGCCGGTGTTCTCCGGGGTGCAGGCACTGCACGCCTGGAATGCCGACGCACGGCCCCGTCCGGTCCCGTCCGCGCAGGCCGCTCAGGCGGCGGTGGCCGAAGGGTGCGATGTCCTGGTGCTCGACCTCGGCTCGGAGCACCTGCGCATCGTGCGCCCCAGCATGGTGTGGGCATTGGCCACGCAGCGTGCGTGGCTCCCGGCGTTCGCCGACCCGTTCGTCCGCGATGCCATCGCCCGCGCCTCCCGGGATGAGCCGGCGGTGGTGTCGGCCGACTGCGAGAGCGATGACGACGGTCAGCTGCGGGTGGTGCTGAGGCTGATTCCCGGCCTCGCTTCCAGCGAGGTGCAGGGGCTGTGCGCGCGGATCGGCGAGCAGATCGCGACCGATGGCGAGACCCGCGCGCGCATCGACGCGCTCTCGTTCCGGGTGCTCACCGCGAGCTGACAAGCAGGTCCCAGGGAGGGGCGATGTCGGGGCGCACCGCATCGGACGTGCCTCGGATGCGGTGCGGGCTTCGGTGCGCTTCCGCGACCCTGCGGGCGTGCGACGTGAGACTGCCGGCGGTACCGACAATCGGATCGTCCGTGCCCGATCGCGGGCTGGCGAGCGAACGATCCGCACGTGCGGACTGCGGTCCGGGGATCGATCCGATTCGGCGAGGTGCAGGGGCTGTGCGCGCGGATCGGCGAGCAGATCGCGACCGATGGCGAGACCCGCGCGCGCATCGACGCGCTCTCGTTCCGGGTGCTCACCGCGAGCTGACAAGCAGGTCCCAGGGAGGGGCGATGTCGGGGCGCACCGCATCGGACGTGCCTCGGATGCGGTGCGGGCTTCGGTGCCCTTCCGCGACCCTGCGGGCGTGCGACGTGAGACTGCCGGCGGTACCGACAATCGGATCGTCCGTGCCCGATCGCGGGCTGGCGAGCGAACGATCCGCACGTGCGGACTGCGGTCCGGGGATCGATCCGATTCGGCGAGGTGCAGGGGCTGTGCGCGCGGATCGGCGAGCAGATCGCGACCGATGGCGAGACCCGCGCGCGCATCGACGCGCTCTCGTTCCGGGTGCTCACCGCGCGCTGACAAGCAGACCCATTCCCAGTGTGGACAACACCGGGATTCAGCGGGGGATGTGGATAACTTGCGGGCCAATCATATTGAGGAATATAAAGATTCGTCTCAACAACCCTTGCGGCTAACTTCGAACGCGCGTACGATAAGACGTACATTGCAGGCTCGCCAGTTAACCGGGGAGGGGGTGGGTGCGGATGAGTGTCGAGGGGATCTCCCGGGTGCCTGACGCGCCGCTTCCTGCTGCTCGCGCGGCGGTTCCGGCCGGTCCGGGTGCAGCTCCTGCACTGCTGGCTCGGTTGGCCGAGTTGGTGACAGATCTACAGGGGTGGCCCGGTGCGTTGTACCAACTCGGTGAGGCGGAGTTGGGTGGGTTCGTCGCGACGATGGTGGGGTTGGGCTCGCGTGCGGAATCTTTGGCGGCGGTCGCCACGACCGAGGCGGTCACCCGCGGGGTCGTGGCCAGCTCCACCGCGACCGATGCAGGTGCCTGGGTGACGTCGTGTGTCACCCAGGGCGAGGTCGCCGCGGTCGAGCCTGCGGTGTGTCGTCGGATCGGGGTGGTCGCCACGGGGTGTGCCGATCCTCGCAACCGGGTGGTGGCGGATGCGTTGGCCGCGGGGGTGGTGAGCGTGAGCTGTGCGCGGGTGGCGTTGCGGGAGGTCCCGAAGGTGTTGCCGGTGATTCCCGGCGCGAAGCGGGATGAGGTGCTGTCGTGGTACCTGGCGTTGTCGCACACCGGGGCCCGCACGTTGCGGGACCTGTCGGCGCGGATCATCGGCCGGTTTGCCCCCGAGGTGTTGGTCGCGCAGGAGGAGCACCAGCAGGCGTGCGAGACGTTGACCTGGGCCGATCTGCCCAACGGACTGACCCGGTTGACCGCAGACCTGTCCACCGGGCACGCGGCGGTCATCAAACACGCCATCCAGGCCCTCGCCGCCCCGGCACCCGCACTGTTTCTCGCCAACTCCAGCGATGTTGATGCAGCTTCCGATTGGGCCTGCGGCGCAGTAGCCGAGCGGGACACCCGCACCCCCGGCAAACGTCGCGCGGACGCGCTGATGGAACTGGCCGACACCGCAGCCCGACTACTGGACGGGGACCGCTCCCACCACACCGGCACCGTCGGCGGGTCGGCCAAGATCGTGATCACCCTGGACCACCAGACCCTCATCGATCAGCTCACGGCCGCCGGCCACCTACCCGGGATCGGGCGGACGATCAACGGTGACCTGCTCGACGCCGGGACCCTGCGCCGGATGGCGTGTGATGCGGACGTGATCCCGATGGTGTTGGGCGGCGAGTCCGAACCATTGGATGTCGGCCGCACCAGACGCCTGTTCACCGGCGGCCTGCGAACGGCGATCATCCACCGCGACCGGCATTGCACGTTCCCCGGCTGCGACCGACCACCCAACTGGTGCGACGCCCACCACATCACCCCCTGGTGGGCCGGCGGACAGACAACCCTGACCAACGCCGCACTGCTGTGCGCACGCCACCACACCATCGTGCACCGCGACCTGCTCACCGCCACCGTCACCACCACCGGCGTCACCTGGGACCTCACCCCCGGACGCATGCCCCAGCGACCCGGCCACCAGGGACAAGGCGCGGCATGACGATGACGGCGTTCACGTTCGTTGACGGCGTTCAAAGACCGTCAACGAAAGCGAACGCCGTCAGGGCGGGTTCCGACGCGAGCGGAGAGGAAGAACGACGGCCTCAGCCGACCGTCTCGTTCTCGGGCGGTGTCCAGTCGTCGATCGCGGCCCACTCATCGCGCAACCATCCGACCAGATCGTCCGGTCTCACCCTCGTACGTCGCAGGGAGACGTCGACGCGGTGGGTGAGAGGCACGGCAGCCCAGATCGCGGCGATCGAGGACAGTCGCTCGACGCCGCGGTGGGCGCCGACCAGCACCTGCGGGTCCGGCACCGCGGCCAGGATGGTGCGCATCGCGCCGGTGTGCGGGTCCAGCACGGTGGGGTGCGACTCCATCCAATCGAGCGCGACCAGGTCACCGTCATCCCGCGCCTGCTCGACCTCGGCCTCCCATCGGCCCGGCGTCCAGTTGCGCCCTTCCGGGAAGAGCAGAATCACCTCGCCGGGTCCGGCAGACTTCGCGAAAGCGGCCAGTTGGGAGTCTCTTTCGTCGTCCGGCACGCGCGGTGGCGGTAGGAAGAACGCTCCAAGGCGGCGCAACGCGAGATCCATCGCCGGATCCCACAGCAGCATCCGCTTGAGCACCACGCGCGGCACGCACCCCAGATGCCGGGTCATCACCCAGACCATCATCAGCGAGTCGCCGACGCCGGCGTGCCGAGCCAGGAGCACCGTGGGAAGACCGTGGTCCAGGTCCGTCCCACCGGTGATGTGCACCTCGAAACCGACCACGCGACGGGCCCGGCCTACGAAGACGTCCAAAGCGTGCGCCACGACCTCGATGTGGTCGGTCTTCCAATCCTCCGGCCGCCGACGCCCGGCGCGGTGGGCCACCCACAGGCCGGTGCAGCGCGCGAAGATCGAGAAGTCCAGCACCACCGCGGCCATCCCGATCACGATGAACCGCAACGGCCTTCGTCGACGCGCGACCAGCCCCAGCAACCATGCGGGTACTGCGAGGATCGCCAGCACGACCAGCAGCGCGGGCACCGCGACGACGTAGATCGGGTCGCGCACCACCCGGCGCAGCGGCAGAGGCAGGACCGGAAGCTCCACCTCAGCCCGCGTCCACGGACGCCAGGTAGGCGCTGGACGAGGTGTACGCCGCCGCGATCCGGCCGGTGATGTAGGCCGGGTTGCGGTGCAGCAGCGAGACCATCGGCGCGTCCTCCGCGCCGCTCGGGAGCTCGTGCACCTCGATGCCCGGCGGGATGTTGGCCATCTCCTCCACGTACCGGTGGCGGCGGGCGATCTCGAACGTCACCGACGCCACCTCCCACGGCCAGCGAGGCAGCCGCAGCTGCTGCTCCACGCGCCCGACGTGCATCACGTAGATGCGGGTGGCGCCGAGGGCGATCGCCCGGGAGACGGGGATCGAGTGGACCAGGCCGCCATCCCAGTAGTGCTTTCCGTCGATCTCGATGGGCGGGAAGAGTCCGGGCACGGCGCAGGACGCCATGATCGCCGGCGCCGCTGGGCCCTCGCTGAACCAATGAGCCACCGAACGCTCGAGATTCGCCGCCACGCACTGGAACGGCACCTGCATGTCCTCGATGTTCGCGACCGGCAGGTTGTCCCGGATGAGCCGCAGGAACGGGCCGGCGGGTGACAGGTGCGTGCGGGGCACGCGGCGGCGCGACCTGGACTCCGAGGAATCGGAGTCGGCCCGACGGCCCGGCACCCGCAGTCGCGGGCGGGGCAGCGCGTCCTGCAGGCTCGGCAGCACCGACATCGACGACCAGAGCTCCGTCAGCCGCTCCAGGGCCGCTTCTCCGGGGTCGGCGGCGATCGCCGCGCCGTTGACCGCGCCGATGCTCGTGCCGACCACGAGGTCGGGCCGGATATCGCGCTCCAGGAGGGCGCGCAGCATGCCGATCTGCGTGGCGCCGAGCACGCCGCCGCCGCCGAGCACGAAGGCGCAGGTGGGCGACGTACCAGAGGGATCCACGTGCCGACACTACCTACGTGTCGCGTCGCGTCAGGGGAGTACGACGGTCACCAGCGTGGCGCAGCCACCGCGGCGTCAGGCGAAGAGCTGCTCACCGATGTAGTGCCCCGACTTCGGTGCGGGCGGCACCGCGAAGAGCCCGGACCCGACGTGGGAGATGTATTCGTTCAACCGGTCCGACGCGCCGAGCTTCGACTGCAGCGTGACGAAGTGCTGCGGGGTGCTCATGTACGCGATGAACAGCAGCCCGGCATCCAACTGGCCGAAACCGTTGATGCCCTCGGTGTAGTTGTAGCCGCGGCGCATGATCTTCACTCCGCCGTTGTTCTCGTGCGCGGCGAGTGCCACGTGGGAGTCGGCGGGTATGACGGTCTTGCCGGTCGCGTTCCTGCTGTGGAAGTTCGGGGTGTCGAACTCTCCGTGGCCCGTCAGCGGGGCTCCGACGTTCTTGGTGCGCCCGAAAATCGACTGCTGGTCGTTGATCGGATCGGCGTCCCATACCTCGATGTTCATCGAGATCTTGCGCACGACCTGGTAGGTGCCACCGCGCAGCCAGGCCTGCTCGGACGCGTCGTCGACCCACACGAACTCGTCGTAGTCGGCGTCGGAGCGCAGGTTGCGGGTGCCGTCCTTGAAGCCCAGCAGGTTGCGCGGGGTCTCCTGCCCCTTCCCGGCGGACGCGCGTCCGAAGCCGAGGACGGCCCAGCGGGTCATGGCGGTCCCGCGCACCATCCGGGCGAGGTTGCGCACCGCGTGGTAGGCGACCTGGGGATCGTCGGCGCAGGCCTGCAGTGACAGGTCGCCTCCGGAGGACGCGGCGACCAGGTTGTCGCTCGGGAGAGCGGGCAGGTCCGCGAGCAGTGCAGGCTTCTTCGAAGAGAGGCCGAACCGCTCGTCGAACAGGCCGGGCCCCAGACCGACCGTGACGGTGAGGCTGGCGGCATCGAGACCGGCCGCCTCACCGGTGTCCTGGCCGATGGCGCCGGGGCGCACGGAGTCGACCTGGCCGATGGGTGCGCCTTTCATCAGCTGCGCGATCGCTGCGGTCCAGCGGGCGAGCAGCACCTGCAGGTCCGAACGCAGGGCACCCTGAGCGAGATCGAAGGTCATGTAGACCGCGTACCGCTGCTGGGGGGTCTTGATCCCCGCGGGCCGCGCTTCGTCGTAGAACGGGTGCTGGGTGCTGAGGTCGACGGTGTCGTGGTCGTCGGGCGCCCCCGCGGCGGACGCCGAGCCGGCACCCCACCCGGCGCCCAGCCCGATGGCGGCACCCGCGGCCAACCCGCCGGCGGCACCCTGGACGAGACGCCGGCGGCCGACGTGGTGACGTGGCTGATCTGCGTCGGTCATCCCTGGGTGGCGACCTTCTCCGCGATGCGGGACAGCGGGTCCTGCAGGCCCTGCACGGTCTGGCTCAGGTTGGCCGCGCTCTTGGTGCGCTGCGCCGGTGTCCACGGCACGAACCCGCCGAGGTCCTTGGAGCTGCGGAAGGTGTTCAGCTGGCCGCTCACCTTCGAGAACTCGGCGCTGATCTGCGCGGTCAGGGCCGGGTCGAGCACGGTCAGGCCGGGCTTGAGGTAGGCGAACGCCTGCTGCGCACCCTCGAGGTTGCCGTTGAAGTCCATCAGGTCCAGGTGGCTGTAGTACTCCTCCTCGCCCTTGATCTTGTTGGACTGCACCTCCTCCAGCAGTCCCGCGGCGCCGTTCGCCAGGTCCTCCGGCTTGTACTTCAGCGTCTTGGCCAGCGTCACGAGTTTGCCGACGTTGCTGTCCAGCTCCGCGGCCAGCTTCTTGGTGTTGGCGGTGATCTTGCCGCTCTGCCACAGGTCGCGCTCGACCGCGTGGAAGCCGTGCCACCCGACCTTCGGATCGAGGTTGGAGGCGCGCATGTCGATCAGGTAGTCCAGGTTGCCCGCGTTGTCGGTGGCCGAGTGTCCGGGCAGTACGAACCCGTCGACGTCGGACTCGATCTTCTCGTAGTAGGGGCGGGCGGCGGCGTACTTCGCCTTCGCCTGCGCCACGTTCCCGGAGTCCACCGCCGTGCGCAGCTGGCCGGTGGCGGTCTTCATCGCGGACAGCTGGGTGTCGACGAAGGTGGCGTAGCCGGCGGTGCCGCTCGCCAGCAGGGCCGACGCGCTGCCGCCGGTCGAGGTCGCCGCCTTGCCGGTGACGGTGAAGTTCTGCATCTCCTTCGTCGCGCCCGGGCAGTAGATCTGGTAGCTGCCGCCGCCGAGGGTCGTGGTGAACTTCACGGCGCCGAGGCCGGGCGCGAGGTTCTCCTTCTCGCCGATGATGCGCTGGTTGCTCTGCAGCTCCAGTTCGGTGATCGCGGTGGCGCTGGTGTTCACGACGGTGAAGGTGACCGGGCCGGCCTTCGCCTGCGGGTGGTCGATCGTGCACGAGTCGCCGGAGGGGCCGTTCGCCAGGGTGATGTGCACCTGCGCGGCGCCGTTGCTCACGGGAGCGGCGTTCGCCGACCCGGTGCCACCGGCGCCGGTGCCCGATGAGCTGGTGCCCCTACCGTCGGTGCCGCACGCGGCCAACGCGAGCGTTGCGACGCCGGCCACGGCGCTGAGGATTGCAGGGTGCCTAACGGACATCGACGGAGCTCCTGGATCGGGGTGCGGTGGTGGTCGGGGTCTGGTCGGAGGATTCGAGGGGGTGCGGGCGTCGGCGCCACCAGGTGAGCAACACCAGCGCGGCGGCGACGACCAGGGCGAGGGGGAGGGTGCGCGACCAGAAGCGGGCTTCAGTGCTGCGAGCGTCGAGCGCGCGGATCGAGGAGGCGACCTTCGACGCGTACGCCGGTCGCACCGACCAGCTCTCGGAAGCGGTACCCGGGTCGGTCAGGGTCAGGGTGCGGCTGCCGGCGAGCCCGCCTCCGCGGAGGCTCAGCACCGTGCGCACGCTCTGCGTCGCATCGACCAGCACCCCGTTGCTGACCCACACGTCGCGCTCGCCGACCCGGGTCCATTGCGCGGTGTACGGGCCGGGGCTCTGTGAGGCGTTGACGCCGACCGGCATCCGGCCGCCGTTCAGGCTGAGCAACTGTGTCGACGTGAGGGAGGACGGTCGACCGGGAAGCGGCCCGGTGAGGGAGGACGTGTGCTGGGCGGTCAAGATGCCCTGATGCTCGGACGGCCGGGACGCGCCGAGCGGGTACGTCGAGCGGGTGCCCGCGGTGGTCCGGACGAGCGTGTCGCCCGCCAGCCGCGCGGTGCCTGCCGAGCTGCCGTCGCTGGTCAGGGGCGCGCCGTGCGGCGCGTCGACACCGGCTGCGGGGTAGGCCGTGGCGAGGACGGCGGCCGCCAGCACCAGCGCCGCGGCGGCACCGAGCCGGATACGGCCGGCTGCGACGGCACCGGCGCGGTGCTTCACAGGCCAGTAGACGAGCAGGGCCATCGGCACCAGGTAGGCGCACCACCCGAGGACCTCGATCAGGCGTGGCCCGGTCGGGATGCCCAGCACACCGGTGAGCAGCGCACCACGCACCGATCCCGCCGGAGCCAGCCAGGTGAGGTCGAGCGTGCGCTGCTGGCCGGCGTTCAGCCAACCTGCCTCGTGGGCGGTGCGCAGCGCGGTCACGACCAGGCCGGCGGCCACCAGGAGCAGGAACGCGCCGGTGAACTTGAAGAACTTCGCGAGGTTGAGCCGGACGCCGCCGCGGTAGATGCCGATGCCGACCGCGACCGCAGCCAGGACGCCCAGCACGGCCCCCGTCGCCGCCAGCGCGGGGTTCGTGGACGCCTGGAACGTCGCGAGCAGGAAGACGGAGGTCTCGAAGCCCTCCTTGAGCACCGCGAGGAAGGCCATCACGGCCAGCGCGCGGCTGGAGCCAGACCCCAGGGCCTCGCGTGCCGAGCTCTCCAGCTCCTTCTTCAGACCGCGGGCGTGGGTCATCATCCACAGCACCATCCCCGTCACGAAGACCACGGCGACGGCGCCGATGACGGTCTCCATGCCCTCCTGGGCCGCCTGCGGCAGGCTGGACTCGACGACCTTGAGGGCGATGCCGACCGCCGCGCTGAGCAGGAGGGCCAGGGTCACGCCGATCCACAGGGGGCGCAGCGATCGACCGTTCTGCCGCAGGAAGGCCGCGATGATGCCGACGATCAACGCCGCTTCGAGGCCCTCACGCAGGCCGATCACGAATGTCGCGAGCACGTGGATGAACTTCCTTGAGGGGGCGCCGAGAGAAGGTGAGGCTTACCTTAGCTTGCCTGCACCGGGTATCTCGAATCGCCGTCCTATGAGGTGGCTCACGCCGCCGGTTGCGTTGTGCGGCCTGTGTTTTCAGCAAGCCCTTCGAAGGGCGTCCGCATACCGACGTACGTCGAACGGGCAGGTGATCGAGACGGTCACCTACCCGTTCAGGCGTCGCGTGTCAGAGGTTGATCATGTGGCCGGCGAGGCCTTCGACGGCCTCCTTGACGGCCTCGCCCAGCGTCGGGTGGGCGAACACGTTCCGTGCGACCTCGTCGGCGGTGAGGTCCCATTTCTGGGCCAGCGTCAGCACGGGCAGCAGCTCGGTGACGTCCGGTCCGATGAGGTGAGCGCCGATGATCTCGTTGTGCTCGGAGTCGGCGATGACCTTCACGAAACCGACGGCCTCACCCAGCCCCTGCGCCTTGCCGTTGGCGGAGTACGGGAACTGGGCGACCTTCACGTCGTACCCCTTGTCCTTCGCCTGCTCCTCGGTGTACCCGAACGACGCGATCTGCGGCTGGCAGAACGTCGCCCGCGGGATCATGTCGTAGTCGATCTCGACCGTCTCGGCTCCGGCGATGGTCTCGGCGGCCACCACGCCCATGGCCTCGGCGGTGTGCGCGAGCATCAGCTTGCCGGTGACGTCCCCGATGGCCCAGACGCCGTCGATGTTGGTGCGCCCGCGGCCGTCGATCGCGATGGCGCCGCGGTCGGTGAGCTCGACGCCGATCTCCTGCAGGCCGTAGCCCTCGGTGCGCGGTGCGAAGCCGATCGCCTGCAGCACCTTGTCGGTCTCGATGACCTGCGAGTCGCCGCCGGCGGCGGGGGAGACGGTGACCTTGACCTTCTGGTTCGGGTCGTCGGGGTCCTCGATGCTCTCCACCTTCGTCGACAGCATCACCTTCACGCCGAGCTTCTTGTACTGCTTGAGCAGTTCCTTGGAGACCGCGACGTCCTCAGTGGGCACCATTCGGTCCAGGAACTCCACGATGGTCACGTCGACGCCGAAGTTGCTCATCACGTAGGCGAACTCGACGCCGATGGCGCCGGACCCGGCGATGACGATCGAGCCCGGCAGCTCCGGGTCCAGGATCTGCTCCTCGTACGTCACGACGCGCTCGGACAGTTTCGTGCCGGGGACGAGGCGGGTCGTCGCGCCCGTGGCGATGATGAGGTTGTCGCAGGTGACCTCCTGCGTGCCGCCGTCGTTGAGCTCCACCGACAGGGTCCTGCCGTCCTTGAGGGTGCCCCAGCCGTCGATCTCGGTGATCTTGTTCTTCTTCATCAGGAAGTGCACGCCCTTGACGATGCCCTCGGACACCTTGCGGCTGCGGGCGTGCGTCACGTCGTACGCCATCGTGGCGTCGCCGGAGATGCCGAAGACGGCCTTCTCCTTGGTGATGACGTGGGCCAGCTCCGCGTTGCGCAGCAGCGCCTTGGACGGGATGCACCCGACGTTGAGACAGACACCGCCCCAGTACTTCTTCTCCACCACTGCGGTCTTCAGGCCCAGCTGGCTCGCGCGGATCGCCGCGACATACCCGCCAGGACCGGCACCGAGGACAACGACGTCAAAGTGATCAGCCACGACGGGGAACTTTAGTCCCCCCGTAGAAGGGCATGCGCGAGCGGGACGTCCACCACGAGGGAGTTCAGGAGGCCGCCGCGGCACGCTGCTGCGACCGCTCCGGCTCGTTCGTCGCCCATGCACACCCCGATCACGTCGGGTATGCCGCGCAACTGGTCCGCTCGCACGGTGATCAGCCGGCGCGCGAAGGAACCTGTCAGGGGGTAACCGTCGACGTCGATGAAGACCCCGCTCACCTCCCCGACGGCGCCGGCGACGCGCAGTTCGTCGATCTCGGCGGCCGTCGCGGCCGTGTAGAGCGTCGAGAACTCGGGATCGAAGGCGCCGACCCCGACGACGGCGACCGTGATGGCCGGCACGCGGGCCTGTGCCGCGAGGAACGCGGGGTCGCGCCGCAGGGAGGCGGCCGCGGCGGCGTCGGAGGCCACGAACGGTGCGTGGAACCGGTAGGGCCGCCCCCTGCCGAGGGATGCGGCATCGCGCACCACATCGGCCGGCGCCGAGCTGTGGTCAGGCTCCCATCGCGCACCGCTCAGCTGGACCACGTCGACCGGAGGCAGGCCGGAGAGGGCCGTCACGGTGGCCGACACCGACCGTGACCAGGGCAGGCCGAGGACGTCGTCGGAGGAGAGCAACGACTGCAACTGCTGCGCGGCCAGCGCTCCGAGGCTGCCCCGTCGCTGGTCGACCGTCTCCTCCGGAGCGCTGTCCAGGACAGAGGTCATCTGCAGGTTGAATGCCCGGGACACGTCCTGCGCCAGGTCGTCGCGGGTGGCGTACACCTCGTCGATATGGATCCGAACGACGCCGGACGCGCGCGCTGACTGCAGGAGTCGCGCCACCTGGAAACGAGAGATGCCGAGTTCACGGCCGATCTCGATCTTGCTGGAGTCCTCGAGATAGAACCGACGGGCGGCCTCGATCTGCAGGGCACGCACCGCTGAAGGGTGGGGCCTGACCGGCGCGTGACCGTCGTCCCTGCCGTCGCTCATCGATCCTCTTCCCCGTCGTTATCAAAACGCGACCTGGAGTGCTCGCCATCAAGAATGTGATCTGCAACACTACATCCATATGAGCGGTGGGCGCTCATATGAGCGCTCCTGAGGAGAATGACTTCATATGCGATCCACACAACGAATCGCCATCAGCGTCGCGGTCATCGGACTGGGCGCGGCCGGGCTGTCGGCCTGTTCCGCGAGCAGCGGCGGTTCCGGCGGGGGCGACAAGACCCTCAACGTCCTGATGGTCAACAACCCTCAGATGGAGGCGCTGAAGCAGGTCGCGCCCGAGTTCACCAAGGCGACCGGCATCAAGGTCAACTTCAAGGACCTTCCGGAGAACGACCTGCGTTCGACCGCCTCGACCGAGTTCGCGCAGCAGGCCGGGCAGTACGACCTGGCCACCCTGTCCAACTTCGAGATCCCCATCTACGCCAAGAAGGGGTGGGTCGCCGATCTGACGAAGTACACCTCGGACCCGAAGTCGACCTGGAACGGCAAGGACTTCGACCAGAGCGACATCCTGAAGCCGATGGCCACGTCCCTGACGGTCAACAACAAGATCTACGGCGAGCCGTTCTACGGCGAGTCCTCCTTCCTCATGTACCGCAAGGACCTCTTCAAGGCCGCGGGGCTGACCATGCCGGCGAATCCGACGTGGCAGCAGGTCGCCGGCTTCGCCCAGAAGCTGAAGAAGGGCAGCACCGCCGGCATCTGTCTGCGCGGCGCCGTCGGATGGGGTCAGGTGATGGCCCCGCTCACCACCGTGGTCAACACCATGGGCGGCACCTGGTTCGACAGCGACTGGAACGCGCAGATCAACACCGGCGGATTCGCCAAGGCCACGAACTTCTACGTCGACCTGGTGAAGAAGTACGGCGAGCCGGGCGCGGCCCAGGCGGGCTTCACCGAGTGCGACAACGCCATGATCCAGGGCCAGGCAGCCATGTGGTACGACGCCACCTCGGCCGCCGGCACCCTCCAGAGCTCGAAGTACGGCTCGGACATCGGCTACGCGCCGGCACCGGTCGACCAGACCAAGAGCTCCGGCTGGCTCTACACCTGGGCGTGGGGCGTGGAGTCCGCCTCGAAGAAGAAGGACGCGGCCTGGAAGTTCATCTCCTGGGCCAGTGGCAAGGACTACCTGACCACCGTCGGCAACAAGACGGGCACCGGGATGGGCTGGGCCAATGTGCCCGCGGGCGCTCGCACCTCGCTGTACAGCAACCCCAACTACCTGAAGGTTGCGAGCAGCTTCGCGCAGCCCACGCTGGCGGCGATCAACTCGGCCGACCCGAACAACACGGGCCGGACCAACCACCCGCCGGTGCCCGGCATCCAGTTCGTCGACGTTCCCGAGTTCACCGACTTCGGTCAGAAGGTGAGCCAGGAGATTTCGAACGCGATCGCCGGTAGCACATCGGTCTCCAGCGCGCTGAACGCCAGCCAGTCGATCGCGCAGGCCGGCGTCAAGGCGTACAAGAAGTAATGACTACCGCCAGCCTTGACCCCAGCGGCGCCGTGGAGGCTTCCACGGCGCCGCCGGGGGCGGACCCCGAGACGAAGCGCCGGCTACGTCGCGAGGGATGGAAGCGCCGGCTGCCCCTGATGCCGGCGTTCATCTTCGTCGTCATCATGACGCAGTTGCCGTTCCTGGCAACGATCTTCATCTCGTTCAGCAACTGGACTGCCTTCAGCGGCAACAAGGGTTTCGCCGGTCTGAGCAACTTCAGGACGGTGTTCCAGGACTCCGACGCGCGCTCGGCGGTGATCACCACCATCGAGCTGACCGTGCTCGTCGTGCTGATCAGCCTCGTGCTCGGCATCGTGATCGCGCTGCTGCTCGACCGGTCGTTCAAGGGACGCGGCATCGTCCGGACGATGATGATCGCGCCGTTCCTGATCGTCCCCGAGGCTGCTGCGCTGGTGTGGAAGCACGCGTTGTTCAACGTGCAGTCCGGGTTGTTCAACGGCCTGATCACCCAGTTCTACAACTGGTTCGGCCTGAAGAACCCGCCGCAGCCGGACTGGATCACCAGCCACCCGCTGGGCACCATCGTCACGGCCCTCGTGTGGCAGTGGACGCCGTTCATGATGCTCATCATGCTGGCCGGGCTGCAGGGCCGGCCGATGGACGTCATCGAGGCTGCGCAGGTGGACGGCGCCAACAGCTGGCAGATCTTCACCAAGATGACGCTGCCGCACATGCGTCGCTACATCGAACTCGCCGGCCTGCTCGGGGCGATCTACATCGTGCAGAACTTCGAGTACGTCTACACGATCACCTCCGGTGGCCAGAACACCGCGAACCTGCCCTACTACATCCAGCAGACGTTCTTCGCCGGGACCGGTGAGTACGGCGTCGCATCAGCGGCCGGTGTGGTCGTGGTCATCGGCACCATCGTCATCGCGACATTCGCGCTACGCACCGTGCTGTCGGTGCTGAAGGAGGAGAGCTGATGGCAGGTGCAGTCATCAACCGGGCGGCCGGGCAGAACAAGCGCGCCGGCGGTCTGCTGAGCGCTGCCGCGTGGGTGATCGGGGTGCTGTTCATCATCCCGATCCTGTGGATGGTGCTGACCGCGTTCCACCAGGAGAACGACGCGGCGAAGAACCCGCCGGCCTTCTTCGCTCCGCTCTCGACTTCCGGTTTCAGCGACTTCTGGGCGGCCAAGCCCATCCCGCCCATGCTGAACTCGTTGACCGCTTCGCTCGTGTCGACGTTGTTCGTCCTGTGTCTGGCGCTGCCGGCGGCGTACGCGCTGTCCATCAAGCCGGTCCGCAAGTGGACCGACGTGATGTTCTTCTTCCTCTCCACGAAGTTCATGCCCATCGTCGCGGGCCTCCTGCCGCTCTACCTCGTGGCGAAGAACACCGGGCTGCTCGGCAACGTCTGGGCACTGGTCATCATCTACACCTCGATGAACCTGCCGATCGCCGTATGGATGCTGCGGTCGTTCCTGGCCGAGATGCCGATCGAGATCCTGGAGGCCTCCCAGGTCGACGGGGCCGGGTTCTTCACGCAGATGTACAAGATCGTCATCCCGCTGGTCATGCCGGGTCTGGCGTCGGCGGCGCTCATCTGCTTCATCTTCAGTTGGAACGAGCTGCTGCTCGCGAACACGCTCGGTGGCAACTCGGCACAGACGGCTCCGGTGTTCCTCACCGGCTTCGTGACCAGTCAGGGTCTGTTCCTGGCGAAGGTGTGCGCCGCGGCGGTAGCCATCTCCCTGCCTGTGTTGGCCGCAGGGTTCGCGGCCCAGGACAAGCTGGTCCAGGGACTGTCGCTCGGTGCAGTCAAGTGACAGTGACCGTCACTCTCTCGCAAGCAGCGCTGGCCCAACTGAGTACGGAGGTCGCCCGCCCGTCGTACGACCGGTCGAAGGTCACCCCGGGGATGGTCCATCTGGGAGTCGGTGGATTCCACCGGGCACACCAGGCCATGTACACGGACGCGCTGATGAACGACGGCGCTGCAATGGACTTCGGCATCGTCGGGGTGGGCGTGCTTCCGCAGGACGAGCGCATCGTCGAGATCCTCAACGGGCAGGACGGGCTCTACACCCTGGTGCAGAAGCACCCGGACGGCAGTCTGGAGCCGCGGGTGATTGGCTCGCTCCTGCGAATGCTGCACGCGCCCAGCGACCCCGACGGCGTGCTGTCGGCGATGACCGATCCAAGCACCCGGATCGTGTCCCTCACCATCACCGAAGGCGGCTACCTGGTCGACCAGGTGACGGGGGAGTTCGAGGCCGACCACCCCTCGATCCAGGGTGACCTGAAGGAGGGAGCCACTCCATCGACGGCGTTCGGCTTCGTCGTCGAGGCACTGCGTCGCCGGCGCGCGGCCGGCACACCACCGTTCACCGTCATGTCCTGCGACAACCTGCCGGGGAACGGCGACACCGCGCACCACTCGATCGGTGCCTTCGCCCGGTTGAAGGATCCCGAGCTGGCCGACTGGATGGAAGAGCACGTGTCCTTCCCCAACTGCATGGTCGACCGCATCACCCCGGTCACCGCGCCTGAGGACATCGCGGCGCTGCAGGAGCGTTTCGGGGTGCGGGACGGCTGGCCGGTGGTCTGCGAGCCCTTCACCCAATGGGTGCTGGAGGACCGCTTCACCGACGGTCGACCCGCGTGGGAGAAGGTCGGCGTGCAGGTCGTGGACGACGTCGTCCCGTACGAGCTGATGAAGCTGCGGCTGCTCAACGCCAGCCATCAGGCGTTGTGCTACCTCGGTTACCTGTCCGGGTACCGCTACGCCCACGAGGTCGCCTCCGACCCGCTCTTCGCCGAATTCCTGCTCGGGTACATGCAGTTCGAAGGGACGCCGACGCTGCCCGAGGTGCCCGGCGTGGATCTCGCGGCCTATCGCGAGGAGCTGGTGTCCCGCTTCGCGAATCCGGAGGTGCGCGACACGCTGGCGCGGTTGTGCGCCGAGAGCTCGGACCGGATCCCGAAGTGGCTGGTGCCGGTGATCAAGGCCGACCTGGAGGCGGGCCGCCCCGTCGACCGCTCCGCACTGGTCGTCGCCGCGTGGGCCCGCTACGCCGAGGGCACCGACGAGGAGGGCGAGCCGATCGACATCGTCGACCACCGCAAGGAGGCTGTGATGCGCGCCGCCGCCGACACCTCCGATCCGCTGGCGTTCGTGCGCGACAAAGCGCTCTTCGGCGACCTGGCCGAGCAGAAGGGATTTACCGAGCCCTACCTCGCGTCGCTGAAGTCGTTGCACGACAACGGTGCCCGCCAGACACTGCAAGAGCTTGTCGATCGGGTCCGGTAGGCGTAGACAGGTGCAGCGTGCCGTCGACTCCGGTCCGGCACCTGTCTCACGCTCGCCCTTCGCCCCACCGACCCAAGGACACCGATGCCCCGCACCCTCGTCGCCGGAGTCGACTCCTCGACCCAGTCCTGCAAGATCGTCGTCTGTGACGCCGACACCGGAGAGGTGGTCCGGGAGTCACGGGCAGCCCACCCCGACGGGACCGAGGTGTCCGCCGACCACTGGTGGACCGCATATGCGGAGGCCGCCTCCGACGGGATGCTCGAGGGCGTATCGGCGCTGGCGGTCGGCGGTCAGCAGCACGGGATGGTCACGCTCGACGGTGACGACAAGCTGGTGCGGGATGCGTTGCTGTGGAACGACGTGCGCTCCGCCGAGGCGGCCGCTGATCTCGTACGGGAACTCGGAGGACCGCAGGCGTGGGTCGACCGTGTCGACGTCGTCCCGCTCGCGGCGTTCACCGTGGCGAAGGTGCGATGGCTTGCCGAGCACGAACCGGAGCATGCTGCACGCACCGAGCGGGTAGTCCTGCCGCACGATTGGTTGACCGGGCGGATCCTGCAGTCCGGCAATGGCTTCGAGCGCTGGACGACCGATCGCGGTGACGCGTCGGGCACCGGGTACTGGTCCCCGGTCACCGGGACGTACCAGGACGAGCTGGTGCGGTTGGCCGCCGGGAAGGCGCTCCAGCTGCCCGAGGTGCTCGCGCCCGACGCTGCCGCGGGCCGTACGGACTCCGGCATCCTCGTCGCCCCTGGGACGGGCGACAACATGGCCGCCGCGCTGTCCCTCGGGCTGGAGGCGGGCGATGCCGTAGTGTCGCTCGGGACGAGTGGGACGGTCTACGCCGCCCATGAGCGGCCCTCCGGCGATCCCACCGGGGCGGTCGCCGGATTCGCCGACGCGACGGGTGGGCACCTGCCACTCATGTGCACGCTCAATGCCGCGCGGGTGCTCAGCGCCGCAGCAGCCATGCTCGGGACCGACCTTGCCGGTCTGGACCGGCTGGCCCTTGCCGCATCCCCGGGCGCGCAGGGACTGGTCCTGTTGCCCTACCTCGACGGCGAGCGCACGCCCAACCTCCCGGAGGCGACCGGCAGCCTCGGCGGTCTCACTCGCTCCAACGCGACCCCGGAGAATCTCGCGCGGGCCTGCGTGGAGGGGATGCTCGCCAATCTGGCGGCCGGTATCACCGACCTGCGTGCGGCCGGCGTGCCCGTCGAACGCGCACTGCTCATCGGTGGCGCGGCGGCGTCGGCAGCGGTCCGGGCGATCGCGCCGATGGTGCTCGGCGTGCCGGTCAGCGTGCCCGACAGCGCGGAGTACGTAGCGCTCGGCGCCGCCCGGCAGGCTGCCTGGGTGCTGTCCGGGGGCGGCGACCTGCCACCGTGGTCTGTCGGGACGCACACCACCATCGAGCTGCCGGACGGCATCGAGGGCGCGCAGATCCGGGACAGGTACGACGCGTTCCGGCACACCGTGCACGGCTGAGCCTCAATCGAGGCAGAACTCGTTGCCCTTCGGGTCGCCCATGGTGATGGAGCCCGTCTCCATGGTGGCCGGGTCCGGCTCCACCCGGTAGAGCCGGACGGCGCCCAGAGCCTGCACCCGGGTCGCCTCGGCCTCCAGGGCGGTCATCCGGGCTTCGCCCGCCGCGCCCGGCGCGGCGCGCACGTCCAGGTGCACCCGGTTCTTCACCGCTTTGCTCTCTGGCACCCGTTGGAAGAAGATCCGCGGTCCGGACCCCTCCAGCGGCAGGATGGCCGACCGGGCATCGCGCTCCTGGGGTGGCACGCCGAACGCCTCCAGGGCCGCGTCCCAGGAGTCGAATCCCTGCGGCGGTGGCTGCAGCTGGTATCCGAGCACGGCCGCCCAGAATCGTGCGAGCCGGTCCGGGTTGGTGCAGTCGAACGTGATCTGGATGTCCGCCGTCATCCCGCCACGGTGACACCGCCCACCGACAGCCGCTCGTCGACGGCGCGGGCCCGCCAACGCGAAGGGCGTACGCCGACCGGAGCGGTCGGCGTACGCCCTCAGCGATGCGTCAGGTCACCTAGGTCAGTGAGCAGCCTGGGTGCGCTTCTCCACGATCAGGTCGACGTTCGCCTTGGCGTCGTCGTCCTCACCGCCGGGGTTTTCCCCGCCGACCTCGGCACGGACCTGCTCCTCGATCTTGGTGCCGGTCGTCGGGTCGACGTTCTTCCAGTACTGGAAGGCGCGCTCGAGGACCTCGCCCTTGACGCCGCCGAGCAGGTGGCCCGCCACGGTGTCGACGAACCGGTCACGCTGGTCCTGGGTCCACACGTTGCGGACCAGGTCACCGGCCTGGCTGAAGTCGTCGTCGTCGGCGCGCAGGGTGTAGGCCTGGCGCACCATCTCGCCGTCGGACTCCCAGCTCTCCTCGACCTCGCCGACATTGTCGGCGTAGCCGCGACCGAAGCTGTTCGGCGCGTAGACCGGGTCGTCACCGGTGTGCTCGAAGGCCATCGGGCCGTCGAACGCATAGGTGTTGTGGTCCTGCACCCGCGGCCGGTTGACCGGCAGCTGCAGGTAGTTCGGTCCGATCCGGTAGCGGTGCGTGTCGCTGTAGGCGAAGGTGCGCCCCAGCAGCATCTTGTCGGGGGAGAAGCCGATGCCCGGCACGGTCGCGGACGGCTCGAACGCCGCCTGCTCGATCTGGGCGAAGAAGTTCTCCGGGTTGCGGTTCAGGGTCATCGTGCCGACCTTGACCAGCGGGTAGTCGCTGTGCGGCCACACCTTCGTGAGGTCGAAGGGGTTGAGGTGGTAGGTCTTGGCGTCCTCGTACGGCATGAGCTGCACCGACAGATCCCAGCTCGGGAAGTCGCCGCCCTCGATGGCCTCGTGCAGGTCGCGGCGGTGGAAGTCCGCGTCCTCGCCGGCGATCCGGGTCGCGGCCTCGCCGGTCAGACCCTCGACACCTTGGTTGCTGTGGAAGTGGTACTTCACCCAGTGCTTCTCACCGGCTTCGTTGATCCACATGAAGGTGTGGCTGCCGTAGCCGTTCATGTGCCGCCAGGTGTGCGGGATCCCGCGGTCGCCCATCAGGTAGGTCACCTGGTGCGCCGACTCGGGGTTGAGGCTCCAGAAGTCCCACTGCATGTTGTTATCGCGCAGGCCGGTGCCGCCGCGACGCTTCTGGCTGCGGATGAAGTGCGGGAACTTCATCGTGTCGCGGATGAAGAACACCGGGGTGTTGTTGCCGACCAGGTCGTAGTTGCCCTCGGTCGTGTAGAACTTCAGCGAGAAACCGCGCGGGTCGCGCCACGTGTCGGGCGAGCCCTGCTCACCGGCGACGGTGGAGAAACGCGCCAGCATGTCGGTCGTGGTGCCCTTCTGGAAGAGGGCCGCCTTGGTGTACGCCGAGACGTCCTCGGTCGCCTCGAACACACCGAACGCACCCGACCCCTTGGCGTGCACGTTGCGCTCCGGCACGCGCTCGCGGTTGAAGTGCGCCATCTGCTCGATGAAGTGGGTGTCGTGCAGGAAGATCGGACCGTCCGGCCCGTTGGTGAGGGAGTTGCGGTCGCTCGGCGCGGGGGCGCCGGTCGAGGTACGCGAACCCAGGTGCGCCTCCTTGGACGGAGCGGTCTGGATCGATTCGTTGCCGGTCATCTGGCTCTCACTTTCCTTCTTCGGTGGTCGGTCTTCGATGGGGGTCTGGGGGATCAGGGGACCTGCGAGCCCGGGGTGCCGGGGTGCCGCGATGATCGCGGGTCACTGGATTCGTCGTTACCCGGAACGTCGTCGCGGCACTCGGAGCAGTGGCCCCAGTAGATGACCTCGGCCTCGTCGATCGTGAACCCGTCGGGGTTGCTCGCTTCCAGGCACGGTGCAGGCCCGACGGCGCAGTCGACGTCGCCGACGGCACCGCACGACCGGCATACGACGTGGTGATGGTTGTCGCCGGTGCGCGTCTCGTAGCGGGCCGGGTGACCGGCGGGCTCGATGCGACGTACGAGGCCGGCGGCGGTCAGCGCGCGCAGCACGTCGTAGACCGCCTGCACCGAGACCGACCCCAGGCGCTCGCGAACGGCCATGACCAGGTCGTCGGCGTCGGCGTGCGGCCGAGAGGAGAGCTCCTCCAGGACCGCGACGCGAGGCGCGGTGACCCGCAGCTGCGCCGCGCGCAGCTTCATGGGGGTCTCTGACGGGTGCATCGTGACCTACACCACCACACCAGTCTGGAACCGTTCAAGACAGGGTCGGCTTACCTCGTGGTCCTCTCGGGTACGTCGGCTGGGCCGGCTCCCGCTTCACGGGGCCCGATCTCAGGCGGCCTCGATGCGCAGCGCTGCCCTCGGCGTGCGCTGCTGGACGTCTCTTCCGCGGGTTGTAGGCGTTGCGATCACGTTCCTGCGCGTGGTGCACCTGCCGGGGTGGGTTGTCGGCGCGGCGGTCGGTTGCCGGCTCGGGAGGTGGCGAGCAACGTCACACGAAAACGACTGGCGTCAAGAATTTCGATATGGAAGTATTGACGTATGTCCATCACGCCGTACCGACGCGTGCTCGCCGTCCGCGACGCACGTCGCGTACTGCTGCTCGGATTCCTGCTGCGCCTGCCGATCTTCTCGGCCGGAGTCATCCTCACGCTGCACGTCGTCAGCCACCTGCACCGCACCTACACCGAGGCCGGCCTGGTGGCCGCCGCCGGCACCAGCGCCATCGCCGTCTCAGGGCCGTGGCGGGGGCGGTTGCTGGACCGTCTCAGCCTGCGGCGCGTGGTCGCCCCCTCGATCGTGGTGAACGGCGTCTGCTGGTCGATCGCGCCGTTCGTCGGCTACTGGGCGCTGCTCGTGCTCTCGGTCGTCGCCGGACTGTTCGTGGTGCCGACCTTCTCGGTGATCCGCCAGGGCGTCATCGCCGCCGTGACCGAGGTCGACCGGCGCACCGCGCTCTCGCTGGACGGGATCGTCGTCGAGCTGGCGTTCATGACCGGGCCGCTGCTGGTGGTCTGGCTCGCGACCGTCGTCTCGACCACGTGGGTGCTCTTCGGCATCGAGATGGTCGGCGTCGTCGTGGGCGTTCTGCTCTGGTGGGCCGACCCGCCGCTGCGCGACGCCTCGACCACGGGTTCGAGGGCCGCGCCGGTGCAGCGCGCCGAGTGGTTCCGGCTGAAGTTCGTCCTGTTCTGCGCGGCTGCCACCGCGTCGACCATCGTGCTCACCGGCAGCGACGTCGCGTTCGTCGCAGCCATGAGGCAGTGGTCCGCCACGGCCTCCCTCGGGCTGGTCCTGGTCGTGTGGAGCGTGGGTTCGATCGTCGGCGGTCTCGTGTACGGCGCCATCTCGCGCCCGCTCCCGCCGTCGCTGTTGCTGCTCGGGCTCGCTGTCACGACCGCCCCCATGGCGCTCGCGACCTCTCCGTGGATGCTGGCGGCGTTCTCCCTGTTGGCCGGGATCTTCTGCGCTCCCACCATCACCGCGACGGTCGACGCGATCTCCCGTGTCGTCCCGCCGTCCGCGCGCGGCGAGGCCATGGGGTGGCACGGTTCGTTCATGACGACCGGCTCGGCGCTCGGTGCGCCGATCGGCGGGGTGGCGATCGATCACTTCGGATTCGGCGGAGGTTTCGTCTCCGTGTCGATCCTCGGTGCGCTCATCGCTCTGCTGGCTGCCGCAGGCGCGCGACCCCGCACCGGCCGTCCGGTCGAGGTCGAGCACCGGCTCGCTGCCTGAGCCGGCGGTCGGCTCAGCCGCCGGGCTCGGTGCCTTCGCGCGGCGGTAGGCTCGCGGCGTACGTCATTCCCTCATCGACCCACCGGTGCAACGCCTCGTCGTCGGCGACCGCTTCGGGGGACACGTCGAGCCAGCCGTCCAGCGCCCGGCCCCGCATCACGAAGCGCTCGACCCGCGGCGGGTCGAGCAGCTGCGCCGTCTGCTCCGGTGCCACCCGGACCATCAGGGCGCCCCGGCTGCCCGCGGCGACCGCGAGGTGGCCGTTGATCAGGAACGCGAGCCCACCGAACATGGCCTTCTCGGACAGTCCGTAGCTGCCCTCCACCAGGACGCGGATGCGCTGCGCGAGTTCCCTGTCGTACGGCATGGGGTGATTATCGAGCCGTGGTCCGGTCCTCGCACCGCGATGGATGGAGCCGATGGCGCCGAATTGGTGGGAATGGCAGGGCGGCTGTTACCGTTGTGCCTACCGATCGGCGTTATGTCCGGGCAGTTGCCCGGGTCATCATCGCCGGTGTGCAAGAGAAGCAACCGCTTCCACCCTGTGCGGCAGGCATGCCGCGGGGTTCCGGTCCAGGTACGACGATCCTCTCGGTCGTCCGTCGGTGCATCGTCACCGGCGACGAATCGATGGGCCGTCGGCGTCGGTCATCGACCGATCCGCCTGAACTGCAGCGTGGGCTCCTCGTGCACCGTGGGTGGCGAGGAGCCTTTCTTCGTCTCCACGCAGCTTCGAAGGAGCAGCGGAAGAAGGAGCAGACATCAGCGCTGAACCACGTATCAACGACCGAATCCGGGTACCTGAGGTCCGGTTGGTCGGACCCAACGGCGAACAGGTCGGCATCGTGCGCGTCGAGGACGCGCTGCGACTGGCCGGCGAAGCAGACCTCGACCTCGTCGAGGTCGCGCCGATGGCCAAGCCGCCGGTCGCCAAGCTCATGGACTACGGCAAATTCAAGTACGAGGCTGCCGTCAAGGCCCGTGAAGCCCGCAAGAACCAGGTGAACACGGTCATCAAGGAGATCAAACTCCGCCTGAAGATCGACCCGCATGACTACGGCACCAAGAAGGGCCACGTCGAGCGCTTCCTGAACGCGGGCGACAAGGTCAAGGTCACGATCATGTTCCGCGGTCGCGAGCAGTCCCGCCCCGAGATGGGCTTCAAGCTGCTGCAGCGACTCGCCGAGGACGTGTCCGAGATCGGGTTCGTCGAGAGTTCGCCGAAGCAGGACGGTCGCAACATGGTCATGGTGATCGGGCCGGTCAAGAAGAAGGCCGAGGCCCGCGCCGAGGGACGTCGTAAGCGGGAGGCCGAAGCGGCCGACCAGCCCGAGACGGAGCTCGCGACCACCGAGTGACCGGCCCGCCTCGCAGCGGGCCCAGAGATTTGCACGCCACACCGGGACCTCCCGCGCGTTCTGCGCGGCCCGGCGACACGAAGGAGACCGGCAGATGCCGAAGATGAAGACCCACAGCGGGGCCAAGAAGCGCTTCCGCACCACCGGGACCGGCAAGGTGATGCGCCAGCGCGCGCGTCACGTGCACAAGTTCCAGGAGCGCAGCTCCAGCAACGCCCGCCGACTGGTGAACGACGTCGTCGTCGCACCCGCCGACACCCGCAGGATCAAGCGCCTGCTCGGTAAGTAAGCACTGCCCATCTCGCATCACCGGTGCATGCGCCGGTAGCACTCATCGAAGGAGATTCACGTGGCACGCGTGAAGCGGGCAGTCAACGCCCACAAGAAGCGTCGCGTCGTCCTGGAACAGGCGAGCGGCTACCGCGGTCAGCGTTCGCGCCTGTACCGCAAGGCCAAGGAGCAGGTAACCCACAGCATGGGTTACTCCTACCGGGACCGCCGGGCCCGCAAGGGTGACTTCCGTCGCCTGTGGATCCAGCGCATCAACGCCGGCGCCCGCGCCAACGGGATGACCTACAACCGGTTCATCCAGGGCCTGAAGGCCGCCGAGATCGAGGTCGACCGCCGCATG
Source organism: Allobranchiibius sp. GilTou73 (assembly GCF_021391335.1). Taxonomy (GTDB): domain Bacteria; phylum Actinomycetota; class Actinomycetes; order Actinomycetales; family Dermatophilaceae; genus Allobranchiibius; species Allobranchiibius huperziae. Next base: position 2,824,508 of record NZ_CP090051.1, on the reverse strand, counting down.
CTGGCCGAGCTGGCCGTCAACGACGCCCCGGCTTTCGCGGCCCTCGTCGAGATCGCCAAGGCCAACGTGCCGGCGACCGAGGAGAAGTCCGACGCCACCAGCGCCGCCTGAACGACATCACCACCCTCGAACGCCGGCCGAGCCTGCCGTGCTGACCAACCCCCGCGCGACGCGGGTGAAGGCAGTGCGAGCGCTCGGCCGGCGTTCGGCGCGTGAGCGGGCCCACCGGTTCGTCGCGGACGGGCCGCAGTCCGTCCGCGAGGTGCTGCGGTTCGCTCCCGCCACCGCCGTCGAGGTTTACGTCGACGGCGAGACGGCGCAGCGTCACGCCGACCTGCTCGAGCAGGCACGCGCTGCTGACGTACCCGTGCACGACTGCACCGCGCAGGTGCTGGCCGAACTGGCCGACACCCAGCACCCGCAAGGCATCCTGGCCGTCTGTCGGCCGGTCGACGTACCGCTGGACGACGCGCTGGACCCGGTCGTGGAGCCGACCGCAGGCTTCGTGGTCGTGCTCGCACAGGTGCGCGATCCGGGCAACGCCGGCACCGTGCTGCGAGGTGCGGACGCCGCCGGTGCCCGCGCGGTGATCGTCACCGACTCCAGCGTCGACCTCTACAACCCGAAGGTCGTGCGTTCGACCGCCGGATCCCTCTGGCACCTGCCGGTGGTCGTCGGCGCGCCCCTGGAGTCGGTCATCGACGGCTGCCGGCGGCGCGGGATCGCCGTATTCGCGGCGGACGGTGCCGGTGAGGTGCTGCTACCGGACGCCGACCTGCACGGACCGCACGCCTGGGTGATGGGCAACGAGGCGTGGGGGTTGCCGCACGAGGTACGCGATCGATGCGACGAGGTCGTCCGTGTGCCGATCCACGGTCATGCCGAATCCCTCAATCTCGCGATGGCCGCGACCATCTGCCTCTACGCCAGCGCTGCGGCGCAAACACCCGTGAAGAGCACCGCTTCCCGTCGATAGACTCCGCCAGTCCTCCGAACGTTCAACGAAGGCAGTCGATGTCAGGCCCCAACACGCAGTACGACCCGGTCGAGGTGGCTGCTCTGGACCCCGCTCAGATCGATGCGGCGGTGCAGTCCGCGATCGAGGGGATCGCGGCCGCCGACTCCCTCGAGGCGTTGAAGATCGCACGCACCGAGCACCAGGGGGACAAGAGCCCGCTCGCCCTCGCCAACCGCGAGATCGGGGCGCTGCCGCCGACCGCGAAGGCCGAGGCGGGCAAGCGCGTGGGCCAGGCCCGCGGTCGCGTCGCCCAGGAGCTCAAGGCACGCCAGCAGGTGCTCGAGGCCGAGCGCGACGAGCGCATCCTCGCCGACGAGCGCGTCGACATGACCCTGGTGCCCGACCGGCGCCCGCTCGGCCGCCGCCACCCCGTGGAGTTGATGGGGCAGCAGATGGCCGACGTGATGGTCGGGATGGGCTGGGAGATCGCCGAGGGGCCCGAGGTCGAGGCCGAGTGGTTCACCTTCGACGCCCTGAACTTCGACCAGGACCACCCGGCCCGGCAGATGCAGGACACGTTCTACGTCGAGCCCCCGGACGCCGGTCTCGTACTGCGTACGCACACCTCGCCGGTGCAGGCCCGCGCCATGCTCGAACGCGGCGTGCCGCTCTACATCGCGGTGCCGGGACGGGTGTTCCGCACCGACGAGCTGGATGCCACCCACATGCCGGCCTTCCACCAGCTGGAGGGCCTGGCCGTCGACGAGGGCCTCACGATGGCCCACCTCAAGGGCACCCTCGACCGGCTGGCGGCCGAGTTGTTCGGCCCGGACATCACCACCCGGCTGCGTCCGTCGTACTTCCCGTTCACCGAGCCGTCCGCGGAGATGGACCTGCGCTGCTTCGTGTGCCACGGCAACGACCCGGACTGCCGCACCTGCGGGGGCACCGGCTGGATCGAGTGGGGCGGCTGCGGGATGGTCAACGAGAACGTGCTCCGCGCGTGCGGCGTCGACCCGGCCAAGTACTCCGGCTTCGCCTTCGGCATGGGCATCGACCGGGCGCTGATGTTCCGCACCGGTGTCGCCGACATGCGGGAGATGATCGAGGGCGACGTGCGCTTCAACAGCCAGTTCGGGATGGAGATCTGATGCGGGTGCCCGTCGAGTGGCTGCGCGAGTACGTCGAGATCGCACCGGGGACCACCGGCGCGGACATCGCCGCCGCCCTGGTGCGCGTCGGTCTGGAGGAGGAGGGCCTGCACGGCGCCGACATCACCGGACCGCTGGTGGTCGGCCGGGTGATCTCCGCCGACCCCGAGCCGCAGAAGAACGGCAAGACGATCAACTGGTGCCAGGTCGACGTGGGCGATGCCAACGGCACCGGTGAGCCGCAGGGCATCGTCTGCGGGGCGCACAACTTCGCCGCGGGCGACTGGGTCGTCTGCGTCCTGCCAGGCGGGGTGCTGCCCGGCGATTTCCACATCGCCGCGCGCAAGACCTACGGGCACGTCAGCGCCGGGATGATCTGCGCCGCGGACGAACTCGGCCTGCCCGACGACGGCTCCGGCGGGATCATCCGGCTGGCCGAGCTGCTGCCGGGCGCGGAGCTGGTGCCCGGCCAGGACGCCGTCGCGCTTCTCGGTCTGGATCGCGAGACGGTCGAGATCAACGTGACCCCCGACCGCGGCTACTGCTTCAGCCTGCGGGGCGTCGCCCGTGAGTACTCCCACGCGACCGGCGCAGTCTCCACCGATCCGGTGCCCGCCCTCGCGCAGCGCGCCCCGCACGACGCAGACACTGGCTTCGCGGTGCGCCTGGACGACCGCTCGCCGCTGCGCGGACAGGCCGGCTGCCGCCGCTATGTCACCCGCACGGTGCGCGGCATCGACCAGGGCGCACCCACCCCGGCCTGGATGGCCACCCGGCTCACCGAGGCCGGCATGCGGCCCATCTCGCTGACCGTCGACATCAGCAACTACGTGATGCTGGCGCTCGGCCAGCCCACCCACACCTTCGACCTCGCGACGATCTCCGGTCCGATCGTCGTACGCCGGGCAGCCGCCGGCGAGACCTTGAAGACCCTCGACGATCAGGAGCGTTCGCTCTTCGGCGAGGATCTGCTGATCACCGACGGCGGTGACCGCGTGCTCGGCATCGCCGGGGTGATGGGCGGCGCCGACACGGAGATCTCGGGGACCACTACCGACGTGCTGATCGAGGCGGCGAACTTCGACCCCGTCTCGATCGCCCGCTCGGCCCGCCGGCACAAGCTGCCGTCGGAGGCCGCGCGCCGGTTCGAGCGCGGGGTGGACATCGACCTGGCCCCCGCGGCCGCACAACTGATCGTCGACCTGCTCGTCGAGTACGCCGGGGAGTCGCCGACGATGGCGCGACCGACGTCGGTGACGGGCTCCCTCCCGTCACCATCGACTTCGACCTCACCCTGCCGACGCGGCTGGTCGGTGTGGCGTACGACGAGGAGCAGGTCGTCGACGTCCTGCGCCATATCGGTTGCGCCGTCGAAGTGTCCGGCAATCGCGCCAGCGTCGTGCCGCCCACGTGGCGCCCCGACCTGACCACCGGCCCCGACCTCGTGGAGGAGGTGGCACGCATCCACGGGTACGACGCCATCCCCTCGGTGGTGCCCCGCCCGCCCGGCGGTCGAGGTCTGACGCGCAGTCAGCAGACCCGGCGCACGATCGCGGACCTGCTGGCCGGTCGCGGTCTGCAGGAGACCTGGAGCGCGCCGTTCGTCAGCCCGCAGGTGCTGCAGCGGCTCGGGATCGGCGACGCCGACCCCCGCAGCCGGGCCGTCAAGATCGCTAACCCGCTGTCCCAGGAAGCCGACCTCTTCCGTACGACGCTGCTGCCGGGACTGCTCGACGCCCTGCGGCGCAACGTGTCCCGCGGTGCCCGCGATCTGGCGCTGTTCGAGGTCGGGCTCGTCGCCCTGCCGGACGGACAGGGCCGTAAGGCGCCCACCGAGGAGCCCGGCATCCGCCCGGACGACGCCACGCTGGCGCAGATCCGTGCCGCCGTACCGCCGCAGCCGCGACAGCTCGCTTTCGCCCTGACGGGTGAGCGCGACCGCACTGCCTGGTGGGGTCCCGGACGTGGCGCGGACTGGACCGACGCCCTGGAGATCGTGCGCGACCTGGGCCAGGCCCTCGGCCTCGCGCTCACCACAGCCGCCGACGAGCGGGCACCGTTCCACCCCGGCCGGTGCGCCGTGGTCACGGTCCCGGGCGGCGGGATCGCCGGCTGGGTCGGAGAGGTGCACCCGAAGGTCGGCGAGGCCCTGGAACTGCCCGCACGTACGGTCGCCGGTGAACTCGACCTGGACGTGCTGCTCGCCGCGAGCGAGGGCGACACGGTCTCGGCACCCGTCTCGACGTACCCGATGGCCAGCAGCGACGTGGCTCTGGTCGTCGACGAGACCGTCCCGGCAGCGCGAGTCGAAGCCGCCCTGCGCGCGGGTGCCGGTGACGACCTCGAGGCGGCAGCCCTCTTCGACCTCTATTCCGGCGAGCAGGTCGGTGCGGGCAAGAAGTCTCTGGCCTACCGGCTGCAGTTCCGGGCGCCGGACCGCACGCTCACCACGACCGAGGTGAACGCGGCCCGCGACCGTGCGGTGGCTCGCGCGGAGCAGGAGACGGGGGCGTCCCAGCGCGGCGCATGAGTATGCGCAGGCATGTATGATCATGCAATGCTGAAGATCGCAGTCGCCGGAGCGAGCGGGTACGCCGGTGGGGAGATTCTGCGCCTGCTGCTGGGCCGTCCCGACGTGCAGATCGGACACGTCACGGCGGCGAGCAGTGCCGGTAGGACGCTCGGCGAGGTGGCGCCGCACCTCAGCCCGCTGGCCGACTGCGTGCTCCTGGACTCCACCGCCGAGCACCTGCGCGATCACGACGTGGTGTTCCTGGCGCTGCCGCACGGCGCGTCCGCCTCGGTCGTCGAGCAGCTCGCGCCCGACACCGTGATCATCGACTGCGGCGCGGACTTCCGGCTGCAGGACGCCGACGCCTGGACCACCTTCTACGACACCCCGCACGCCGGCACCTGGCCCTACGGCCTGCCCGAGCTGCTCACGGCCGGCGGTCGGCAGCGCGACGCCTTGCGTGGTGCCCGTCGTATCGCGGTCCCCGGCTGCTATCCCACCGCGTGCACCCTGGCACTTGCTCCTGCGTTCGCCGCCGGACTGGTGCAGCCGCGCGACGTGGTCATCGTCGCTGCCAGCGGCACCTCCGGTGCCGGGCGCAGCCTCAAACCGCACCTGCTGGGGGCCGAGGTGATGGGCGCGATGTCGCCGTACGGCGTCGGGGGCACCCACCGGCACACCCCCGAGATCGAGCAGAATCTCGCCGTGGCCGGTGGCGCTCCGGTGCGGGTGTCGTTCACCCCCACCCTCGCCCCGATGCCGCGGGGAATCCTCGCCACCTGCACGGCACCCCTGGCCGACGGCGTCCGACCGGGGCAGGTCCGGGAGGCGTATGCCGCGGCGTACACCGACGAGCCGTTCGTCGAGCTGCTCCCATCCGGGTCGTGGCCGTCGACCGGGAGCGTGCTCGGGTCCAACATGGTCCATCTGCAGGTCGAGGTCGACGAGCGGGTCGGCCGGGTGGTCGCCGTCGCAGCCGTGGACAACCTCACCAAGGGCACGGCGGGCGCTGCGCTGCAGTGCATGAATCTGGCGCTCGGGCTCCCCGAGACGACCGGCCTGCCGACAGCGGGGATCGCACCGTGACGACGACCGGCACCAGCAGGACCGACAACGCAGAGACAGGGAGTAGGCCGTGAGTGTCACCGCACCGCAGGGGTTCCGGGCAGCCGGTGTGACCGCGGGTCTGAAGGCCAGCGGCGATTCCGACGTCGCGCTCGTGGTGAACGACGGGCCCGACCATTACGCGGCCGCCGTCTTCACCAGCAATCGCATCGAGGCGGCGCCGGTCACCTGGAGCAGGCAGGTCGTCTCCGACGGCCGAGCCGATGCCGTGATCCTCAACTCCGGCGGTGCGAACGCGCTGACGGGTGCGCAGGGATTCGCCGACACCCACCGCACGGCCGAGGCGACCGCGGACGCGATCGGCGTCTCCGCGGGTGACGTCGTGGTGTGCTCGACAGGTCTGATCGGCGAGCTGCTGCCGATGGACAGACTGCTGTCGGGTGTCACCCGGAGCGTCGAGGCACTCGACGCACAGGGCGGTACGGCGGCTGCCACCGCGATCATGACCACCGACACGCACCCCAAGCAGGCGACGGTCGCGCGGTCGGGATGGTCGGTCGGCGGGATGGCCAAGGGCGCCGGGATGCTGGCGCCGGCCCTGGCCACGATGCTCGTGGTCATCACGACCGACGCCGTGGTCGACCCCACCGACCTCGAGCCGGCGCTGCACGCGGCGACGGAGATCACCTTCGACCGGATCGACTCCGACGGGTGCCAGTCCACCAACGACACCGTCCTGGTGCTCGCCTCCGGTGCCTCCGGCATCACCGTCGATCGAGCGGAGCTGGTGGATGCTCTGACCGACTGCTGCGCCGACCTGGCCCGCCAGCTCATCGGCGACGCCGAGGGCGCGCATCACGACATCAGCATCGAGGTCCTTTCCGCCCTCTCCACGACCGAGGCGCTCGAGGTCGGCCGGGCGATCGCGCGTAACAACCTCTTCAAGTGCGCGGTCTTCGGCAACGACCCGAACTGGGGTCGGGTGCTGGCGGCCGTCGGCACGACGTACGCGAGCTTCGACCCGGCCGAGCTGGACGTCTGGATGAACGGCGTGCAGGTGTGCCGGTCCGGTGGCGTGGGCGAGGACCGGGCGGGCGTCGATCTGAGCGGTCGGGAGGTGCAGGTCGTCGTGGCCCTCCACGCGGGGGAGGCGGCGGCGACGATCTGGACCAACGACCTCACCCACGAGTACGTGCATGAGAACTCGGCGTACAGCACATGACCCTTCGCCCGCGCACCGATCTGATCGCCGCCGCCGACAAGGCCGTCACGCTGGTCGAGGCGCTCCCGTGGCTGGAGCGGTTTCGCGACGCGCTCGTGGTGATCAAGTACGGCGGGAACGCGATGACCGACGACGCGCTCAAGCTCGCGTTCGCCCAGGACGTCGCCTTCCTGCGGTACGCCGGGCTGCGCCCGGTCGTCGTGCACGGCGGCGGCCCGCAGATCCAGATCATGCTCGACCGGCTGGGCCTGCAATCGGAGTTCAAGGCCGGTCTGCGCGTCACCACACCGGAGGTGATGGAGGTCGTGCGCATGGTGCTGACCGGCCAGGTCTCCCGTGAGCTCATCGGCCTGATCAACCAGCACGGATCACTGGCCGTGGGGTTGTCCGGCGAGGACGGCTCGCTCTTCGGCGCACGTCGCCGCGGCGCGCTGATCGACGGCGAGGAGGTCGACATCGGGCTCGTCGGCGACGTCGTCACCGTCAACCCGGCCGCCGTCCGCGACCTGCTCGACGCCGGCAGGGTGCCCGTGGTGTCCTCCGTCGCGCCGGACCTGGCCGAGCCGGGGCAGGTGCTCAACGTCAACGCCGACACCGCGGCGTCGGCGCTGGCCGTCGCGCTGGGTGCGCACAAGCTGGTCATGCTCACCGACGTGGAGGGCATCTACGCCGACTGGCCCGACCGCGACAGCCTGCTCAGCTCCCTGTCCCTGCAGCGCGCCGAAGAGCTGCTGCTGGAGGTGGACTCGGGCATGGTGCCCAAGCTGGAGGGGTGCATCCGTGCGATCCGCGGCGGAGTGCCTCAGGCGCACGTGATCGACGGCCGCCGGGCGCACTCGCTGCTGCTCGAGGTCTTCACCGACGAAGGGATCGGCACCATGGTGCTTCCGCAGGACGACGCATGACCGCCCAGCAGGACCTGCTGCGGCGCTACGAGGGCAGCCTGCTGGGCGTGTTCGGCACGCCCCCGCTCGTGCTGACGCACGGCGACGGCTGCTACGTGTGGGACGCCGACGGCCGGCGCTACCTCGACCTGCTCGGCGGCATCGCCGTCAACGTGCTCGGCCACGGGCACCCGGCCCTCGTGGCGGCGGTGTCCAAGCAGGCGGCCGAGGCCATCCACGTCTCCAACCTCTTCACGTCCCGCCCGCAGATCGAGCTCGCCGAGCAGCTCTTGCGGATCGCCGACGCGCCGGACGGCTCGCGGGTCTTCTTCGCCAACTCCGGCGCCGAGGCGATCGAAGCGGCCATCAAGCTGGCGCGGCGTACCGGCCGCCCAGGCATCGTGGCCGCGGAGGGCGCCTTCCACGGGCGCACCACCGGCGCGCTCGCACTGACCCACAAATCGGCCTACCGCGCGCCGTTCGAACCGCTGATGCCCGGCGTCAGTCACGTCCCGTACGGCGACGTCGACGCGTTGGCGTCGCAGGTCACCTCCGAGACCGGGGCAGTCGTGCTGGAACCGGTGCAGGGTGAGGCCGGCGTCATCGTGCCCGACCCGGCCTACCTGCGGGCGGCCCGCGAGATCACCACAGCCGCAGGGGCATTGCTGATCCTGGACGAGATCCAGACCGGCATGGGACGCACCGGCCGCTGGTTCGCCCACCAGCACACCGACGTGGTGCCGGACGCCATCACGGTGGCCAAGGGGCTCGGTGGGGGAGTGCCTGTCGGCGCCCTGGTGACGTTCGGCGATCAGGTGTCACAGCTGCTGCAGCCGGGTCAGCACGGGTCCACCTTCGGGGGCAATCCGCTGGCCGCGGCAGCGGGCCTGGCCGTGGTCCAGACCATCGAGGAGCAGGGACTGCTCGCGAACGCCGAGCACCTCGGCCGTCTGCTGGCCGAACGCATCCACGACGAGGCCCCGGATGGAGTCACCGGCGTGCGGGGGATGGGCCTGCTGCAGGCCATCACCCTCGCCGAGCCGATCGCGCCCGCAGTCGCCGTCGCCGCCCGCGAGGCCGGCTTCATCGTCAATCCCGTCGCGCCGCAGGCACTCGGCTTGCACCGCCGTTGATCCTGAGCACGACCCAACTCGACCAGTTCCTGGATGCGCTCCCGGGCATCCTGCAGGAGGCAACCTCATGACCCGGCACTTCCTACGCGACGACGACGTCACTCCGGTGGAGCAGGCCAGGATCCTGGACGAGGCAGCGCGCCTGAAGGGGAGCGCTTCGCTGCCCGCCCGCTGGAGGGCCCGCGGTCCGTCGCGCTCGTCTTCGACAAGCCCACGCTGCGCACCCAGCTGTCCTTCTCCGCAGGGGTGTCCGAGCTCGGCGGTTACCCCGTGGTCGTCGACGGGTCGATGGCCCAGATCGGGGTGCGCGAGTCGATCCCCGACTGCGCCCGGGTCCTCGGTCGGCAGGTGGCCGCGATCGTGTGGCGCACGTTCGACCAGTCCCGGATCGAGGAGATGGCGCGGTACGCGGGGGTGCCGGTGGTCAATGCGCTCACCGACCAGTTCCACCCGTGCCAGATCCTGGCCGACCTGCTGACCATCACCGAGCACCGCGGCAGGCTCGCCGGTCTCACCGCGGCATACGTCGGCGACGCCGCCAACAACATGGCCCACTCCTACCTGCTCGGCTTCGCGACCGCGGGCATGCACCTTCGGGTCGGCGGGCCGAACGTGGCGCAGGCGGACCCCGAGGTCGTCCGCCGTGCGCACGAGATCGCCGCCACGACAGGGGGATCGATCACCCTCACCGACGACCCGCGCGCCGCGGTCGACGCCGCGCAGGTCGTCATCACCGACACCTGGGTGTCGATGGGTCAGGAGGGCGAGTCCGCGACCCGCAAGGGCAGCGACTCCCCGTTCGCGCCGTACGCCGTCGACACCGACCTGCTGAGCCACGCCGCCGACGATGCGATCGTCCTGCACTGCCTCCCGGCCTACCGCGGGTTCGAGATCAGCGCCGAGGTGATCGACGGGCCGGCGTCGGTGGTCTTCGACGAGGCCGAGAACAGGTTGCACGCCCAGAAGGCGCTGCTGGCCTTCCTGCTGGAGCAGTCGTGATCCCGGCGACGCGGACGGCGCGCCAGCGGCTCATCGTGGAGGTGATCACGTCCGAGCGGATCCGCTCACAGTCCGAGCTGGCCGACCACCTGGCCCGCAGCGGGGTGGAGGTCACCCAGGCGACGCTCTCGCGGGACCTCGTGCAGCTGCGCGCCGCCAAGGTGCGCGACGGCTCGCAGCTCGTGTACGCCGTGCCCGCCGAGGGCGGCGACGACCGGCCACGGCCGCCCGCCGACGGCGGCGAGGTGGACGAGCGGCTGCGCCGCGTGTGCGCCGAGCTGCTGGTCACCGCGACGGTCACGGAGAACCTGGTCATCCTGCGCACCCCACCGGGAGCCGCGAACTACCTGGCGTCCGCGATCGACCACTCCCTCGCCGCCGACGTGGTGGGCACCCTCGCCGGGGACGACACCGTCATGGTGGTGGCAAGCTCGTCCGCCACCGCACCTGCGGTGGCACGAGCGCTGCTCGACGCAGCGGAGCACACCGATGCCGCACGCGATCAAGGAGACTCACCGCAATGACCGACGAGACCCGAGCGACCTCAGCGCCCACCGTCAGCCTGTGGGGCGGCCGGTTCAGCGACGGGCCGGCGGACGCCCTGGCGGCGCTGTCGAAGTCGACGCACTTCGACTGGCGGCTCGCGTCGTACGACATCCGCGGATCCCGGGCGCACGCCAGGGTGCTGCACGGAGCGGGACTGCTGTCGCCGGAGGATCTCGCCGCGATGCTGGACGCCTTGGACCGGCTGGCGGACGACGTCGCGAGCGGCGCGTTCGGTCCCGCACCGGACGACGAGGACGTGCACACCGCGCTCGAACGGGGACTGATCGACCGGGCCGGTCCGGAGGTGGGCGGCCGGTTGCGCGCCGGCCGCTCGCGCAACGACCAGATCGCCACGCTCTTCCGGGTCTACCTGCGCGAGCACGCCCGTGAGGTCGGGGGACTGCTGCTCGACGTGGTCGACGCCCTGGTCCTGCACGCCCGCGCGCACCTCGGTGTCGCGATGCCGGGCCGCACCCACCTGCAGCATGCGCAGCCGGTGCTGTTGTCCCATCACTTGCTCGCCCACGCCTGGGCGTTGCTGCGGGACGTCGACCGGCTGCGTGACTGGGACGTGCGCGCGGACGAGTCGCCCTACGGATCCGGGGCACTGGCGGGTACGGCGCTCGGTCTCGACCCGCTCGCCGTGGCCCATGAGCTGGGCTTCAGCACCTCGTCGCCGAACTCCATCGACGGCACCGCGAGTCGGGACGTCGTCGCCGAGTTCGCGTTCGTCGCGGCGATGGCCGCGGTGGACATCTCCCGCATCGCCGAGGAGGTCATCCTCTGGGCCACCCGGGAGTTCTCCTTCGTGACGCTGGACGACGCGTTCTCCACCGGGTCGAGCATCATGCCGCAGAAGAAGAACCCCGACGTCGCCGAGCTGGCGCGGGGCAAGGCGGGTCGCCTCGTCGGTGATCTCGCGGGACTGATGACGACGCTCAAGGGCCTCCCGCTCGCCTACAACCGTGATCTGCAGGAGGACAAGGAGCCGATCTTCGACGCCGTCGACTCGCTCGAGGTGCTGCTCCCGGCGTTCTCCGGGATGGTCGCCACCCTCACCTTCGACATCGAGCGCCTCGAGTCGCTCGCGCCTCAGGGTTTCGCCCTCGCCACCGACATCGCCGACTGGCTGGTGCGTCAGGGGGTCGCGTTCCGGATCGCGCACGAGGTGGCCGGTGTGTGCGTGCGGGTGTGCGAGTCGCGCGGCATCGAGCTGTGGGAGCTGACCGACGAGGACCTGCAGGAGATCGATCCGGCCCTGCAGCCCGGGGTGCGCGAGGTGCTGAGCGTGCCGGGCTCTCTGGCCTCGCGCAGCTCCCGGGGCGGTACGGCGCCGGAGCGGGTGCGCGACCAGCTCCAGGAGGTCGATGAGCGCAACGACGAGCTGCGCACTTGGACCCGGCGAGTCCCCGGGGACCACGCCGCGGAATGACCGGTCCTGCCTCGCTGCCGTTCCCGCTCGACGGTTCGGTCGACGTGCTCGACGTGGCGCCGAGGATGCTCGGGGCGTACGTCGAGCACGCCGGCGTGGGAGTGCGGATCTGCGAGGTCGAGGCGTACGACGGCGCGAACGACCCGGGAGCGCACGGCTTCCGCGGGCAGACGCCGCGCAACTCGGTGATGTTCGGGCCTCCGGGGCACCTGTACGTCTACTTCACCTACGGGATGCACTACTGCATCAACGTCGTCTGCGGTCCGGTCGGGCACGCGGCCGGCCTCCTGCTCCGGGCCGGCGAGGTCGTGCACGGCGTCGGCCTCGCTCGGGAACGCCGTGGACTTCGAGGCCGACAAGGCACGGTCCCCGACCGAGACCTGGCCCGTGGGCCCGCGCGGCTGGCCCTGGCCCTGGGTTTCACCGACCTGGGCCGCAACGGCACCGATCTGAGCGACCCGGAGTCGCCCGTGCACGTGCGGGCGGGCGAGCCGGTGCCGCTGACCGCGGTCCGGATCGGCCCGCGGGTAGGGGTCAGTGGTGCCGGCGGGGACGGTGCGACGTATCCCTGGCGGTTCTGGATCGACGGCGACCCGCACGTCTCGACGTACCGCCCGTCGAAACCCCGTCGACGTACCTGAGACTTGTACGGCAGCCTGCACCCACGACACGGCGCCCCGGACGGTGCGCCACGGAAGGAACCGAGACCAGTGACTGACATCTTCGAGGAGCTGCAGTGGCGCGGCATGGTGGCCCAGACCACCGACGAGACCGCCCTGCGCGAGGCACTCGCGAGCGGCCCCTTGACGGTCTACTGCGGTTTCGACCCGACCGCGCCGTCGCTGCACTTCGGCAACCTGGTGCAGCTCGTGCTGCTACGCCGACTGCAGCGTGCCGGGCACCACGTGCTGTGCCTGGTGGGCGGTTCGACCGGCCTGATCGGCGACCCGCGACCGTCGGCCGAACGGGTGCTGAAGACGCCTGAGCAGACCGCGGAGTGGGTGAGCCGCATCGAGGAGCAGGTGCAGCCGTTCCTGGACTTCGACGGGTCCAACCCGGCCCGCATGGTCAACAACCTGGACTGGACGCGGGGCATCACCGCCCTGGACTTCCTGCGCGACATCGGCAAGCACTTCCGGGTCAACACTATGATCAAGAAGGACGCCGTCGCCGCGCGACTGAACAGCGAGCACGGCATCAGCTACACCGAGTTCAGCTACCAGGTGCTGCAGGGCCTGGACTACCTGCACCTCTTCCGGGAGTTCGGGTGCACGCTGCAGACCGGCGCGGTCGACCAGTGGGGCAACATCCTGGCCGGCGCCGACCTGATCCGGTCCACCGAGGGCGCGGCGGTGCACGTGCTCACGACTCCGTTGCTGACCGACTCCAGCGGCCGCAAGTACGGCAAGTCCGAGGGCAACGCCGTCTGGCTTGACGCCAAGATGTTCAGCCCGTGGGCCTTCTACCAGTTCTGGATCAACGTCGACGACGCCGAGGTGGTGACCCTGCTCAAGGTGCTGACCGACCTGGACCGGGAGCAGATCGCGGTCCTGGAGCAGCAGGTGCGTGACGAGCCCTTCCGTCGTACAGCGCAGCGCACGCTGGCGGAGCTGGTGACCACCCTCGTGCACGGCGCCGACGCCACCAGGTCCGCGCAGGCCGCCGCTGAGGCACTGTTCGCCAAGGGGGATGTGAGCGCGCTCGACGAACGCACGCTGCAGGACGCGACGGCGGAGCTTCCGGGCGGTGTCGTGGACACCGGGTCCACGATCGTCGACGCCCTGGTGCAGACGGGCGTGGCCGACAGCCGCAACGCTGCACGACGGCTGATCGACGAGGGCGGCATCTCGCTCAACAACGTCAAGGTGACGACCGCGGAGGCCACCTTGACCGAGGCCGATTACCTGCACGGACGGGTGGCCCTGATCAAGCGCGGACGCAAGCATCTGGTGGCCGCACGGAGGTCCTGAGGGCCGATTTGGTCGCACCCGACCCGGTGTCGTACGCTCTTGCCCACTGCCTGACGGAGGCACGGACGGCGAGCAGCCGGCTGGTCCGCAGGTCGGTGAAAACCCAGCACCACGAACGAAATACCCCGCTTCGCTCGATTTGGAAGCAGCCGGGACGTGGTGCTAAGTTAGAGAAGTTGCCCCGGAGAAATGCGGACAAGATCTGCATGTAACGGTCGCGATCGTTTCTTGATAACTCAACAGCGTGTCGAGTGATTGATGCCAGATTTTTTGTTTGGTTGATGTTGACGAAGTTTTATCTTCTGTTGATTTCAGCCGGGATTGGATTTTGCAGAATAGGTTTTTTGGAGAGTTTGATCCTGGCTCAGGACGAACGCTGGCGGCGTGCTTAACACATGCAAGTCGAACGATGATGCCCGCAGCTTGCTGTGGGTGGATTAGTGGCGAACGGGTGAGTAACACGTGAGTAACCTGCCTTTCACTCTGGGATAAGCCTTGGAAACGAGGTCTAATACTGGATATGACTCACCGTCGCATGGTGGTGGGTGGAAAGCCTTATGGTGGTGGATGATGGACTCGCGGACTATCAGCTTGTTGGTGGGGTTGTGGCCTACCAAGGCGATGACGGTTAGCCGGCCTGAGAGGGTGACCGGCCACATTGGGACTGAGACACGGCCCAGACTCCTACGGGAGGCAGCAGTGGGGAATATTGCACAATGGGCGAAAGCCTGATGCAGCGACGCCGCGTGGGGGATGACGGCCTTCGGGTTGTAAACTCCTTTCGCTCGTGACGAAGCCTTTCGGGGTGACGGTAGCGGGAGAAGAAGCACCGGCTAACTACGTGCCAGCAGCCGCGGTAATACGTAGGGTGCGAGCGTTGTCCGGAATTATTGGGCGTAAAGAGCTTGTAGGCGGTTTGTCGCGTCTGCTGTGAAAGCCCGGGGCTTAACTCCGGGTCTGCAGTGGGTACGGGCAGGCTAGAGTGTGGTAGGGGAGACTGGAATTCCTGGTGTAGCGGTGAAATGCGCAGATATCAGGAGGAACACCGATGGCGAAGGCAGGTCTCTGGGCCATTACTGACGCTGAGAAGCGAAAGCATGGGGAGCAAACAGGATTAGATACCCTGGTAGTCCATGCCGTAAACGTTGGGCGCTAGGTGTGGGCCTCATTCCACGAGGTCTGTGCCGTAGCTAACGCATTAAGCGCCCCGCCTGGGGAGTACGGCCGCAAGGCTAAAACTCAAAGGAATTGACGGGGGCCCGCACAAGCGGCGGAGCATGCGGATTAATTCGATGCAACGCGAAGAACCTTACCAAGGCTTGACATACACCAGATCGCAGCAGAGATGTTGTTTCCTTTTGGTTGGTGTACAGGTGGTGCATGGTTGTCGTCAGCTCGTGTCGTGAGATGTTGGGTTAAGTCCCGCAACGAGCGCAACCCTCGTTCCATGTTGCCAGCACGTAATGGTGGGGACTCATGGGAGACTGCCGGGGTCAACTCGGAGGAAGGTGGGGATGAGGTCAAATCATCATGCCCCTTATGTCTTGGGCTTCACGCATGCTACAATGGCTAGTACAGAGGGTTGCGATGCCGCGAGGCGGAGCGAATCCCTTAAAGCTGGTCTCAGTTCGGATTGGGGTCTGCAACTCGACCCCATGAAGTCGGAGTCGCTAGTAATCGCAGATCAGCAACGCTGCGGTGAATACGTTCCCGGGCCTTGTACACACCGCCCGTCAAGTCACGAAAGTTGGTAACACCCGAAGCCCACGGCCTAACCACCTTGTGTGGAGGGAGTGGTCGAAGGTGGGATTGGCGATTGGGACTAAGTCGTAACAAGGTAGCCGTACCGGAAGGTGCGGCTGGATCACCTCCTTTCTAAGGAGCGATACACCTGCGGTCGCCGAGTGTGTGGCCGGGTGTGCTCATGGGTGGAATCATCAATCATGGTGCTGTTGTTCTGGTGCTGTTCGTGTCGTAGTACTACCGGGTTGGTTCCTTTGCGGGGCTGGCCGTGGTGTGGAGGCGTGCGGGTGGTGGCAGGCGGGAGTGTCGACACGCTGTTGGGGTTATGAGGAAACGATCGTTGTTTTCTCTTGTTTGGTGGCACCTTCAGGTCCTGGTCCCGCGTGTGTGGGGTTGGTGATCGGTTGGGTGTGTGTTGTTTGAGAATTACACAGTGGACGCGAGCATCTTTGTTTTTGTGGCTCAAGTTTTTAAGGGCGCACGGTGGATGCCTTGGCACCAGGAACCGATGAAGGACGTAGGAATCTGCGATAAGCCTCGGGGAGCCGATAACCAGGCTGTGATCCGAGGGTTTCCGAATGGGGGAACCCACCACGAGATATGTCGTGGTACCCGCATCTGAACTCATAGGGTGTGTGGAGGGAACGTGGGGAAGTGAAACATCTCAGTACCCACAGGAAGAGAAAACAACATGTGATTCCGTGAGTAGTGGCGAGCGAAAGCGGAAGAGGCTAAACCGTAGTTGTGTGATACCTGTCAGGGGTTGCAGCTGCGGTGTTGTGGGGCCGGTCTTTTTCATCTCTGACAGGATGGAGGACAGTAAAAAATCGCGCGTGTAGGTGAAGCATCTTGAATGGTGCGGCGTAGAGGGTGTGACTCCCGTAACCGAAACATGTGTGACTGTCTGGACTGGTACCCGAGTAGCACGGGGCCCGTGAAATCTCGTGTGAATCTGGCAGGACCACCTGCTAAGCCTAAATATTCCCTGGTGACCGATAGCGGACAAGTACCGTGAGGGAAAGGTGAAAAGTACCCCGGGAGGGGAGTGAAATAGTACCTGAAACCGTGTGCTTACAATCCGTCAAAGCCGACATGTGCGGTGATGGCGTGCCTTTTGAAGAATGAGCCTGCGAGTTAGTGCTCAGTGGCGAGGTTAACCCGTGTGGGGTAGCCGTAGCGAAAGCGAGTCCGAAGAGGGCGTTTGAGTCGCTGGGTCTAGACCCGAAGCGGAGTGATCTACCCATGGCCAGGTTGAAGCGCCGGTAAGACGGCGTGGAGGACCGAACCCACTTAGGTTGAAAACTGAGGGGATGAGCTGTGGGTAGGGGTGAAAGGCCAATCAAACTCCGTGATAGCTGGTTCTCCCCGAAATGCATTTAGGTGCAGCGTCACGTGTTTCTTACCGGAGGTAGAGCTACTGGATGGCTGATGGGCCTCACCAGGTTACTGGCGTCAACCAAACTCCGAATGCCGGTAAGTCAGAGCGTGGCAGTGAGACGGCGGGGGATAAGCTTCGTCGTCGAGAGGGAAACAGCCCAGATCACCAGCTAAGGTCCCTAAGCGTGTGCTAAGTGGAAAAGGATGTGGAGTTGCTGTGACAACCAGGAGGTTGGCTTAGAAGCAGCCACCCTTTAAAGAGTGCGTAATAGCTCACTGGTCAAGTGATTCCGCGCCGACAATGTAGCGGGGCTCAAGCACACCACCGAAGCTGTGGCATTCACACAGTCCCCTAGGTACCAGGCTTGTCCTGGTGGTTCAGGGGTGTGGATGGGTAGGGGAGCGTCGTGTGGGCAGTGAAGCGCCGGGGTGACCCAGGCGTGGAGGCCACACGAGTGAGAATGCAGGCATGAGTAGCGCATGACGGGTGAGAAACCCGTCCGCCGAATAACCAAGGGTTCCAGGGTCAAGCTAATCTGCCCTGGGTAAGTCGGGACCTAAGGCGAGGCCGACAGGCGTAGTCGATGGACATCCGGTTGATATTCCGGAACCGGCGAAGAACCGCCCATATCGAATCAGGGGATGCTAACCATCCGAACCCACCGTTTCGCGTGCGTCACCTTTCGGGGTGGTGGACGTGTTGTGTGGGGGAGCGTGGGACCCGATCTTGTAGTAGGTAAGCGATGGAGTGACGCAGGAAGGTAGCCTCCGCGTGGCGATGGTTGTCCACGTCTAAAACTGTAGGGAGTGGTGTAGGCAAATCCGCACCACACATATCCTGAGAGTTGATAGTGACCACGAATGTGGGAAGTAGGGTGATCCTATGCTGCCAAGAAAAACTTCTAGCGAGGTTCGAGCCGCCCGTACCCTAAACCGACTCAGGTGGTTAGGTAGAGAATACCAAGGCGATCGAGTGAATCGTGGTTAAGGAATTCGGCAAAATACCCCCGTAACTTCGGGAGAAGGGGGCCCAATCCTTGAAACCCTATGCGGGTTAGGGGTGAGGGTCGCAGAGACCAGGGAGAAGCGACTGTTTACTAAAAACACAGGTCCGTGCGAAGAAGTAATTCGATGTATACGGACTGACGCCTGCCCGGTGCTGGAACGTTAAGGGGACCGGTCAGTCACTTTCGGTGGCGAAGCTGAGAACTTAAGCGCCAGTAAACGGCGGTGGTAACTATAACCATCCTAAGGTAGCGAAATTCCTTGTCGGGTAAGTTCCGACCTGCACGAATGGCGTAACGACTTCTCCACTGTCTCAACCACGAACTCGGCGAAATTGCAGTACGAGTAAAGATGCTCGTTACGCGCAGCAGGACGGAAAGACCCCGGGACCTTTACTATAGCTTGGTATTGGTGTTTGGTACGGTTTGTGCAGGATAGGTGGGAGACTATGAAGCGGGCACGCCAGTGTTCGTGGAGTCATCGTTGAAATACCACTCTGGTCGTTCTGAGCACCTAACTTCGGTCCGTGATCCGGATCAGGGACAGTGCCTGGTGGGTAGTTTAACTGGGGCGGTTGCCTCCTAAAGAGTAACGGAGGCGCCCAAAGGTTCCCTCAGCCTGGTTGGCAATCAGGTTTCGAGTGTAAGTGCACAAGGGAGCTTGACTGTGAGACAGACACGTCGAGCAGAGACGAAAGTCGGGACTAGTGACCCGACGGTGGCTTGTGGAAGCGCCGTCGCTCAACGGATAAAAGGTACCCCGGGGATAACAGGCTGATCTTGCCCAAGAGCTCATATCGACGGCATGGTTTGGCACCTCGATGTCGGCTCGTCGCATCCTGGGGCTGGAGTAGGTCCCAAGGGTTGGGCTGTTCGCCCATTAAAGCGGTACGCGAGCTGGGTTTAGAACGTCGTGAGACAGTTCGGTCCCTATCCGCTGCGCGCGCAGGAAACTTGAGAAGACCTGTCCCTAGTACGAGAGGACCGGGATGGACGAACCTCTGGTATGTCAGTTGTCACGCCAGTGGCACGGCTGATTCGCTACGTTCGGAAGTGATAACCGCTGAAAGCATCTAAGCGGGAAGCACGCTTCAAGATGAGGTTTCCATCACCCCTTGGGGTGTGAAGGCACCCAGCTAGACTACTGGGTTGATAGGCCGGATGTGGACACACCGTAAGGTGCGTAGCTGACCGGTACTAATCTGCCGACAACTTGACACCACAACCAAAACTTTAAGAGCTTGCTCGCGTCCACTGTGTGATTCTGGAACAACACACCCACCCCACCACCACCCCGAACACAGGGGTCGCGTGGTCGTAGGCAGGTCGCATAGTTCCATAGTGTTACGGCGGTCATAGCGAGGCGGGAAACGCCCGGTCCCATACCGAACCCGGAAGCTAAGCCCTTCAGCGCCGATGGTACTGCACACGGGAGTGTGTGGGAGAGTAGGACACCGCCGAACTACCTTTATGAATGCGGGGGTGCGAGATAACCGAATGGTTGTCTTGCACCCCCGCATTCTTTTTGTCTATCCCGTTCCCGGTGGGAACGTGGGTGTCGGCCCACGCGCGGGGCAACCGGCGGGCTCACGCGATCTCGCTGTCGCACTAGGGTGCAGACGAGCGATCTATCAGAAGGCAGGTGTCGGCGATGCCCGACGAGGACCAGAACTCCGGAGCAGAATCGGAGTCGACGCAGCACTCCTCACGATGGAGTGCGGCCCGCGGTCGCGAAGCGGGCTCCGCCGACAGTTCGGGCGGCGACGCGACGTCGCGCAGCCGCGGTGAGCGCCCGGACCAACGTCGCACCGGTGACGGGCAGCGTCCGGACCGGACACGTTCTGGTGGTGGCCGCGCGGGCGGTGCGCCGGAGCGAGGTCGTTCCGGTGGTGGCCGCGCTGGCGGTGCGCCGGATCGGTCGCGTGGTGAGCGCGGGGCCGCGGGTGGCCGGGACGCACGCCAAGGCGGCCGGCCGCCCGGGGCCGGTGGCTCCCGGGAGGGGCGCGCATCTGGTCATGCACCGCGTGGCGGTCGCGGCGATGACCGTCCCGAGCGCCGTGACCGAGGTCCGCGTAGCTGGGAGCTCAACTCGCCCGGGCGTGCCTCGGATCGTCCACGCGTGCGTGAGCCGGAGCTGCCCGAGGAGATCACCGGCAAGGAGCTGGACCGCCAGGTCTGGACCCAGCTGCGGACCCTCAGCAAGGAGAACGCTCAAGGCGTCGCGCGGCACCTCGTGGCCGCTGCACAGTTCCTGGACGACGATCCGGATCTGGCACTGGAGCACGCGGAACACGCTGCCAAGCGCGCCGGTCGTGTCCCCCGCTGTGCGTGAGGCCCTCGGCCTGGTGCGTTACCGGCGCGCGGAATTCGCCGACGCGTTGCGCGAGTTCCGGACGGCTCGCCGCTTGTCCGGCTCGAACCACCTGATCGCCTACATGGTCGACTGCGAGCGTGGCCTCGGCCGTGCCGACCGTGCGCTGGAGCTCGCCTCGTCCGCGGACGCCAGGAATCTGGCCGAGGCCGACAACATCGAGTTGGCGATCGTGGTGTCCGGGGTGCGGCGCGACCTGGGTCAGGCGGACGCCGCGGTCATGGGGCTGCGAATTCCGGCCCTGGACCGCGCCACCAACCAACCGTGGGCGGCGCGGTTGTTCTACGCGTACGCCGACGCGCTGCTGGCGACCGGGGACGAGGAAGGGGCCCGCACCTGGTTCACCAAGGCGATGGAGGCCGACACCGAGGACGAGACGGACGCTGCGGAGCGCCTCGGAATCGGATCCGACGTCGAGATGACCGACCTGCTCGACGCGTCCGACGCGTCCGATGACGAGTACGACGCCGTCGAGCGGGAGCGATTCGACGAGGAGTCCCCGCAGCAGCATCCGTGACTTCAGCGGCTGGGGGCGGTTGCTTCGTACACATCCCCCGACCGCGGCGCCGGCTGTGCACACCCGCGTTCTGATCGCTGTGCCTTCGTCTCTGCTGCGTTCACTCTGTGAGCACAGCAGAGGAACGAGGAGCGGGACATGGCACAAGCAGCGAATGAGGGACCGGGCGCCGGATCGGTGCTCAACGACGTACAGCTGATTGGTCGGATCAGCGCGCCGGCGGAACGCCGGGTGATGCCCAGCGACGATGAGCTGGTCAGTTTCCGACTGGTCGTGGATCGCGACCGGCTTGGCAAGCCCGTGACGGATCGCAAGAGACCGACCGTCGACGTCATCGATGTCGCGTGCTGGACGGCCAGGACCCGCAAGGTGGCGCTCGCGTTGCAGCCCGGAGACGTCGTTCGGGTGCAGGGAGCCCTTCGGCGGCGCTTCTGGAAGGCCGGCGGCGGCGCCGTCAGCCGCCATGAGGTGGAAGCCGCGTCGGTGGCCAGGGTGCGCGGGGTCGGCGCGCGGCGGTGACAATGAGATATGCCTCGTGCCCTGCGTGATCTCTACCCCGGCCTCGTCTGCGACCTCGACGGGGTGGTGTACCGAGGCGCCGACGCGGTGCCGTACGCCGTCGAGGGTCTCTCGGAAGTGGCGTCGACGTCACCCGGGGGAGTCGTGTACGCCACCAACAACGCTTCCCGGCCGCCCGAGCAGGTCGCCGAGCAGCTCCGTTCACTGGGGCTGGCCGTTTCCGGCGACCACGTCGTCAACAGCTCGGTGGCCGGCGCGCAGGTGCTGGCCGGGCGTCTGGCCGTCGGATCGCCGGTACTGGCGGTCGGTGGAGGAGGCGTCGCGGATGCGCTGCGCGGCGCGGGATTGAGTCCGGTTCTCCCTTCTGAGGTCGCGGAGACGATCAGGCCGGTCAAAGCGGTGCTGCAGGGATATGGTCCCGAGGTGCGTGCCAGCGACCTGGCCGAGGTCGCGTACGCCGTCCAGTCCGGAGCGGACTGGGTCGTCACCAACGCCGACCGCACCCTTCCGACCGATCGGGGGATCGCGCCGGGCAACGGATCGCTGGTCAACGCGGTACGGAGCGCGGTCGACATCGACCCCGAGATCGTCGGCAAGCCCGGCCCGTTGATGTATCAGTTGGCCGCGCAACGGCTCGGCACCGATCCTGAGCACACCCTCGGCATCGGTGACCGTCTCGAGACGGACATCGCCGGCGCGCATGCGGCAGGAATGGATTCACTGCTGGTGTTCACCGGGGTGCACGGTGTGGCTGATGTCGTCGCAGCCGACCGGCACCTGCGTCCGCGGTACGTCGCGGGGGATCTTCGATCCCTCGGCGAGGTGTACGACGAACCGGTGGCCGACGGTCCCGGCTGGCGGGTGGGCGGTCTGGTCGGTGCGCTGGAGACCTCCGCGCAGCCGAACGTGCGCTTCGAAGGCAGCGATGACGGTGCTGCGCAGGGACAGGACGGGCTACGCATCGCGTTACGCGTGCTGTGGGCCGCACTGGATGACGGCCGGATCTCCCTCAAGGCGGCAGTGTCGGCCACCCAGCGCTGGCAGTAGCGTGGTCGCCCATACGGGCGCGTGCCGCACGTGCCGGACCTACCGCGAAGGAAGCCCGACATGGCATTAGACGGTCTGCGCTCGGCGCTGGCAATGATCACCGGGGTCAGCGAGGCGACCCGCGCGCGTGCGACGGAGGCCGCTGAGGGTCTGCTGGGCCTTCCGGGGATCGGTCCGACGACCGCAAGGGCCGCGCAGGTGACGGGTCAGGTCAGCGCGTTGGCCGACGAACTGGTCGCGGCCGCCGCAGCCAATCGCGCGATGATCTCCGACACCGTCCGGGCCGAGGTCGATCTGCAGTTGCAGCGTGTCGGTCTCACCACGTCCGGCGGACTCACTTCCGCGCGCGACGAGATCGACCGTTTGAAGGCTCAGGTCGCCGACCTCCGGCGGGCGCTGGCCAACCGCGCTCCCGCGACGCCGGTGGACGACGCGACGATCCCGCGCGCCGGTCGCCCGTCGCGTGAAGCGGTCGCCCGCCGTGCCGGCACGACCACCTCCGCGATGACCACCTCTGCGACGAACCGACCATCGAAGGCGGCGACGAAGTCCGCGGCACGTTCGGCGAGCAAGAAGGCGACGCCGGCCGCCGCCACGAAGGCGACGGCATCTGCAACGGCTGCGACGAAGAAGGCGACCCCGTCCGCCGCTCCCACCTCCGTCACCGCGAAGAAGTCTGCAGCGAAGACGGCCACGAAGGCATCCGCAGCGAAGAAGACCGCCACGGCTTCGGGGACGGCGTCGGCCGCGCGTTCGGCGAGCAAGAAGGCGACACCGTCAGCCGCCACGAGGACCACGAAGACGGCCGCTGCCACGTCGGGGACGGCGAAGAAGTCTGCGGCGAAGACGGCCTCGACGGCAAGCAGGAGGGCGACGCCGTCGGCAGCGACGACCAAGGCCGCGGCGAAGAAGACGACGACGAAGGCCGCCGATTCCCGGACGGCGTCGGCGGCGACCACGTCGGCCGCACGTTCGGCGAGTAAGAAAGCGACGCCGTCGACCGCGAAGAAGTCCTCCACTGCCAAGAGCACGGCAACGAAGAGTGCGGCAACGAAGAGTGCGGCAACGAAGAGTGCGGCAACGAAGAGCACCGCGGCCAATAAGACGTCGACGTCCAGCGCGTCCCCTGCGAAGGCGGTCGCACAGAAGTCGACCGCACAGAAGTCGACGCCGTCGACTGCGAAGAAGTCCTCCGCAGCCAAGACGTCGGCTGCCAGGAACACGGCGGCCAGGAGCACCGCAGCCACGAAGTCTGCGACGACGTCGGCACCCAGGAAGGCAGCCACGACGAGCGCGACCAAGAAGGCAGCCACGACCAACTCAGCCACCACCACGCCGACCCCGTCCGCCGACGCCACGAGCACCTCGAGCTCGCCCGCGACGCCGGGCAGCGGAATCCACATGCCCACCGACCCGATCGTGGAGCAGGGCAACACCCGCCATCTCGACGCGGACACGACCGCCACCGCTCCCGCGTACGGCACCGGTGCGCAGGCTCCGATGAGTCACTCGACCGATGCCGTCGTCGAGCAGGGCAACACCCGACACCTCGACGGTGGTTCGGCCGCCGGCGATCCGGCGGGAGCTACCGGAACGGCCCCCGCCGCTGACGCGCCGCGTGTCGCCGCGCCTGCTGCCTCGACCGAGCCCGGCGACGCCGCCGAGTTCGACGTCGCCACCGCACGCACGACCGGCACGGGGTCGGGTGACGACGCGTGAGCCTCGTACCGCCGAGCCCGGCCTCGATGGGCCGGCGCCCCGATGCCCTGCCAGGCGCCGGTGTGGCGGCCGATTCGCAGGGCGTCGCGTCATCCGTGGCGGATCAGCCCGAGGCGGTCCGAGCAGCGCTCGATCTGCAGATCGCTCCGGACATCGACCTCGCCGTGGCCACCGAGACACTCGTGGCGGCTCACGATGCGCTGCAACGCCGGTTGAGTGACCTGTCCAGCTGACGGCGGGACGACGACGCGCCTGGACCAGGCGCTCGTCGCCCGTGGCCTGGCCCGCTCGCGCGCCGTGGCCGCCGACCTGGTGCAGGACGGGCGGGTGCGGGTCGACGGCACGGTCGCCCAGAAGGCCTCGATGCGGGTGTGTGAGGACACCGCCGTCGCCGTCGAGGGAGAACCCGAGCGCTGGGTGGGGCGCGCGGCCTACAAGCTGGTGGCCGCCCTGCAGGCCTTCCCCGTCGACCCGTCGGAGGCTCGCTGCATCGACGTGGGCGCCTCGACCGGAGGATTCACCCAGGTGCTGCTCGAGGCGGGCGCGCGCCAGGTGGTCGCTCTCGACGTCGGGCACGACCAGCTCGCCGCAGTCGTCGCGGACGACCTGCGCGTGATCGAGATGTCCGGGGTGAACGTGCGCGATCTCGATCGCGAACGGGTCGGTGGTCCCGCCGACGTCGTGGTGGCCGACCTCAGCTTCATTTCCTTGCGCCTGGTGCTCGGCACCCTGGCCCGGTTCACCGCACCCACCGGCGACCTCGTCACGCTCGTCAAACCGCAGTTCGAGGTCGGCCGCGAACGCCTCGGACGCACGGGGGTGGTGATCTCGGCGCAGCAGCACGCGGAGGTGCTGCGCAAGGTGGTCGGGCACGCGCAGGCCGCGGCGCTGCACGTGCACGGACTGCTGCGCAGTCCGGTCGTCGGCGGATCCGGCAACACGGAGTACCTGATGTGGGCGCGACCCGTGTCGGAAGGCAAGATGACCGACGTGGCCATCGAGGAGTTCGTGAGCGGCGTGGCAGGTAAGCAGCGATGAGCCGCCGCATCGTCCTGATCGGCCACCCGCGACGGGCCGAGGCACTCGACATCGCCAGCAAGCTCGTACGTGACCTGGCCGCGGCCGACGTCGAGGTCACCGGTCCGGCCGACGAGCTCGAGGCGTTCGGGGTGCTGCACGAGCCCAACGTCTCGATCGCCGATTGCCGTGAATCGATGGACGGCGCCGAACTGGCCGTGGTGCTGGGCGGGGACGGCACGATCCTGCGAGCAGCCGAGCTGGTGCGCGACATCGGAGTGCCGCTCCTCGGGATCAACCTCGGCCACGTCGGCTTCCTGGCCGAGGCCGACCGCGACGACGTGCACGCCACGGTCAAGAAGATTGTCGAGCGGTCCTGGAGCGTCGAGGAGCGGATGACCCTCGAGGTCGAGGTCAGCATCGACGGTAGGGTCGTCTGGAAGAGCTGGGCTCTCAACGAGGCCTCGGTGGAGAAGCGCGCCCGCGAGCGGATGCTCGAGCTGGTGCTCGAGATCGACGACCGCCCGCTGTCCACCTGGGGAGCTGACGGCATCGTGATGGCCACCCCGACGGGCTCGACGGCGTACGCCTTCTCCGCCGGCGGACCCGTCGTCTGGCCGGGTGTCGACGCGCTGCTGCTCGTGCCCATCTCCGCCCACGCCCTCTTCGCGCGGCCCCTGGTGCTGGACCACAACTCCCACGTCGGCATCGAGCTGCTGGAGCGCACCGGCGCCCACGCTGTCGTCTGGTGCGACGGGCGCCGCTCGTTCGACATCCCGCCGTCGGCCCGCATCGACGTACGACGCAGCGGCCGTCCGGTGCGGCTGGCCCGGCTCTCCACGGCGCCGTTCACCGACCGACTCGTCGCGAAGTTCGACCTGTCGGTGTCCGGGTGGCGTGGGATGGGTCCCGCGCCCGGACCCAGCGAGGCCTGATGCTCCAGGAGATCCACCTGCGGGGCCTCGGGGTCATCGAGGATGCGCTGCTGGAGCTGTCCGACGGCCTGAACGTGGTCACCGGCGAGACCGGCGCCGGCAAGACGATGGTCGTGCAGGGCCTCGGTCTGCTGCTCGGCGGCCGGGCGGACCCGGGTCTGGTGCGCGCCGGGAGCGGGCAGGCCGTCGTCGAGGGCGTGGTGCAGGTGTCGGACGGGGATCCGGCGCTCGCCAGGGCTCTCGAGGCGGGCGCCGACGGCGAGGACGCCGTCCGGGACGGCCTCGTCCTGGTGCGCAGCGTGTCCACGGCCGGCCGCTCCCGTGCCCACATCGGCGGCCGCACGGCCCCCATCGGAGTGCTCGCCGAGATCGGGGAGCACCTGGTCGCTGTGCACGGCCAAGCCGACCAGTGGCGTCTGCAACGCCCCGACCAGCACCGCGCGGTGCTCGATGAGTTCGGCGGGACGCCGCTCGCCCGCACGCGTGCCGAGTACGTGGCCCTCTACGAGGAATGGACCGCTGTACGGGCGGAAGTCACCACCCTGCGCGAGGAGTCCCGCGAGCGGGCCCAACGCCTGGAGCTGCTCACCGCGGGCCTGGAGGAGATCGCCGCCGTCGATCCGCAGCCGGGGGAGGACGATGACCTCGCCGCGCAGAGCGAGCGGATGCTGCACGTCGACGCGCTGCGGGAGGCTGCCGCCGTGGCCCACGCAGCGCTGGTGGGCGACGACGACAATCCCGAGCGGGCGCCGTACGTCGTCGACCTGGTGTCGCACGCCCGCCAGTCGCTGGCAGGGGAGGGTGAGCACGACGTCGAGCTCGCGGGCCTCGCCGACCGACTGCGCGAGATCGGCATCCTCGCCGGTGAGCTCGGTGCCGACCTGGGTGGCTACCTGGCCGGCCTCGACATCGAACCTGGCCGTCTCGAAGCCGTGCAGCAGCGGCGTGCGGCGCTCGGCAGGCTGACCCGCAAGTACGGTGCCGACGTGGCCGAGGTGCTCGCCTGGGCCAAGGACGCGGCAGCGTCGGTCGACGCCCTCGCCGGCAGCGACGACCGCATCGCCCAGCTGGACACGCGGCTCGGGCAGTTGGCGACCCAGCTGGTGGACGCGGCCGATGCGTTGACCACCGCGCGTCGTACGGCGGCCACGACGTTGCAGGAGCAGGTGGCGCAGGAGTTGACCCATCTGGCGATGGGGTCGGCGCGCATCGAGGTGGTGGTGACCCCGACACCGGGGGAGTACACCGGCCACGGCGTCGACCGGGTCGAGATCATGCTGGCGGCCAACAAGGGCGCCGCGCTGCGCAACCTCGCGAAGGCCGCCTCCGGGGGTGAACTGTCCCGGGTGATGCTGGCCCTGGAGGTGGTCACCGGCTCCGGAGCGGTGCCGACGTTCGTCTTCGACGAGGTGGACGCCGGTGTCGGCGGAGCCGCGGCGCTCGACGTCGGCGCCCGGCTGCAGCGACTCGCCGAGCACGCGCAGGTCATCGTGGTCACCCACCTGGCCCAGGTCGCGGCATACGCCGACCGGCACCTGGTCGTCCGCAAGGAGAGCGACGGGCAGGTCACCCAGAGCGATGTCGCCGTCGTCGAGGGCGAGGACCGGCTCGCCGAGCTCGCGCGGATGCTGGGCGGAGTGAGCGACAGCCAGGTCGCCCAGGACCACGCCCGCGAGCTGCTCGACGCGGCACAGGGCCCGAGGTCGCGCGGAACGGGCGTGTCGGCCACGCCCGTAGGACGGCGACGGCCCGTGGATGACGTAGGCTGAGAGCCCGTGGTGGACATTACGAAACACATATTCGTCACCGGAGGCGTCGCCTCTTCACTCGGCAAGGGCCTGACTGCCTCCAGCCTCGGACATCTGCTTCGGGCGCGCGGACTGCGGGTCACCATGCAGAAGCTCGATCCGTATCTGAACGTTGATCCCGGCACCATGAACCCGTTCCAACACGGTGAAGTCTTCGTGACCGAGGACGGCGCCGAGACCGACTTGGACGTCGGGCACTACGAGCGCTTCCTCGACGTGAATCTCGCGGGCGACGCCAACGTCACCACCGGCAAGGTCTACAGCCGGGTGCTCGCCCGGGAGCGGCGCGGTGAGTATCTCGGCGACACGGTGCAGGTCATCCCGCACGTCACCAACGAGATCAAGACGCAGATGCGCGCGCAGGCCGCAGACGACGTCGACCTGATCATCACCGAGATCGGCGGGACCGTCGGCGACATCGAGTCGCTGCCCTTCCTGGAGGCCGCCCGTCAGGTGCGCCAGGACGTGGGCCGCGACAACGTCTTCTTCCTGCACGTTTCCCTCGTGCCCTACCTCGCGCCGAGCGGCGAGCTCAAGACCAAGCCGACCCAGCACTCCGTCGCCGCGCTGCGGCAGGTCGGTATCCAGCCCGATGGTCTTGTGCTGCGTGCCGATCGGGAGATCCCGGAGAGCATCAAGGCGAAGATCTCGTTGATGTGTGATGTGGACACCGAGGCGTGCGCGGCCGCGATCGACGCGCCGAGCATCTACGACATCCCCAAGGTGCTGCACACGCAGGGGCTGGACGCCTACGTCGTACGCCGCCTCGGGCTGTCCTTCCGGGACGTGGACTGGCATGACTGGGACGAGCTGCTGCAGCGGGTGCACCGCCCGCAGCACGAGGTCGAGGTCGCGCTGGTCGGCAAGTACGTCGACCTGCCCGACGCCTACCTGTCGGTCACCGAGGCCCTGCGCGCCGGCGGATTCCACCACGACGCCAAGGCGCGCATCCGCTGGGTCGCCAGCGACGAGTGCAAGACCCCCGGCGGTGCCCAGAGGGCGCTCGGGGGAGTCGACGCGGTCCTGGTGCCGGGCGGTTTCGGCGTACGCGGCATCGAGGGCAAGCTCGGCGCGCTGCGCTGGGCGCGCGAGAACAAGGTGCCCACGCTCGGCATCTGCCTGGGGCTGCAGTGCATGGTCATCGAGTACGCGCGCGACGTCGCGAAGATCGAGGGGGCATCGTCCTCGGAGTTCGACCCCGAGACGCCGGCGCCGGTCATCGCCACCATGGAGGAGCAGAAGGCCTTCGTCGAGGGCGCGGGCGACCTGGGCGGCACCATGCGCCTCGGCGCGTATCCCGCTCTGCTGGAAGAGGGTTCGGTGATCGCCGATGCCTACGGCACGACTCGCGTGTCCGAGCGACACCGCCACCGCTACGAGGTCAACAACGCCTACCGCGAGCAGCTCGCGGACGCCGGCCTGGTCTTCAGCGGCACCTCACCGGACGGCACGCTGGTGGAGTTCGTCGAGTTGCCGCGCGACGTGCACCCGTACTACGTCTCGACGCAGGCGCACCCGGAGTTCCTGTCCCGTCCGCACCGCGCGCACCCGCTCTTCGCCGGGCTGATCGGCGCCGCGATCGACGAGCAGCGCGCCAGCCGGCTGGTGGACGTGCCCAGCACCCGACCCGCCGAGACCGCCGTCGCGCCGTGACGTTCGCTGACCGGTACGACCCTCGTCCGGTCGTCTCCTCCGAGCACCCCTTCCACGGGCACGTCTGGGACGTGCGCACCGACGTCGTCGATCTCGGCGACGCAGGTGAGGTGACGCGCGACTACATCGAACACACCGGAGCCGTCGCGGTCGTCGCGCTGCGCGGCGAGCCGGGCGCCGAGGAGGTGGCGATGATCCAGCAGTACCGCCACCCGGTGCGCACCTACGACTGGGAGATCCCCGCCGGCCTGCTCGACCAGCCCGGTGAGGACCCGCGCGACGCGGCCGCCCGCGAGCTGCGCGAGGAGGCCGACCTCGATGCTCACCGGTGGGACGTGCTGATCGACCTGTTCACCTCACCGGGGGCGTTGTCGGAGAACATCCGCGTCTTCCTCGCGCGTGACGTGTTCGATGCCACCGCAGAGGGTTTCGAGCGAGAGGGCGAGGAAGCCGGTATGACGACGACCTGGGTCCGCCTCGACGACGCGGTCGACGCCGTGCTCGACGGGCGGATGCACAACGGCCCCGGATCGGCCGCGGTCATGGCGGCGTACATCGCCCGGCAGCGGGACTGGTCCGGGTTGCGCGCCTCCGACGCGCCGTGGCCGTTCCACCCGGCCTACCGGTAGGCACTGGCGTCACCGTGAGCCGCACCCCGTCGTCCCGTAGCGCGGTCGCACCCTTTCAGGTGATGCAGCTGGTGCGCGCCGCAGCGGCTCGGCAGCGCAGCCACGGCGACGCGATCCTGCTGTGCGTGGGGCAGCCGTCGACGCCGGCGCCGCGAGCTGTGCTCGACGCGGTGCACGGCGCGATCGACACCCAGGTGCTCGGCTACACCGAATCCGACGGCATCCCCGCCCTGCGTGCCGCGATCGCCGAGCACTACCGGGCGGCGTACGGCGTGCCGGTCACTGCGCAGGATGTGCTGGCGACCAACGGATCCTCCGGCGGTTTCAGCACGCTGCTGCTGGCCGCGTTCGAGCCGGGCGCGCGGATCGCGATGACCCGTCCCGGTTACCCGGCCTACCGCAACACGGTGCAGGCCCTCGGGTGCGTGCCGGTGGATCTGGTCTGCGGTCCGGAGACCAGGTTCCAGCCGACCGTCGAGCTGCTCGAAGAGCTTCCGCAGCGACCGGACGGGGTGATCATCGCGAGCCCGGCCAACCCCACCGGCACGATCATCGACGCCCGCGAGCTGGAGCGGATCGCGCACTGGTGCGAGGCGAACGACGTGCTGCTGATCTCCGATGAGATCTACCACGGCATGTCCTACGGCCGCGAGTGCGCCAGCGCGTGGGAGTTCTCTCGGGCCGGTGCGGTGATGGGGTCGATCAGCAAGTACCACTCGATGACCGGCTGGCGGCTGGGCTGGGCGTTGCTGCCGCCGGAGCTGCGCACGTCGGTCGACCGGCTCCAGGGCAACCTGGCGATCTGCGCGCCGGCCGTGTCGCAGGTCGGGGCTGTGGCGGCGTTCTCCTCGGGCGCTCAGCGCGAACTGCGTTCGCACGTCGAGCGATACGCGCGCAACCGCGATGTCCTGCTGCGTCGGCTGCCGGAGCTCGGGATCACGTCGTTCGCTCCGCCGGACGGCGCGTTCTACGCGTACTGCGACATCGGTCACCTGACGACCGACTCCCTGACGTGGTGCCACGACATCCTCGCGCGGACCGGCGTTGCGCTCGCCCCCGGCATCGACTTCGACCCGATCGACGGGCACCACTACATGCGGTTGTCCTTCTGCGGCGACACGGACGACCTGAACGAGGCCCTCGATCGCCTCGCGGCGGTCTGCTGACCGCCTGCCCGCCTCGCTTGTCCGCACTTTCGTGCAGACGGTCGCACGGATCTGCGGACACCCGGCACCGCTAGATTGCCGGTGTGGTCCACCTCGCGTACGTGCTGCTCGGCCTGGCCGCGCTCGTGCACGTCTACATCTTCCGGCTCGAGTCGTTCGCCTGGACGGCGCCGCGCACCCGCGCCGCGTTCGGCACCAGCCCCGAGGAGGCGGAGGTCACGCGGGCCCTCGCCTACAACCAGGGGTTCTACAACCTGTTCCTCGCGGTGGTGCTCGCGGCGTCGATCGTCATTCGGATCACGGGCCAGACCCAGGCGTCGGTGGCGCTGGCGATCGCCGGCGCCGGGTCGATGGTCGCCGCAGCGCTGGTCCTGGCCACCAGCGATCACGCCAAGCTGCGCGCCGCCGCCATCCAGGGTGCCGCGCCGGCGCTGGGCCTGATCGCGTTGGCGTTCACCGCCTGAGCTTCGCGCCGGCCGTATGTCGGTTGTCCGCATTTTCGTGTAGACGGGGTCACGAATCTGCGGACAACCACGGTCACGAGTCGAGCAGCTGCCCCACCAGCGCGACCTGCTCCGAGGTTTCGGGGCAGCACCACACCACGCCGTCGTCGACCATGCGGGAGGCGAGGGGGTGAGTACGCGGGTGCGCGGGGCAGGGCGGCCAGTTACTGCGTCCGGACGACGCTCCGGCCTCCTGGATGAACGACTCGACCCCCTCGGCGGTGGCCCGCACCTTCTCCTGGAGCGACACGTCCTCATGATGGTCGAGCCTCAAACCGACCGCGCTTCCGCTCGAGTCCCGCAGCCACCATCCTTCGAAGTCAGGAAATCCCTCGATCGCAGACCCGGGCACGAGTCGCAGGCTGTGCTCCTCCCAGATCGGCGGCGCGATGTCGCGCAGGATCGCGAACTCCGGCGGGAGAGGCTCCGGCAGCTTCGCGCCGTTGTCAGCAGCTTCGTGGCGACGTCGTCGTGATTTTGCGGACAACCGGGAGGCTGCCGTCAGTCGGTGCCGGCGTCGAACGCCGCACGGTCGAGCAGGTCGTCGTCGCCGTCCGCCGCCGGGTTCGCAGAGATCTGCGCCGCACCGCCGGGCTCCATCTCGCCGATGAGCTGGGTCTGTGCGCCGAGCTGACCCTGCGCCGCGTACAGCTCGAGCTTGGCGCGGGTGTCGGCGATGTCCAGGTTGCGCATCGTCAGCTGACCGATCCGGTCGACCGGGCCGAACGCCGCGTCCTGGGTGCGCTCCATCGAGAGCTTGTCCGGGTGGTAGGAGAACGCGGGGCCGTCGGTCGCGAGGATCGAGTAGTCCTCGCCGCGGCGCAGCCGGAGCGTCACCTCGCCGGTGACCGCGGAGGCGACCCAGCGCAGCAGACCCTCGCGGATCATCAGTGCCTGCGGGTCGAACCAGCGCCCTTCGTAGAGCAGCCGACCGAGGCGGCGGCCTTCCTGGTGGTAGGACGCCAGGGTGTCCTCGTTGTGGATCGCGGCGACCAGTCGCTCGTACGCGATGAAGAGCAGCGCCATCCCCGGCGCCTCGTAGATGCCGCGCGACTTGGCCTCGATGATCCGGTTCTCGATCTGGTCGGACATGCCGAGGCCGTGGCGGCCGCCGATCGAGTTGGCCTCCAGCATCAGATCGACGGAGTCCTCGAATGCGTTGCCGTTGATGGCGATCGGGCGGCCGCGCTCGAAGGAGATGGTGATGTCCTCGGTCGGAATCGACACCGACTCATCCCAGAAGGGCACGCCCATGATCGGCTGCACGATCTCCAGGCTCGTGTCCAGGTGCTCCAGCGACTTCGCCTCGTGGGTGGCGCCGAGGATGTTCGCGTCGGTGGAGTAGGCCTTCTCCGCGCTGTCCCGGTAGGGCAGGTCGCGCGAGATCAGCCACTGCGACATCTCGTGCCGACCGCCGAGCTCGCCCACGAAATCGGCGTCGAGCCACGGCTTGTAGATGCGCAGCGCGGGGTTGGCGAGCAGGCCGTAGCGGTAGAACCGCTCGATGTCGTTGCCCTTGTACGTCGATCCGTCGCCCCAGATGGACACGCCGTCGTCCTGCATGGCGCGCACCAGCAGGGTGCCGGTGACGGCGCGACCGAGCGGCGTGGTGTTGAAGTAGGTGCGTCCGCCGGAGCGGATGTGGAAGGCGCCGCACGCGATCGCGGCCAGGCCCTCCTCGACCAGCGGACGGCGGCAGTCCACGAGCCGGGCGAGCTCCGCGCCGTACTGGCCCGCACGACCGGGCACCGAGGCGATGTCGGACTCGTCGTACTGACCGAGATCCGCCGTGTAGGTGCACGGCACCGCACCGCCCTCGCGCATCCAGGCGACGGCGCACGACGTGTCGAGACCACCGGAGAAGGCAATGCCGACGCGCTCGCCGACGGGCAGGGAATTCAGAACCTTGGACACGCGCACAGGCTAACGGCGCGATGCCACCCTCCGCCGAGCGCGTCAGATGCCGGGCGGCACCGGCGACAGCTCGATGGCCCGGTTGACCCAGGTCGAGACGATCCGCATCCCCAGATGCTCGTAGAGGGGGAGTGCGCCCGTGCGGCTGTCCGTCGCCAGAGTGGAGCGAGCCGCGCCCTGCTCCCGCAACGTCGCGAAGGTGTCGGCGAGCAGCGCACGTGCCAGCCCGCGCCGGCGGTGGGTCGCGCGGACGGCGAGGCGCTCGACGTTGCCGGTGCCCTCCTCGAGGATCGCGTACGCCGCGCCGACCACCGTCCCCTCGGCGTCGGCGATGACCCGCAGGTGCGACGGCTCGAACCCCGGCCGCTGCACGGTGCGCGCTAGGAAGTCATCCCGCGAGGCCCTCGCGCGGTCCGACCACTCGAGGAAGGCGTCCTCCATCACCTGCCAGACGTCGTCGTAGTCGTCGGGGGCCGCCTCGCGGACGTGGAATCCGGCGGGGACCGACGCGGCGTCCAGCTGCGCCGAGGCGGGCAGCTCCAGATCCCATGCGGTCCAGCGCAGCCGGTACCCGTGCCGTTCCATGAACCGGTCGGCCGCGCTGCCTTGCGGCACCTGCATGTCCACCCGCGCGGCGCCGTCCGCCCGCGCCCGCTCCTGGCACCACCGCGCGAGCGCCGTGCCGATGCCCTGCCCGTGCCGGCCGGGGTCGACGGCAACGTCGCAGTTGCCGGATCCCGTGTACGCGGCGTACCCGACGAGCCGCCGCTCCTCGAACACCCCGACGGTGCCGGTGGCGGGGTCGAAGCTCGGGCGCTGCCAGTCGGCGACCAGATCGGCGGTCGTGATCTCCGGGTAGCCCAGCGTGGCGGCCTCCTCCGCGCCGATCAGCGCGGCGACCTCGGGAGCGTCCGCGACGCTGAGCGGGCGGGTCGTGAGACCGGCGGGCAGATCGTCCACGCCGCCCAGTTGTGCCGCAGCGGCCGTCGGGCTGTCCATCGGTTTCTATCCTGACGACATGTCCGACCCCTGCCCGTGCGGTTCCGGCCTGCCGTACGACGACTGCTGCGGCCCCCTGCTCACCACGACCCGGCTCCCCGGGACCGCGCTCGAGCTGATGCGCTCGCGCTACACCGCGTACTACTACGGCAACGCCAAACACCTCTGGCGCACCTGGCATCCCGCGTCGCGTCCGGCGGAGGTCGCCCTCGACCGCGACCTGACGTGGACGGGTCTGCGGATCCTCGACGTGGTCGACGGAGAGCCCGGGGACGACACCGGTGTCGTGGAGTTCGTCGCGTCGTACGAGGGCGGGTCGTTGCGCGAGCGCAGCCTCTTCGAACGACGCGGCGGGCGGTGGCTCTACCGGGGCGAGCAGCCCTGATCGTCAGCGGATTCCTGGTGCCGGCGCCAGGAATCCGCTGACAACCGAGGTGGGAGCGGCGGATACCGAGATGCCGGACGCCGCGAGCTTCCGTACGATGGCGGACGGCCCGCTTCGCTGCGTGCGCCCGTCCGAACGATCCTCGAACCCCCCGCAAAGGAACCCCTGTGCTTCGCACCCAGGAGGCCGGCACGCTACGTGCCGAGCACGCCGACCAGACCGTCACGCTCGCCGGGTGGGTCGCCCGGCGTCGGGATCACGGCGGGGTCGCGTTCCTGGATCTGCGCGACGCCAGCGGCGTGGCCCAGGTCGTCGTCCGCGACGAGGTGCTCGAGGAGGGCGGCGCGCACGACCTGCGCAACGAGTACTGCGTGCAGGTGACCGGGCTGGTGCGGGTGCGTCCCGACGGCAACTTCAACACCGAACTCCCGACCGGTGAGATCGAGGTCGTCGCCTCCGACATCGAGGTGCTGAGCGCCTCGGCCACCCTGCCGTTCCAGTTGGACGAGCGGGTGACCGTCGGTGAGGAGACCCGCCTCAAGTACCGCTACCTCGACCTGCGCCGCCCGGAAGCCGGTGGCGCGATCCGGTTGCGCAGCAAACTCACTCGTGCGGCACGGGGCGTCCTCGACGACCGCGACTTCGTCGAGATCGAGACCCCGACGCTCACCCGGTCGACCCCGGAGGGCGCGCGCGACTTCCTGGTGCCCGCACGGCTGTCCCCGGGCAGCTGGTACGCGCTGCCGCAGAGCCCGCAGCTGTTCAAGCAGCTGCTGATGGTGGCGGGGATGGAGCGGTACTACCAGATCGCCCGCTGCTACCGCGACGAGGACTTCCGAGCCGACCGGCAGCCGGAGTTCACCCAGCTCGACATCGAGATGAGCTTCGTCGAGCAAGCCGACATCATCGAGCTGGGGGAGTCGATCGCGAAGGCCGTCTGGGCCGTCGCCGGCGTCGACCTGCCCACGCCGTTCCCGCAGATGACCTATGCCGACGCGATGGACCGCTTCGGCTCCGACAAGCCCGACCTGCGCTTCGGCAACGAGCTCGTCGAGTGCACGCAGCTGTTCGCCGACACCGGCTTCCGGGTCTTCCAGGCGCCGTACGTCGGTGCCGTCGTCATGCCGGGTGGCGCCACCCAGCCCCGCCGTCAGCTCGACGCCTGGCAGGACTGGGCCAAGCAGCGTGGAGCCCGCGGACTCGCGTACGTGCTGGTCCAGGAGGACGGCACGCTCAGCGGCCCGGTCGCGAAGAACCTGAGCGAGGCCGAGACGTCCGCGCTCCCGGCGCACGTCGGCGCGAAGCCCGGCGACTGCATCTTCTTCGCCGCCGGTCCGGGCAAGAGCGAACGCGCCCTGCTCGGCGCCGCCCGCCTGGAGATCGGCCGCCGCTGCGGGCTGATCGACGAGTCGGCCTGGTCCTTCCTGTGGGTGCTGGACGCGCCGCTCTTCGAGCCCGCGTCCGACGCGGTCGCGTCCGGTGACGTGGCGGTCGGCTCCGGTGCCTGGACGGCGGTGCACCACGCGTTCACCAGCCCCAAGAAGGAGTTCCTCGACACCTTCGACACCGACCCCGGCAGTGCCCTCGCGTACGCCTACGACATGGTCTGCAACGGCAACGAGATCGGTGGCGGCTCGATCCGTATCCACCGCCGGGACATCCAGGAGCGCGTCTTCAAGGTGATGGGTCTGTCCGACGAGGACGCCCAGGAGAAGTTCGGCTTCCTGCTCGACGCGTTCGCGTTCGGCGCGCCGCCGCACGGCGGGATCGCGTTCGGCTGGGACCGCATCTGCGCGCTGCTCGCCGGGACCGACTCGATCCGCGAGGTCATCGCGTTCCCGAAGTCCGGTGGCGGCTTCGACCCGCTGACCGCGGCGCCCGCGCCGATCACGCCCGAACAGCGCAAGGAGGCCGGGGTCGACGCGAAACCGGCCGCGGCTGTGCGCGACGTGCCCGCGCAGGGTGCACCCGAGGTCAACCCCAAGCAGAGCTGACCCGCACAGCGCTTCGACCGAACCGACCACCGGACGACCCGGTGGTCGGTGTGCGTTGTCGGCCAGCACTGCCGCCCTGGCCGACAACGCAAACCGTCACCCTCGACGCGAACCGTCACTCTCAACGTAAGCCGTCACCCTCGACGCAACCGGCGCCGTCGACGTACGCGGGTCACCCGGCTCAGGTCGCTGGGAAGCGAGCCGCGCCGAGCTGGCGGGACTGGGCGACCAGAGCGCCCGTGCTGTCCCAGACGGTGCAGTCCTCGTTGAAGAGTCCGCCGGCCACGTGGTCGGTGTGGGTGCGCACCTGTAGCCACCCGGGAGCGGGCCGGGCGCGCACATAGCCGGTGAACTCGATGGTCGGCGCCCAGCCCTGGCTCCCGAGGTCGAAGACCACGGGAGGGAACGCGTCGAGCGCGAGCAGCAACGACAGCGCGTCCGGTTCCCGGTCGTCCTGCAGGCGCAGCCAGCCGCGCAGCTCGCCGTGACCGCTCGGCGCGCCGACCGCCCACCCGACCGTGGCCGGGTCCAGGCGCAGATCGAGGCGCTTCAGCAGACCCGACTGCGACAGGCTCGGCGGTGCGTCACCCGCACTCATGCATTCGGAGAGCGGCGCGGTCGGCGACGGGACGACGGTCTTGCGGGGCGTGTCGGTGTATCGGTCCAGGTCGCCCAGGGTGAGCAGCGCGCGGAAGCGTTCGACGTCGACCCCGTCGACAGGTTGGGTCACGACGACCTGGGCGCTGCTCATCGAGCGACCCGTACGCAGGACGGTCGGGCGGGCGTGGATCTGCCCCGGTGAACTCGGTGACAGGAAGATCCCGCTGAAGCTCAGCGTGTCCGTGTGGCCTCCCGCCCGCTGTGAGGCGTCACCCGTGGCGCGGGCCGCCAGCGCCATCAGCAGGCCGCCGTTGACCGCCTCACCGATTCCCCATTCGTCGGTGAGGGCGCTGACGTAGGCGCCGTCGTCGCCGGGTCCGGTGGTCGTGATGGCCTCGTCGAACTCGCTCATCGGGCCATCATGTCGGGCAGGGCTCGCACCTCGGACGCGGGTCCGGGATGTCATGGCCGGCGGATACGGTGACGGCGTGGCAGACCTGTTCTCCGACCCGGGACGCCCGCGGGGCACGGACCCCTCCGATGTGGCGGGGCTGCCGCCACTCGCGGTGCGGATGCGCCCCCGGTCGCTTGACGAGGTCCGAGGGCAGACGGACGTGCTGCGTCCGGGAAGCCCCTTGCGACGGCTGGTCGAGGGTGCCAGCGGGGCAGCGGGAGCGGTGTCGGCGATCCTGTGGGGACCGCCCGGCACCGGAAAGACCACGCTGGCGCACCTGGTGGCCGATGCCGCCGAGCGCACCTTCGTGCAGCTCTCGGCGATCAACGCGGGCGTGAAGGACGTGCGCGCGGTCATGGACCAGGCCGCGCGCGAGCGTGACCTCTACGGCCGCCAGACCGTGCTCTTCCTCGATGAGATCCACCGTTTCAGCAAGGCGCAACAGGATGCGTTGCTGCCCGGTGTCGAGAACCGGCTCATCGTCCTCGTGGCCGCCACGACGGAGAACCCGTCGTTCAGCGTCATCGCGTCGCTGCTGTCCCGGTCGGTGCTGGTGCGCCTGACGTCGCTGTCGGACGACGACATCGCCTCGCTCCTGCGCGACGCCGTCCAGGACGAGCGCGGCTTCTCGGGCGCGTTCACCCTCGAGGACGACGCCCGCGCGCATCTGGTCCGGATGGCCGGCGGAGACGCGCGCCGGTCGCTGACCGCGCTCGAGGCGGCCGCCGGCGTCGCGCAGGACCGGGCCTCGACACGGATCGAGTTGGCCGACGTCGAGCAGGCCATGGACCAGGCGGCCGTGCGCTACGACCGCGCCGGCGATCAGCACTACGACGTGGCGAGCGCCCTCATCAAGTCCATGCGCGGCAGCGACGTCGACGCCGCGCTGCACTACCTGGCGCGGATGCTCGAGGCGGGGGAGGACCCGCGCTTCATCGCCCGGCGCATCGTGATCGCCGCGAGCGAGGACGTCGGGATGGCGGACCCCACCGCGCTGCAGACCGCGGTGGCAGCGCTGCACGCCGTCGCGCAGATCGGCATGCCCGAAGCGCGGATCATCCTGGCGCAGGCCGTGGTCCACAACGCGATTGCGCCGAAGTCGAACGCGTCGTACAACGGCATCAACGCCGCCATCGCCGACGTACGCGGCGGGTTCGGGGGAGCGGTGCCCGCGCACCTGCGGGGCAGCGGGTACGCCGGCGCTGCCGACCTGGGTCACGGCGCGGGGTACCGCTACAGCCACGACGAGCCGAACGGCGTGGGACCGCAGCAGTTCCTGCCCAACGATCTGTTGAGGAAGGCCGACTACTACCACCCGACGGGGCGTGGCTGGGAAGCGAGTCTGGGGGCTCGCTGGGAGGCGCTGCGCGCGGTGATCCGAGGCGAGGACTCGGCACAGTAACGGTTTGGTCACCGTCACGTCTCGGCCGGAAGTGATCGGCTCGCCGTGTGGCATGTTTCATCCCAAGGCGGCCCACCACCCCGCAGGCGGCCTCGTGTTCTGCTCGACGCATCCCTGTCGTGACTGCTCAGGAGGATCTGGCTTCGTGTTCGCGGTCCGTCAACGTCCTGACCCGTCATTCCAGATGAGCGCAGTGGCGGATCCCGTGGTCGGTTCGGTCTCCCGCGGACAGACGTTCCGCAGCACCTCTGCCTGGGGCTACACCATCGTCGTCTGGGCGTTCTGTGCGCTGTGCTCGGTGCTGGCGATCCTGCAGGAGCCGGCACCGACCGCCGTGCGGGTGGTCCTGTCCTGCGCGACGGCGGCGCTGCTCGCATGGGCGATCCTGCTGCGCCCCCACCTGCGGGTGGGCGAGACCGGCGTCGTGGTCTCCAACGTCTGGCGCACGCACGTCATCCCCTTCGCCGCGATCGCCCACGTGCGGACCCGGGGTCTGGTCGAGGTCGTCGTGCAGCAGGGGGATCGCGAACTGGTCTACCGGTCGTGGAACGCGCCCGGCAACACCTCCCGGGCGCCGCGCATAAGCGACCCGCAGGCCCGCAATCACCTGCGCGGTATGGGTATCTCCGCGCAGGGCCACACCCACGCGCTCAAAGCCGGCAGCGGTGCGGCTGGGCGACTCATCGAGGAGCGGATGGATGCCGCGGCGCCCGGCGCGCCCGCTGGCGTCCGCTCCACCTGGAACGTCGCCGTCGTCGCCGCGGTGCTGACGGCGATCGTCGTGACGGCGGGCTCGTGGGCGCTGTGACGGTCATGCGCGACACGCGGACTCACCGCACCCGGAGACCCACATCGGACCTCCGCCTCGTACATAGTCGCCCTGTGGAACGTCGTCTCGTCAGAAGGAGCGCTCCCCCCGTGCATCCAGCTGTGCCCCCGTTCTGCCCCGTCGGTGATCTCCCGGGGGCCCGCCCATGAGCTTGTTCCTGCTGCGTCGGTTCATCAACTACGTGATCCTCACGCTGGTGGCGACCACCTTCAGCTACATCCTGGCGAGCACCTTCGAGAACCCTGCGGCGCGGTACCTGGGCAAGAACCCCCGCCCGAGCAACGAGACCATCGCCCGCACCCTGGACCGCTACGGCACCAACCCCAACACGCCGGTTCTGGAACGCACCTGGCACTGGTTCACGCAGCTGGTGTTCCACGGCAACCTCGGCCAGGAGTACGACGGAACGAGCGTGCTGCACGACATGATCGTGCGGTCGGGTGTCAGCCTGCAGCTGCTGCTGATCGGGTCGATCCTCGGAGCGGTGCTCGGTGTAGCACTCGGTGTATGGGGTGCGGTGCGGCAGTACAAGGCCAGTGATCAGACGGTCACCTACTTGTCGTACCTGATCCTGTCGATACCCGTGTACGTCCTCGGTGTGCTCCTGATGATCGTGGCAACGGAGTTCAACAGCCTGACCGGCACCAACGCCATCGTCTTCACCGGTCAGTACACGCCCGGCACATCGGGTTTCTGGTCGATCCTGCTGGATCGCCTGAGCCACCTTCTGTTGCCGACGATCGCGCTGATGCTCACCAGCGCCGCGTCGTACTCCCGCTATCAGCGCAACGCGATGCTCGACGTGCTGAGCGCCGACTACATCCGGACGGCCCGCTCCAAGGGACGTCCGAGGAACGCGGCGATGATCCGGCACGGCGTGCGGGTCGCGCTGATCCCCATGTCCACGTTCTTCGCCTACAGCTTCGGTCTGCTGGTCGCCGGCTCGATCTTCTTGGAGAAGATCTTCACCTGGCACGGCATGGGCGAGCTGGCCCTGAACTCGGTCAACCAGAACGACATCAACGCCACGACCGGCTCGATCCTGTACGTGGCCGTCCTGATCCTGATCAGCTCCACGCTGTCGCAGATCCTGTATGCCGCGCTCGACCCGAGAGTGAGAATCTGATGACCCTCACCAACCTGGAGATCCTGGAGGAGCCCGAGCCCTCGGCCACGCCGCTCGCCAGTTCGTCCAAGAATGCCGGCAGCGCGAGCCGCGGGAAGCTCATCTGGCTGCGCCTGCGCTCGACGGCACGCTTCTGGATCGGCGCGATCATCGTCCTGCTGCTCATCCTGTGGGCCATCTTCGGCCCGGCGTTCAGCAAGTTCGGGGCAGGCGATACCGACCTCCTCAATACCGGGGTCGGGCCTAGCGGCACCCACTGGTTCGGCACCGACGGCATCGGCCACGACCTGTACGTCGAGACGGCCCTCGGGCTGCGCATCTCGCTGGTCATCGGTCTGGTGGGCGGTCCGCTCGGCACGATCATCGCCGCGATCGTGGGGGCGTTCGCCGGGTATATCGGTGGCGTCTTCGACAAGGTCGTCTCGTGGTTCATCGACCTGATGCTGGTGCTTCCGTCGTTCTTCATCCTGCTGCTGATCAGCCCGGCGCTGAAGAAGCTCTCGTGGGTCGCCCTGGTCTTCTTCATCCCGGCCTTCGGCTGGATGATCATGGCGCAGGTGGTGCGGTCCTCGACCCGGTCGCTGACCGATCGCGACTTCGTCAAGGCGGCGCGGTTCATGGGGGTCAAGACCGGCAAGATCATCTTCCGCCACATCATCCCGAACGTGGCGTCGCTGCTGATCATCGACGCCACGCTCGGCGTCGTCTACGCCATCAGCTCCGAGACGGCGCTGTCCTACTTCGGCTACGGCATCCAGGCACCGCAGATCTCGCTCGGCACGCTCATCGCCGACGGGACCCCAGGTGCCACGACGCAGGCCTGGCTGTTCCTGTTCCCGACCATCGCCCTGGTCCTGCTCCTCTTCGCCGTCGGCCTCGTCGGCGACGCGTTGCGCGACGCCGTGGACCCGACCTCCGGAGTCACCCGTGACTGATGCGCCCCTGCTCGAGGTCGACAACCTGTCGGTCGAGTTCCAACAGCGCGGAGCACCCGTGGTCAACGCCGTCCGCGGCATCTCCTACCACGTCAACCGGGGCGAGTTCCTCGGCATCGTGGGGGAGTCCGGTTCGGGCAAGTCGGTCTCCTCGATGGCTGTGATGGGCCTGCTGCCCAGCACCGCCCGGGTCACCGGCGACATCCGTTACCGCGGTGAGTCGCTCCTGGAGCGCGACGACAAGGCGCTGTCGAGGCTGCGGGGCAAAGAGATCTCGATGGTCTTCCAAGACCCGCTGTCGGCGCTGACCCCCGTCTACACAGTCGGCAACCAGATCACCGAGGCGCTGAAGCTGCACGACTCCGGCCTGTCGGACAAGGCCGCCGACGCGCGCGTCATCGAGTTGCTCACCACGGTGGGCATCCCGGCACCGGAGCGGCGTGCCAAGGCCTTCCCGCACGAGTTCTCCGGCGGTATGCGCCAACGCGTGATGATCGCGATGGCCATCGCGAACGACCCCGACCTGATCATCGCCGACGAGCCGACCACCGCATTGGACGTCACGATCCAGGCGCAGATCCTCGAGGTGCTGCAGAAGGCCAAGGAGGTCACCGGGGCCGCCGTCGTGCTGATCACGCACGACCTGGGCGTGGTGGCCGGGAACGTCGACCGGGTCGCCGTGATGTACGCCGGCCGGCTCGTCGAGACAGGCACGGTCGAACAGGTGCTCACCGCGCCCCGGATGCCGTACACCATGGGTCTGCTGCGGTCCGTGCCGAACATGCAGACCGCCGGCCGCTCCCGGCTGGTGCCGATGGAGGGACGGCCGCCGTCGCTCGCCGCCCTGCCGCCCGGTTGCCCCTTCGAGCCCCGCTGCCCGGCCTCCATCGACGCCTGCAGCACGGCCGAGCCGCCGCTGGTGCAGATCGGGGGCGCCGCTCCGGGCGGTCGCGAGGTCGCCTGCATCCGGGCTGAGGAGTTCGAGCGAGGGACGCTCGGCATCGCCGACGTGTTCCCACGTCCCGAGCCGGTTCCGCCGGAGGAGCAGGCACAGGTCAAGGGCACCAAGATCCTGCAGGTCACCGACCTGAAGCGGCACTTCCCGCTCACCAAGGGAGTCGTGTTCCGCAAGACCATCGGCTCGGTCAAGGCCGTCGACGGGATCACCTTCGACATCGAGGAGAAGCAGGTCCTCGGGCTCGTCGGCGAGTCCGGCTGCGGCAAGTCGACGACGATCCTGGAGATCCTCGAGCTGGCCCGTCCGCAGAGCGGCTCCATCGAGCTGAACGGCGTCGACGTGGCGAGTCTGAGTTCCTCCAACCGGCTGAAGCTGCGCGGCGACGTGCAGGTGGTCTTCCAGGATCCGATGGCGGCGATCGACCCCCGACTCAGCATCGAGGACATCGTCTCCGAGCCGTTGA
Source organism: Allobranchiibius sp. GilTou73 (assembly GCF_021391335.1). Lineage (GTDB taxonomy): Bacteria > Actinomycetota > Actinomycetes > Actinomycetales > Dermatophilaceae > Allobranchiibius > Allobranchiibius huperziae. Next base: position 2,780,569 of record NZ_CP090051.1, on the reverse strand, counting down.
CCGTGCGCGGCGCGTCCAGATCGGAGCGGTCCGCCAAGGTGCAGGAGTTGCTCGAGACCGTCGGCCTGGACCCGGCGATGTCGGGTCGGTATCCCCATCAGTTCTCGGGGGCCAGCGTCAACGGATCGGCATCGCGCGCGCCCTCGCCACGGACCCCAAGCTGCTCATCCTGGACGAGCCGGTCTCCGCGCTGGACGTGTCGATCCAGGCGGGTGTCATCAACCTGCTGCAGGACTTGAAGGACAGCCGCGGACTGTCCTACCTGTTCGTGGCGCACGACCTGGCGGTCGTGCGCCAGATCGCCGACGTGGTGGCCGTGATGTATCTGGGGCGGATCGTGGAGCTGGGGCGGGCGGACAACGTCTTCAGCCACCCGCAGCACCCCTACACCCAGGCGCTGCTGTCGGCCGTGCCCATCCCCGACCCGCGCATCGAGCGCACCCGTCAGCGGGTACTGCTGGAGGGCGACCTACCCAGCCCGACGCAGGAGATCACGGGCTGCAACTTCCACGGGCGCTGCCCGCTGTTCAAGATTTTGGATGCATCGCGTCAAGAGCGCTGCATCCAGACGGACCCGAGCCTGCGCTCGGTCCACCATTCTTCGGTCGCCTGCCACTTCGCGGAAGAGAATCCGCTGCGGGTCACCGGGGTCGATATCACCGAGAAGGAGAAATCATGAGGGCGAAGTTGACGGTCGCGACGGCTATGGGGGTGGGGCTCGCCCTCTCCCTGTCGGCGTGTGGTGGCAGCAGCGGCGGCGGCGGCAAGTCGTCGTCGGCCACCGGTAGCTCCAAGAGCAGCGGCGGTGGGAGCACCGCGGGCGCGGGCCTGCCGTCGTCGGCGTACACGAAGGCGGCGTACTCCTCGGTCAAGCAGGGCGGCACGCTCACCGGTGAGGTGTCGCAGCTGCCCACGAACTACAACAACTACCAGGCCAACGGTCTGCTGGGTGACACCCAGACGATCCAGAACCCGATCACCCCGGCCGGCGGTGGCTTCAACTTCAATGCCGACGGCACCTACAAGATCAACCCCGACTACCTCACCTCCGCGAAGGTCGTGGCGAGCAGCCCGACCAAGATCGAGGTGAAGATGAACCCCAAGGGCGTGTGGTCCGACGGCAAGCCGATCACCTACATGGACGAGGTGAACAACTGGAAGGCCCTCAACGGGACCAACGCCAAGTTCGAGGCCGCCACGACCTCGGGTTGGGACCAGATCGCCTCGGTCACCAAGGGCGCCACGAACTACGACTACACCGTCACCTTCAAGACCGCGTACTCCGACTGGGTCGGCTACATCTACCCGGTGCTGCCGTCGGTCGCCAGCGACACGCCTACGCACTTCAACACGACGTACGCGAGCAAGCAGTACCCGACCAACGGCCCCTTCGTCATCAGCAAGATCGACGCGAGCGCCCAGGTCATCACCGAGACCCCGAACCCGAGGTGGTGGGGTCGCAAGCCCAAGCTGGACAAGATCGTCTGGCGTGTCATCGACCAGAGCTCGATCGGCCAGTCGTTCGTCAACAAGGAGCTGGACGTCGTCGACACCCAGGCGAACGCCGACGTCATCAAGCAGGCGTCCGGTCGTAGTGACTCCACCCTGGAGAAGTCCGGCGGCCTCAGCTGGACCCAGCTGACCACCAACGACAGTAAGCCGCCGTTCAACGACGTGAACGTCCGCAAGGCGGTCGCCTTCGGCATCGACCGGACGACGTTCGCCAAGGTCGTGCAGAAGGGCCTCACCGTCCCGCCGCAGACGCAGGGCAACGGCATCCTCATGCCCGGTCAGAAGGGGTATGAGGACAACTTCGGCGCCGCCTACCCGTACTCGACCTCCAAGGCCGAGGCGCTGCTGAAGCAGTCGGGCTACACCAAGGGCAGTGACGGCTACTTCGCCAAGAACGGGCAGACCCTCTCGTTCGCGATCCTGGTGCCGTCGGGCACGCCGACCAACGCCCAGCGCGCCCAGCTGATTCAGACCTTCCTGCAGAAGATCGGCATCAAGGTCACGCTGAACACCGTTCCGACGGCGAAGTACTTCAGCGACTACATCCAGACGGGCAACTACCAGGCCAGCAGCTTCACCTGGCAGGGCGGTCTGCTCCCGGTGTCCTCCAGCGAGCCGATCTACTACCCGGCCAACGGTGGTTCGAACTACTCCAAGATCACCGGTCCGAACCAGGGGAAGCTGTGGGCCAAGGCGCTCAGCGACCTGAACCCGACGTCGCGCCTGGCGGACATCGACGCGATCGACAAGGACCTGACGTCCTACGTCGCGATCATCCCCCTCGCGACCACCCCGCTCATCTGGGGCGTCAAGAAGGGTGTCGTGAACTACGGGCCCACCCAGTTCGAGACGATCGACTGGACCCAGGTCGGCTACTCCAGCTGATGCACTGACGGCGCTGCGGCGTCGTGACGGGGCCGGGGTCCGCAGTCGGATCCCGGCCCCGTCGCGTATCGCGGTCGCCAGGACGAGCTCGACCAGGTCACGATTTGGTTGCACGTCGCCCGGGGTCCTCGATCCGGCACCGTTCCCGTGGCAGCCTTTCCCTGCAGCCCCGGGAAGCGCACTGCAATACGCGTGCGCCGAGGCGGCCAAACCGTAAAATCTCTCGTCTGGAGGCAGATTGCGTTGTCGGTGATCATCGAAAGTCCCGACGCAGCATCCGCACCGGGTGAAGGCGACAGTGCCAAGGAGATCGAGGGCAAGTCACCCCGGCAATTGGCCTGGATGCACCTTCGGCGCGACAAGGTCACGCTCGGTGCCGGCGTCGTCGCGGCGCTGGGGATCCTCATCGCGATCGCAGCACCGATCCTCGTCAAGCTGGGAGCGATCGACAACGCGAACGACACGCATCCGAATCTGCTGACCGACAGCGGACAGACCCAGGGTGCGTTCAGCGGCGCCTCGTGGTCCCACCCCTTGGGTGTCACTCCGCAGAACGGTTCGGATCTGCTCGACCGGCTGCTGCTCGGTACGACCTACTCCCTGGTCATCGCCGTGGGCGCCACCGTCATCACGCTCCTGCTCGGCACCATCGTCGGCATCATCTCCGGCTACATCGGCGGCAAGACCGACTACTGGCTGGGCCGCCTGATCGACCTGGTGCTGTGCTTCCCGCAGACGCTGATGCTGTTGGCGCTCGCACCGACGTTCGTGGACCTGCTGAGCAACCGGTTCGGCGTCCCCGCGGGCGCCACCGCGCACGCCACCTTCGCCATCCTGGTCCTCGGACTCTTCGGGTGGCCGCTGTTCGCCCGCGTGGTCCGCGGACAGGTGCTCTCGCTGCGCCAGCGGGAGTTCATCGAGGCCGCCACGAGCCTGGGCGCGACGCGACGCCGGATCTACATCAAGGAGCTGCTGCCCAACCTGTGGGCGCCGTTCCTTGTCTACGGCTCGCTCTACATCCCTCAGTACATCTCCGCCGAGGCCGCACTGGCCTACCTGGGAGTGAGCATCCAGCCGCCCACCCCCACGCTCGGCAACATCCTCAACGCCGCGATCGGCTACATCCAGACCGACTCGACCTTCTTCCTCGAGCCGGCCGTCGTGATCGTGATCCTGGTGCTGGCGTTCAACCTGCTGGGCGATGGTCTGCGCGACGCGTTCGACCCTCGATCCGACCGCTGACGCGGCGACTGAACCTAACTGAATGCATCACCTGCAATTCCAATTCCGCATCTCAATCTGAAGGAACATTCATGCTCCGAGCGAACAAATCACTCACGCTGGTCGGTGTCAGCGTGGTGGGCGCTGCTCTCGCCCTCTCCGCCTGCGGCGGTGGCGGCAGCACCAAGAACGGCGGCACCAGCACCAAGAAGGGCGGCACGCTGACCTACCAGTACGCGGGCAGCCCGGTCACCTCGTGGGATCCGCAGAACAGCTACATCGGTGTCGACCTGACCAACGAGTCGCGCCTGTTCTCCCGGAGCCTGGTGCAGTTGTCCACCACGAACACGGTCGCGGCCGCCGCGAAGCCGGTCCCGGACCTCGCGACCAACACGGGCACGAGTTCCAACGGGGCCAAGACCTGGAAGTTCACCCTCAAGTCGGGCGTGAAGTGGCAGGACGGCAGTGCCGTGACCTGTGAGGACGTCAAGTACGGCGCCGAGCGCAGCTTCGCGCCTGCTGCCGCGGGTGGCCCGACGTACGCCAAGACCTACCTGGGTCTGTCCAAGTACGCGGGTCCCGGCACGGCCGGTCAGTCCGACTTCGACAAGCAGGTGACCTGCTCGGGCAACACCATCACCTACAACTTCAAGCTGGCGTGGCCGGACTTCCCGCTGGCGATCGCGTCGCTGCGTGAGTTCGACCCGTACAAGAAGTCGCAGGACAAGGGCACCAAGAGCAACTACACCGTCTTCTCCGACGGCCCGTACAAGCTGCAGGGCTCGTGGGTCACCGGTACCGGCGGCACGTTCGTGCGCAACCCGGAGTACTCGGCCTCGACCGACGGCGTCCGCAAGGCGCTGCCGGACAAGATCATCTTCAAGGACAACACCAACCAGGTCACCACGATCAGCAGCCTGATCCAGGACAACCCTGCTGACCAGGCTTCCGTCACGTACATCAACGTGCCGTCGGCCAGCTTCTCGCAGACCACCGGTGCCAACGTCAAGGACCGCGTCGACAACGTGGGCACGACGTACATCGACTACCTGCAGCCGAACATGAAGCGGATGACCAACCCTAAGGTGCGTCAGGCGTTGGCCATGGCCACCGACCAGAACGCGTACATCAAGGCGCTCGGCGGGTCGGCGTACGGAACGGCGGCGTACTCGCTGCTGAACCCGACCGTCACCGGTTACCAGCTGAACAGCACCTTCAAGTCGGAGATCACCGGTAACGCGGCCGCCGCCAAGAAGATCCTGCAGTCGGCCGGCGTCCCGATGCCCTACCCGATCAAGTACACCTACTCCAACAACACCGCGAACGCCACGTCGCAGGCACAGGCCCTCGCGGCCACCTGGGACCAGGCAGGTTTCAAGGTCACGTTGAACGCGGTGTCGGCGCACTACTACCCGACCATCCGGACGCCCAGTGACAACTCGGACGTCTACTGGGCCAGCTGGAGCCAGGACTGGGCGGCAGCGTCCACGATCCTCCCGCCGCTGTTCGATGCGCGCATCAACCTGTCGTCCTCGAGCAAGAGCTCGGACTACGGCAGCTACAGCAGCAACACGGTGAACGGCCTGTTCGACAAGGCCGCTCAGCAGACCAGCCAGTCGGCTGCGGCGTCCGTCTACAACCAGGCGGACACCCAGTTGGCCAAGGACCTGGCCTACATCCCGCTGGCACAGCGCAAGTTCGTGCTGGTGTACGGCTCGAAGGTCACCAACTTCCAGGCCGGTCCCGTCACGGCCTCCTACCCCGACCTCGGAGTCATCGGCGTCAAGCAGTAGATCTGAACTGACGGTGGCCGGCCGGGCACATCTCGTGCCCGGCCGGCCACTGGTTGCCATTGACACGGTTCGAGGCCTTCGTCGTATCCAGGAGCCACATGTTCACCTATATCGTCCGCCGCCTGATCGGCGGCGTCGTCATGCTCATCGTCGTCAGCTTCGTGACGTTCCTGCTCTTCTTCTCCTCGGGTACGAACCCAGCGCAGTACACGTGCGGCAAGACGTGTACGCCGGCCATCGTGGAGCAGAACTCCAAGGTGCTCGGATACAACGAGCCGGTCATCGAACAGTGGGGCCGCTTCGTCCAGGGCATCGCCGTCGGCCGTGACTACCCGGTCGACAAGTCGATGATCAAGGACCCGAACACGATCGTGCACTGCAGCGCGCCGTGCCTCGGCTACTCACCGCAGCTGGCTCAGACGGTGACCCAGACGCTGAAGCCGCGGATCGGGGTGTCGGCGTCTCTGGCGCTGGCGGCGTTCGTGATGTGGATGATCCTGGGCGTCGGCTTCGGGCTGGTCGCGGCGGTGCGCCGCGGTGGACTGCTCGACAAGACACTTGTCGGTGTGGCGTTGATGGCGTACGCCATGCCGACCGTCGTGACGGCGCTGGTCCTCTACCAGTTCCTGGTCATCAAGTGGCAGGTCTTCCCGACGCCGGAGTACGTGGGGATCACCAACAATCCGGCGAGTTGGTTCGTGGGACTGCTCTTACCCGGTCTCACCCTCGCGCTGTTCTACGCGGGTGCCTATGTGCGACTCACACGGGCATTCATCCTCGAGACCCTGGGGCAGGACTTCCTGCGGACCGCCAAGGCCAAGGGGGTCGCTCCGCGTCGCATCCTCTTCAAACACACGCTGCGGGCCGCGCTCACCCCGATCGTCACCCAGGCAGGTCTGGACTTCGGCGCGGTCCTCGGTGGCGCGATCATCACCGAGAACGTGTTCGGTTACCCCGGTCTGGGGCAGATCGCGGCGCAGTCGGCGGTCACGTTCGACCTGCCCACCACCGTCGGCGTCGTGCTGATCCTCGCGACGTTCGTCATCATCGCCAACCTGGTGGTCGATGTGCTGTACGGATTCATCGACCCCCGTGTGAAACTGGTCTGAGGAAGGCGAACGCATGAGCAACCCAGTGACTGTAGACAAGCCCCGGCACGACGGCGCCGCCGGCGGCCCGTTGTTGAGCGTCAAAGACCTGAAGGTGCACTTCAACACCGACGACGGCGTGGTGAAGGCCGTCGACGGCGTCAGCTTCGACCTCGCGGCCGGGCAGACGCTCGGTATCGTCGGCGAGTCCGGCTCCGGGAAGTCCGTGAGCAGCAGCGCGATCATGGGCCTGCAGCGCGGGACCTCCGCGCGTGTCTCCGGGTCGGTCGTCTTCGACGGTCGTGACCTGATGGAGGTCAGCGACGAGGAGTACCGCGAACTGCGCGGGCAGGACATCGCGATGATCTTCCAGGATCCGCTGTCGGCTCTGCACCCGTACTACACCGTGGGCGCCCAGATCGCCGAGGGCTACCGGGTGCACCACCCGGATGCCAGCAAGAAGGAGGCGCGCGAGCGCACTCTGGAGATGTTGGGCAAGGTGGGGATCCCGAGCCCTGCGCGGCGCATCGATCAGTATCCGCACGAGTTCTCCGGCGGTATGCGCCAGCGCGCCATGGTCGCCATGGCCCTGATCAACGATCCCAAGCTGCTGATCGCGGATGAGCCGACCACCGCACTCGACGTGACGGTGCAGGCACAGATCCTCGACCTGATGGTGAGCCTGCAGGACGAGTTCCGGTCGGCCATCATCATCATCACCCACGACCTGGGCGTCGTCGCCGACATCGCCGACGACATCCTGGTGATGTACGCCGGGCGCCCGGTCGAGAAGGGCACCGTGCTCGACACGTTCGCGCGGCCCAAGCACCCCTACACCTGGGGACTGCTCGCCTCGATGCCGCGACTGGACCAGGCACGCGCGGAGAAGCTGGATCCGATCCCGGGCAACCCGCCCTCGCTGATCAACCTGCCGACCGGGTGCGCGTTCAACCCGCGGTGTGCGCACCGGGACCGGGTGCCCGGTGACAAGTGCCGCACGGTGGAGCCGGAGCTGTTCCAGATCGGGACCCAGCAGGCGCGTTGCTTCCTGACCGATCAGGACCGGGCCGAGATCGCCGCCTCCCACGACGCGAGCACCCACGCGACCGAACAACCGCAGGAGAGTGCATGAGCGAGCAGACACAGGGTGCGCACCGGGCCGGTGGCACCGCGGTCAGCGACCGTGAGGAGCTGCTGGTCGTCAAGGGCCTGCAGAAGTACTTCCCGCAGAAGAAGGCCGGGCTGATCCGGCGTCCCGATGCCCCGGTCAAGGCGGTCGACGGTCTGGACATCACCGTCCGGCGCGGCGAGACCGTAGGCCTGGTGGGGGAGTCCGGGTGCGGCAAGTCCACGGCCGGCCGCACCATGCTGAAGCTGTTGGAGCCCACCGGCGGCACCATCAGCTTCGAAGGCGAGGACATCACCGACGCCAAGGGCACCCGGCTGCGCAAGCTGCGTCGCGAGATGCAGATGGTCTTCCAGGACCCGTACGGGTCGCTGAACCCGCGGCACACGATCGGCAGCATCATCGCGTCGCCGTTCGAGATCCAGGCGGTCAAGCCCGAAGGGGGCGTGAAGAAGGCCGTTCAGGAGCTGATGTCCCGGGTGGGCCTCAACCCCGAGCACTACAACCGCTACCCGCACGAGTTCTCCGGCGGTCAGCGCCAGCGCATCGGCGTCGCGCGTGCGATCGCGCTGCGCCCGCAGCTGATCGTGTGCGACGAGCCGGTGTCGGCGTTGGACGTGTCGATCCAGGCGCAGGTCGTCAACCTGCTGGAGGAGATCCAGGACGAGCTGCAGCTGTCCTACATCTTCGTGGCCCACGACCTCTCGGTCGTGCGCCACATCTCCGACCGGGTCGTCGTGATGTATCTGGGCAAGGTCATGGAGGTCGCCGACCGCGACACCCTCTACGAGGCCCCGCAGCATCCGTACACCCAGGCGCTGCTGTCCGCCGTGCCGGTGCCGGACCCCGCGCAGTCGCGGGACCGCGAGCGGATCCTGCTCACCGGAGACCTCCCCAGCCCGCAGCATCCGCCGTCGGGGTGTGTCTTCCGCACCCGGTGCTGGAAGGCGCAGGACGTGTGCGCCACCGAGGAACCGGTGCTGGAGCAGGCCGACGACGGGCGCGATCACCAGCTCGCGTGCTTCTTCCCCTCGATCACCACCGACCGCCCCACCGACAGCACCGCGCCGTCGATGGGTCGGCGCGCGCGCGGCGGCCGCAGCAACGTGGCCGACACGGCCGACACGGCCGACACGGCCGACACGGCCGACACGGCCGACACCGCCGCCAATGATGGCGACGCCAGCTTCGTGGCACCGAGCAGCGGCGACTCCGGCTCCGAGGGACCGACCCGCGTCTGACCCGTTCGATCGCCGCCTGCCCGCACAAACCCGTGCGGGCAGGCGGCGTCGTCGGTTGTAGGGTCGGGCGCGCCGTACTTCACGGGTGGCCCTGCTCGTCGTCGCCGCCCACCGACCAGGAAGCGTCATGGAAACCGCCGAGATCCGTCGCCGTTGGCTCGCCTATTTCGAGGCGCGCGGGCACACCGTCGTACCCAGCGCCTCGCTGATCTACGACGACCCGAACCTGCTGTTCGTCAACGCGGGCATGGTGCCGTTCAAGCCGTACTTCCTCGGCGAGCAGCAGCCCACCTGGGACCGCGCCACCAGCGTGCAGAAGTGCGTTCGCACCGGTGATATCGAGGAGGTCGGCAAGACCTCCCGGCACGGCACGTTCTTCCAGATGAACGGCAACTTCTCCTTCGGCGACTACTTCAAAGAGGGCGCGATCGACTTCGCCTGGGGGCTGCTGACCACCAGCCAGGCGGACGGCGGCTACGGCCTGGACCCGGAGCTGCTGTGGCCGACCGTCTTCCGTGATGACGACGAGGCGTACGCGCTGTGGCGGGACCGGATCGGCGTCCCCGAGGCGCGCATCGTGCGCCGCGACGAGGAGGACAACTACTGGAGCATGGGCGTGCCCGGCCCGGGCGGTCCCAGCTCGGAGATCTTCTACGACCGCGGTGCCCGGTACGGCGCCGACGGCGGCCCGGCGGTCGACGAGGACCGCTTCATGGAGATCTGGAACCTGGTCTTCATGCAGGACGAGCTGTCGGCGTTCCGCACCAAGTCCGACTTCGACATACGGGGACCGCTGCCGCGGCGCAACATCGACACCGGGATGGGCCTGGAGCGGATGGCCTCCGTGCTCCAGGGCAAGGACAACCTCTACGAGATCGACGAGGTCTATCCGGTCCTGGCCAAGGCCGCGGAGATGACCGGCCGCACGTACGGCGCGAAGTCCGGTCATGCCGCGACCAGCTCGCACCCCGACGACGTGCACCTGCGCGTGGTCGCGGACCACATCCGCTCGTCGCTGATGCTGATCGGCGACGGGGTGACCCCCGGCAACGAGGGGCGCGGCTATGTGCTGCGACGGATGCTGCGCCGCGCGGTGCGCGCGATGCGACTGCTCGGCTACCGCGACCACGCGCTGCCCCAGCTGCTGCCGGTCAGCAAGGACCGGATGAAGGCGAGCTACCCGGAGCTGGAGACCGACTTCGCGCGGATCAGCCAGATCGCGTACGCCGAGGAGGACGCCTTCCGGCGCACCCTCGACGCCGGGACCACGATCCTGGACACCGCCGTGACGAAGGCCAAGAAGCAGCCGTCCCCGCAGCTGTCGGGGGACGCGGCGTTCCAGCTGCACGACACCTACGGCTTCCCGATCGACCTCACTCTGGAGATGGCCGCCGAGCAGGGCGTCCAGGTCGACGAGGCGGGCTTCCGCTTCCTCATGCAGGAGCAGCGCGACCGCGCCAAGGCGGATGCCAAGGCCAAGAAGTCCGGGCACGCCGACGTCGGCGTCTGGACCGAGCTGCTGTCGCTGGGTCGCACGGACTGGCAGGCGTACGAGCACCTTTCGGTCGAGGCATCGGTCGTCGGGCTCGTGCGCGACGGTGAGCGCCAGCAGGAGCTCGAGCCGGGCGCGACTGGGCAGGTCGTGCTGGATCGCACGAGCTTCTACGCCGAGTCCGGTGGCCAGATCGCGGACTCCGGCGACATCGTCACCGAGCAGGGCGTGCTGAAGGTGCTCGACGTGCAGCGCCCGGTCAAGGGACTGGTCGTGCACACCGTGCAGGTGCAGGACGGGCCCGTGCGGGTCGGTGAACAGGTGCAGGCGAAGGTCGACCCCGACTGGCGGGTCGCGGCCTGTCAGGCGCACTCGGGCACCCACGTGATCCACGCCGCGCTGCGCCAGGTGCTCGGCCCGTCGGCGCTGCAGTCCGGCTCCTACAACAAGCCGGGCTACCTACGGCTCGACTTCGCGTGGGGCTCCGCGCTGTCGCCGGAGACCCGCTCGGAGATCGAGGAGGTCGCCAATCTGGCCGTGCGCAAGGACCTTCCGGTGTCCGCACAGTTCATGACGCTGCCCGAGGCGCGTGAGTGGGGCGCCCTGGCGCTGTTCGGTGAGACCTATGACGAGCAGGTGCGCGTCGTGCAGATCGGCGGCCCCTGGTCGCGGGAGTTGTGCGGTGGCACCCACGTCGCGCACTCATCCCAGGTGGGCGCGCTGACCCTGACCGGTGAGTCATCGGTCGGCTCCGGCGTACGCCGTGTCGAGGCCTTCGTGGGCATGGATGCGCTGCACTACCTGGCCGGCGAGCGGGCGATGGTGGCCGAGCTGTCCGGACTGGTGAAGGTGCAGCCGGCCGAGCTGCCCGCGCGTATCTCCGAGTTGCTCACCCGGGTCAAGGACGCGGAGCGGGAGATCGCCAAACTGCGCCAGCAGCAGGTGCTGGCCGGCGCAGGCGACCTGGTCGCGGGCGCCAAGGACGTCTTCGGCGTGCGGTACGTCGGCCACGATGCCGGTGCGGCGAGCGCCGACGAGGTACGCGCCCTGGTGCTGCAGCTGCGCGACCAGCTCGGTGACGCGACGCCGGCGGTCGTGGCGGTCACCGGTGTCAGCAAGGATCGGCCCGTCGTGGTCGTGGCGACCAACGCGCAGGCCCGCGAGTGGGGCGTGCGCGCCGGCGATCTCGTGAAGGTCGCTGCCGGCGTCCTCGGCGGCGGTGGCGGCGGCAAGCCCGACCTCGCCCAGGGCGGTGGCAGCGATGCCGGCAAGACCGGGGACGCGCTGACCCGGGTCGAGCACACGGTGGGCGAGACGGTCACGGCCCGGTGACCACCTCGACTCCTGTTTTGGACATGCACATCGGGACACCTGTGCCCCGGTGTGCATGTCCAAAAGCCAGGTGGGTGCGGTGAGGCCGGGCGCCCGCCTCGGCGTCGACGTCGGATCGGTGCGCATCGGTGTCGCGACCAGCGATCCGGACGCGTCGGTCGCCACCCCGCTGCGTACGGTCCGCCGCGACCCCGCAGGCGTCGCCGACACCGCCGAGGTCGCGCACGAAGCCGGAGAACGCGGCGTCCTCGAGATCGTCGTCGGGCTGCCGCTCTCGATGGACGGGGTGGAGCGGGCTGCCGCGCAGACGGCCCGGTCCTGGGCCGTCGCCCTGGCGAAACAGGTGCCGGGGGTGGTCGTGCGGCTGGTCGACGAGCGCTTGAGCACGGTGGACGCACAGCGCGCCCTGCACGCCGCCGGGCGTACGGCCCGCACCAGTCGGGAGATCATCGACCAGCAGGCAGCTGTGCTGATCCTGCAAGCCGCGCTTGACTCCGAGCGTGTTTCCGGACACGCTCCGGGAGAAATCGTCGGCGGCCGCAAACCGCGTACTCGGCAGAGCCGCCGACGCCCCTCGGAAGGAAGGCCCGGATGAACGACTCCCATCTCGGGGATTCGATCTTCGGCTCATCCGGGCGCGGCGCCCGGCAGGGTGGTCGGGACGCGACCGGCCCGCTGTCCGATGCGGACCCGGACGCCACCGGGCCGGTGCCACCCGCGGTGGCAGCCCCGGCTGTGAGCAGGCGCGAAGCGCGTGAGCGCGACCTGCAGCAGCAGGCCCCAGCTCCCCGTCCACGCGAGGCACGGCCCCGCAGACGGCCGGACGACGACGGCCGTCGGCCCGCGGTGCGTGGATGCCTGGCGCTGATCGTCGGTGCGCTCGTGATCGGTGCTGCCCTCATCTTCGCCATCTCGACGCTCGGCTCCTCGTTCCTGCCCAAGTTCGGCGGGGGCGGCGCGCTCGCCGGTGGCGGCGGGGACTACGTGGGCGCGGGCACCGGGAGCGTGACCATCACCGTCGCGCCGGGCGACTCCGGGACGGCGATCGGCGAGACCCTCCAGAAGGCGGGGGTCGTGAAGTCGGCCAGCTCCTTCACCGCGCTCGCCGCCAACAACTCCAAGTTCGCGGCGCTGCAGCCGGGCACCTACCGGCTGCGCAGGCACATGAGCTCCGCCGACGCGCTCGACGTACTGCTGGATCCGAAGGCGAAGGTGTCCGGGGGAGTCACCATCCCCGAGGGCCTGTGGGCCACCGAGATCTACAGCCGTCTGTCCCAGGCGACCAAGGTGCCGCTCGCGGACTACACGAAGGTGCCGGTCGCGTCTCTCAGCCTGCCGGCAGCCGCTCGGGGCCGGGTCGAGGGATACCTCTTCCCCTCGACGTACGACTTCCCGAAGGGCGCGAGCGCGCAGACCCAGCTGCAGACCATGGTGACCCGCTTCAAGCAGGAGGTGGCGAGTCTCGGGATCCCGCAGAGCCGCCTCGCGAAGGTCACCATCGTGGCCTCGCTGGTGGAGGCGGAGGCCAGCCGTGCACAGGACGGCCCGAAGGTCGCGCGCGTGGTCGACAACCGCATCGCACGCGGGATGCCGTTGCAGCTGGACTCCACGGTGAACTACCTGCTGCACCGCCGCGGCAAGGTGACCACCAGCAACGGCGAACGCGATTCGTCCAGCCCGTACAACACCTACCGCTCCGCCGGACTGCCGCCCGGGCCGATCGACAACCCCGGACTGGCATCCCTGCGTGCGGCGTACCGACCCGCGGCGGGTCCGTGGCTGTACTTCGTGACCGTCAACCTGGCCACGGGCGAGACGGTCTTCGCCTCCGACAGCACCGGGCACGCGGCCGCGGTACGACGTTTCCAGGCCTGGTGCACCGCGCATCCGGGCAAGTGCTGAGCGGTCCACGGGCGGCGGTCCTCGGCCGGCCGGTGGCGCATTCGCTCTCGCCGGTCCTGCACCGGGCGGCGTACGACGCGCTCGGCCTGTCCGACTGGACGTTCGACCTGTTCGACGTGGGCGCGCAGGAGCTGCCGGGCTTCCTCGCCTCGCTCGACGAGCGGTGGCGCGGACTGGCCCTCACGATGCCGTTGAAGGAGGCCGCGCTGGCGCTGGCCGATGTCGCGTCGCCGACCGCGCTGCGTACCGGAGCGTCGAACACGCTGATCCGGCAGGACGATTCATGGCACGCGGACAACACCGACGTGTTGGGGATCCGCGCGGCGCTGCTCGACGCGGGTGTCGCCCCCGGCGTCGGGCGGGCCCTCGTCCTCGGGTCCGGCGCCACCGCTCGGTCGGCCCTGGCTGCCCTGGCGGGGCTCGACCTGCACGACGTCGTCCTCGCGGTGCGCGGCGAGGCCCGCCCCGAGACGCTGCGGCAGGCCCGTGAGGCGGGGATGACGATCAGGGTGGCGCCGCTCGACGATGCCGCCCATCTGCTCACTCAGGTGCCGGTCGCGGTGAGCACCCTGCCGCCCGGCGGCGCCGACGCGGTCGCGGCCACGCTGGGGGAGCGGCAGCTCACCGGGGACGGGGTCCTGCTCGACGTGGTCTACGCCGGGTGGCCGACGCCGCTGGGGACTGCGGCGCGGGGCGCGGGACTCAGCGTCGTACCCGGCATCGAGATGCTGATCCACCAGGCGGCCGCCCAGGTGCGGTCCATGACGGGCCGGGACGCGCCGCTCGCCGCGATGCAGGCGGCTGGACGGGCGGCGCAGCGCACCCAGGGGGCGTGACAAACTCGGGCGCATGTTGCGTTGGTTGACCGCCGGTGAGTCCCACGGCCCGTCCCTCACCGCGGTGATCGAGGGTCTGCCCGCCGGGATCCCGGTCAGCCGGGAGGATCTGGTCGTCGCCCTGGCCCGCCGCCGGCTCGGATACGGCCGCGGTGCCCGGATGAAGTTCGAGCAGGACGAGGTGCAGTTCACCGGCGGCGTGCGACACGGCCGCACGATGGGCTCGCCGGTCGCGATCACCATCGCCAACACCGAGTGGCCCAAGTGGCAGACGGTGATGAGTCCGGAGCCGGTGGACGTCGACGACCTCCGGGCCGCCGACGACGTGGGCGCCCCGAAGGAACTGGCCCGGAACAAGGCGCTGACCCGGCCCCGGCCCGGCCACGCCGACCTGGTCGGGATGCAGAAGTACGGCTTCGACGAGGCCCGCCCGGTGCTGGAGCGCGCGTCCGCGCGCGAGACGGCCGCGCGGGTCGCCCTCGGTGAGGTCGCCGCCCGGTTCCTGCAGGCGGCGTACGGCATCCGGCTGGTCTCGCACACGGTCGCCATAGGCGGGGCCGTGGCCGCCGACGACGTACCGCTGCCGGATCCGGACGACGTCGACTCGCTCGACGCCGACCCGGTGCGCACCCTGGACCCGGCCGGATCCGCGGCGATGGTCGCTGCGATCGACGCCGCCAGGCAGGCCGGGGACACGCTGGGCGGAGTGGTCGAGGTCATCGCCTACGACGTCCCGCCCGGCCTCGGTTCCCACGTGCATTGGGACCGGCGGTTGGACTCCCGGCTCGCCGGCGCGCTGATGGGCATCCAGGCCATCAAGGGCGTCGAGGTGGGCGACGGGTTCCGGACCGCGACCCGACCCGGCTCGCAGGCCCACGACGAGATCGTGCGCGAGGACGGCGTCGTACGCCGCACGTCCGGGCGGGCCGGCGGCACCGAGGGTGGCATGTCCACCGGTGAGGTGCTGCGGGTGCGCGCCGCGATGAAGCCGATCTCGACCGTGCCGCGGGCGCTGCGCACGATCGACACCGCGACCGGCAAGCCCGCCACCGCGATCCACCAGCGCTCGGACGTGTGCGCGGTGCCGGCGGCGGGAGTCGTCGCCGAGGCGATGGTCGCGCTCGTGCTGGCGCAGTCGTGCCTGGAGAAGTTCGGCGGCGACAGCGTCGTGGAGACCGCGCGCAACCACCTGAGCTACCTGGAGTCCATCCCGGCCGAGATGCGGACCTGGTGAGCGTCGTCGCGGTCCTGATCGGACCCCCCGGTGCGGGCAAGACCACCGTCGGTCGGCGGGTCGCCGCCCGGTTGCAGGTGCCGTTCGTCGACACCGACCATCTGGTCGAGCAGGAGGCCGGCGCGAGCATCTCCGACATCTTCGTGGAGCAGGGCGAGCAGGCGTTCCGCGCCCTCGAGGCGGCCGCGGTCGCACGCGGCTTGCAGGGCGAGGGCGTGCTCGCACTCGGCGGGGGAGCGGCGATGCACCCGGGCACCGCGGAGCTGCTGCGCGGTGCGCCGGTCGTCTTCCTGGACGTGACGATCAAGGACGCGGCGGGCCGGGTCGGCTTCGACGGTTCGCGGCCTCTGCTGGCCGTCAACCCACGCGCCACCTGGACCCGGATGATGGACGCCCGGCGCCCGACGTACGAAGCGCTCGCGACGTGGCGGGTCGACACCGGTGGCCGCAAGATCGCGGAGGTCGTCGCTCAGGTGTCCGAGCTGATCGACCCCGGCTCGACGGAGCGGGCATGACGATCGACCGGATCCCGGTCGGCACCGCGTACGACGTACTGGTCGGTCGTGGGGTCCTCGCGCAGCTGCCGGCGGTCGTGCCGGACGACGCCACCAGGGTCCTGCTCGTCCACCCGCCGACGCTGGCCGACCGCGCGGACGAGCTGGCTGCTGCGTTGCGCGCGGGCGACCGGTCGGTCCTGGTTGCGCAGCTGCCGGATGCCGAGGCCGCGAAGACCGCCGATGTCGCCGCGCGTCTGTGGTCCCGGCTGGGCGAGGCGGGTTTCACCCGCACCGACGTCGTCGTGGGGTTCGGCGGGGGAGCCACCACCGACCTCGCCGGGTTCGTGGCCGCGACCTGGCTGCGCGGCATCCGGGTCGTGCAGGTGCCGACGACGCTGCTCGGGATGGTCGACGCCGCGGTCGGCGGCAAGACCGGCATCAACACCCCCGAGGGGAAGAACCTCGTGGGTGCCTTCCATGAACCGGTCGCGGTGCTGTGCGACCTGGACCTGCTGGCGACGTTGCCGCGGGCCGACCTGGTCGCGGGGCTCGCGGAGGTCGTCAAGTGCGGTTTCATCGCTGATCCGCGCGTCCTGGAGCTCGTCACGGCGGACCCGGCGGCTGCGAGCGATCCGGACGGCGAGGTGCTGCCCGAGCTGGTGCGCCGGGCCGTCGCGGTGAAGGCGCGGGTGGTCGCCGCGGACCTCAAGGAGTCCTCGCTGCGCGAGATCCTCAACTACGGCCATACCTTCGCGCACGCCATCGAGCAGGTCGAGCACTACACCTGGCGCCACGGTGACGCCGTCGCCGTGGGAATGGTCTACGTCGCCGAGCTGGCTCATCGGGCAGGGCTGCTCGCCGCGGATCTGGTGGTCGAGCACCGCCGGGTGCTGACCTCGCTCGGCCTGCCGACGACCTACCGGGACGGCCGTTGGGAGGATCTGCTCGCCGCGATGCGACGCGACAAGAAGACCCGCGGCGACCTGCTGCGGTTCGTCGTGCTGACCGACATCGCGGCGGTCACCCGGCTGGAAGGACCCGCGGAGTCGGACCTGCGCGCGGCGTACGACGCGGTCAGCGCCACCGACTGATTCGGGGCAGGGCGTCCCGGCCGGTAGACTGGACTCGACGATCCGGCGGCCGAATCGGCACCCACCCCGACGCAGACACGCGGCATGTGCGCCTGTCTGCGTCGATCCGTGAGTGCGTGGCTCCGGGATCGATCCCCGAGACCTGCACCTGAACTACCGAAGGAAGTCCTACCCGTGGCGAGCACGAACGAACTGAAGAACGGTCTGGTCCTCTCCATCGACCGCCAGCTGTGGTCGGTGGTGGAGTTCCAGCACGTCAAGCCCGGCAAGGGGCCGGCCTTCGTGCGCACCAAGCTGAAGAACGTCCTGTCCGGCAAGGTCGTGGACCGCACGTTCAACGCCGGCGTGAAGGTCGAGACGGCCACCGTGGACCGCAGCGACATGCAGTACCTCTACAAGGACGGGTCCGACTACGTCTTCATGGACGTCAAGACCTACGACCAGGTGACCATCCCGGGCGCGACCGTCGGGACCGCCGCGAACTTCCTGCTCGAGAACAACGAGGCGATCGTGGCCACCCACGACGGCACGGTGCTCTACGTCGAGCTGCCGACCTCCGTGGTCCTGGAGATCACCCACACCGAGCCCGGCCTGCAAGGCGACCGCTCCACCGGCGGCACCAAGCCCGCCACGCTGGAGACCGGCGCGGAGATCTCCGTCC
This sequence comes from Allobranchiibius sp. GilTou73, assembly GCF_021391335.1. Lineage (GTDB taxonomy): Bacteria > Actinomycetota > Actinomycetes > Actinomycetales > Dermatophilaceae > Allobranchiibius > Allobranchiibius huperziae. The sequence goes on along the minus strand of NZ_CP090051.1, from coordinate 2,762,658 downwards.
CGCTCTTCCTGGAGACCGGCGTCAAGGTCAAGGTCGACACCCGCGACGGGTCGTACCTCGGCCGCGTGAGCTGAGGCGACGGTGGGCGCTCGCACCAAGGCTCGCAAGCGCGCGCTCGACCTGCTCTTCGAGGCCGAGCAGCGCGGTGTGAACGCCGTGACGCTGCTCGACGAGCGGGTCGCGGAACCCGTCACACCGGCGCCTTTGCCGGACTACACCGCCGACCTGGTCCGCGGCGTGGTGGCGCACTGGTCGGTCATCAACGAGACCATCCAGACGTACACCGACTGGCCGATGGACCGCATGCCGGCGGTCGACCGGGCCCTGCTGCGGCTCGCGGTCTGGGAGCTCGCGTTCAACGACGACGTACCGGAGAAGGTGGCGATCGCCGAGGCGACCCACCTGGCAAGTGAGCTGTCCACCGACGCCTCGCCGCAGTTCATGAGCGGCCTGCTCACCCAAGTCGCGCAGGTCAAGCACACCCTGGCCTGAGTCGACCCCCTCGGCCCCGACCGGGTGGAGTCGCGGCGCGCTTCATACGGCGCGCGGCGACCCTCGTCGTCCGCCGTCGTCCGCCGTCGTCCGCCGTCGTGTCCGATGTGACCGATCCCGGGAAGATCGGCGTGGCGGCTTGCATTTCGCCAGGCTCGTAACCCCCACACTGAACGTCGCCTGTGGCACGGTATGGAGGCCCACCAGCCTCACCTGTCACAGGAGTCCCAGTGAAGATCCGTCGTGGATCGTGCGCCGCATATCGCGCGGCCCTGATCGGCACCGTGACGGCGGCCGCGACGATGGGTCTCGCGGTCGGACCGGCCGGCGCCGATCCCGCACCGGCGCCGTCGCCCGTCCCTCCCGTCACCAGTGCCGCCGCTCCGGTGTCCACCACCGCGGGCGCCACGGGGACCCGGGTCGTTTCGTACGGCGGGGTGTCCGTGCGGGTGCCGGCCGGCTGGCGGGTCGTCGACCTGGACAAGACCCCCGGTGCCTGCGTGCGACTGGACGTCCCGACGGTCTACACCGGCGCGGCGGCGGCACAGCAGGACTGCCCCGCCCACCTGGTGGGCCGGGCGGACACCCTCTGGCTCGCGCCGTCGGCCACCGCCGCGGGCACGCCGAGCGGCCGGGTGGGCACCATGGCCGCGCGCGTGATGACCGACGCCACCGCGCACGAGCAGTTGGCCGCGGTCGCCGGACGCAAGGTCGTCATCCAGGCGACCTGGGGCACCTCCCGGACGGACGTCGACGCGGCCCTCGCGAGCGTCACCGGCACCACCGGGTCGGTCCCTGCGGCAGCCCTGGCGCGCGCCGCGACGAGCCCGGGCGCTTCGGCCGCGCAGCCGGCTGCCACCGCAGGCCCGCGAGCGAGCACCAGCGCCGTGGCCGCATCGACCTCGGCGTTCACCGGGTTCGGGCTGGATACCTGCTCCGCTCCCTCGACCAGTGCCCTCAGCGCGTGGAAGAGCTCGCCGTACCGCGCCGTCGGCGTCTACATCGGCGGCGCGAACCGCGCGTGCGGCGACGGCAACCTGTCCGCGTCCTACGTGTCGGCGGTCAGCAGCGCGGGATGGGGTCTGATCCCGATCTACGTCGGGCTGCAGGCACCGTGCGTCCAGGCCGGCGGCCTGTCCACCATCTCTCCCTCCAGTGCCGCCAGCCAGGGCACCGCGGCTGCCGCCGACGCCGTCGCGAAAGCCCGGTCGTTCGGTATCGGCACCGGCCGGCCGCTCTACTTCGACATGGAGAACTACGGTCTCGGCAGCTCGTGCCGCAACGCTGCGCTGACGTTCCTCTCCGTGTGGACCACCGCCGTCCACCGGTCCGGCTACCTGTCCGGCGTGTACGGGGGCCCGCCCTCGGTGATGAGCGACATGTCCTCCGCCGGCAGCAGCTTCGTCGCGCCCGACCACGTCTGGTTCGCGTACTGGAACGGCCTGGCGAACACCACTGCCCAGTCGTCGTACTCCCGCTTCTCCGACGCCGAATGGGCGAACCACCAGCGGCTGCACCAGTACGCCGGGAACGTCACCGAGTCCTGGGGCGGTGTGCGGATCAACATCGACGCGAACTGGATCGACGCGCCCCTCGCCGGTAACGCGACGCCCGTCTCGTACGGCAGCAACACCACCGGGCCCGTCGGAGCCGGGTTCTCCCTGACCGGACCGATGTCGTCCTGGCACACGATGACCGGCCAGGGGCTGGGTGGCCACGCGGTCTACACCGGCAGCAGCGGCACCTCCACGGAGGTCAACGGCGCCACATGGTCGAGGTACCTGGGGGCGGGCACCTACAGCGCGATGGCCTACGTGTCGTCCAGCAACAGCAGCGGGCGGGCGCGCTACTCCATCACCGGCGGCGGCGTGTCGACCGGTTCGGTGCTCGACCAGTCCAGCGCCAAGGGGTACCGCTCGGTCGGCACCTTCACGCTGCACTCGGCCGCCACGGTGGCGGTGCACGTCGGCGACAACGGCGGCAGTGCAGCGCACACGCCGTTCGCGGTCGACGCCATGTGGTTCAAGGCGCTCTCGTCGACGCCTCCGCCGCCGCCCGCACCGGCAGTGCCCGGTCCTTCGTCACGGCTGTCCGCCACGGTCGGCAGCGGCTCCTCAACGGTCGACTGGACGGCACCGACCACCGGTGGCACGGTCGGCAGCTACACCGTCACGGCGTCCCCCGGCGGGCGGTCGGTCAGCGTGGGCGCCGGCGCGCGCAAGGCCACGCTGACCGGGCTCAGCAACGGCACCACCTACCGCTTTACCGTCGTCGCCAAGAACGCCGGCGGCTCGGGGCCGGGCGTCACCACGGGCACCGTCGTGCCGACCGCATCGACCCGTCTGACCGCCGTCGGTCCCGTGCGGCTGGTCGACACCCGCTTCGGCACCCGTTTCAACGCCGTCCACACGCCGCTCGCGCCCGGGGCGTCCCTGAAGATCTGGGTCAGCGGTCTGGTCGGATCGCCCGTGCCGTCCTCTGCGACCGGCGCCCAGTTGCACCTGAGCGTCTCCACGTCCAGGCCGGGCTGGCTCACCACCCCCGGAGGGGCCGTGGTGTTCGGCGGATCGCAGGTCACCTCCTCCTCGCGGCTCTTCCCGCTGACCGGCCGTTCGGTGACGGTCACCAACCACGGCCCGGCGGCGGTGCACCTGATGATCGACGTCGAGGGCTACGCGTCCACCGGCGGAAGCCGGTGGACGGCGACGACGCACACCCGGATCGTCGACACCCGCGTCGGCACCCGGTCCAACAGCCGGCGTACCGCGATCGAGGCCGGCGCCACGGTCACCTTCAAGGTGGCCGGTGCGTCCGGTTCACCGGTCCCCACCGGGTCCGCGAGCGCGCTGCTGAACGTCACCGCGACCTCGGCCGGCTCCGCGGGCTACCTCACGGTGAGCAGCACCAGCACCTCGGTGCTTGCCTTCGGTGCGGGGCGCAGCGTCGCGAGCACGACGCTGGTCCGGCTCGGCTCGTCGGGCACGATCACCGTGGCCAACCGCTCGGCGCACAGCCTGCACGTCGTCGTCGATGTGCAGGGGTACGGCGGTGCGTCCGGCGGCCAGTGGACCCAGGTGCCGCCGACGCGGATCCTGTCCGGTGTCACTGCCACGGCGGCGTTCTCCCGCGCGGTGCAGATCCCCGCCCGCGGGTCGGTGACGGTGCAGGTGCGCGACACCTACGGCACGCCGGTGCCCGGCACGTCGACCGGTGTCGAGGTCGTGCTCGACGCCGAGTCTGCTCAGGCCTCGGGGTATCTGACGAACGGCACGGTCTCCAGCGCGAGCTCGCTGCTGGGCTTCACGGCGGGTGGAGCGGGCACCAACACCGCACTGCTGCCGATCAGCGGGAGGGGCACAGTGACCATCACCAACGTATCGGGCGGGAGCGTCCGGCTCACGCTCGACGTCACGGCGTACACCGGTCCCTGACCCGTGCGCTGCGCGGCGCACGGCGCGGTTGTCAGCGTTTCTCTGGTGGATACGCCAGAGAGACGCTGACAATCGCCGGCCGAGCGAGTCCGAACGCGTGGACGCCGTCGGCGGGCGGGCGCTCCCTCCGCTACCATCGGGGCCGACAGACATCCTTTAACGATCCGTCCTGCGAGGCGGCGAAGGAGGTCATGACGCTTGTCGACGCGTCCAGACCGTAAGGCTCCCGGTGCATCCACCGGTCGAGTGGTCCTCTCCGAGAACGAGATCCGTCGCGCCCTGCGCCGTGTGGCGCACGAGTTGCTCGAACGCAACAAGGGCGCCGATGACCTAGTGCTCCTCGGGATCCCGCGCCGCGGTGCCACCCTGGCCGCGCGCCTGGCCGAGGCGATCGCCGAGGTGGAGGGCGTGCACGTGCCCACCGGCGCGCTCGACGTCACGATGTACCGCGACGACCTGCGCCTGCAGCCCATCCGCACCGCCGCACCGACCCAGATCCCGCCCGCCGGCATCGACGACGCCGTCGTCGTGCTCGTGGACGACGTGCTCTTCCACGGGCGGACCGTGCGTGCTGCGCTCGACGCGATCGGCGACCTCGGCCGCCCGCGCGCCGTACGCCTCGCCGTGCTGATCGACCGGGGACACCGCGACCTGCCGATCCGCGCGGACCACGTCGGCAAGAACCTCCCCACCGCGCTGCGCGAACGCGTGCACGTCTCCCTGGTGGAGGACGACGGGATCGACGAGGTGCGCATCGTCGACGCGCCCGCCGCCGACACCTCGGAGGTGACGTCGTGAGGCACCTGCTGTCTGCTGCCGACCTGGACCGGGACCAGGCACTGACCATCCTGGAGACCGCCACCCAGATGCACGACGTGCAGCACCGCGAGGTCAAGAAGCTGCCCGCCCTGCGCGGCCGCACGGTCGTCAACCTCTTCTTCGAGGACTCCACCCGCACCCGGTCGTCTTTCGAGATCGCCGGGAAGTGGCTGTCAGCGGACGTCATCAACATCTCCGCGAAGGGCTCCTCGGTGAGCAAGGGGAGTCGCTGCGCGACACCGTCACCACGGTCGCGGCCATGGGCGTCGACGGGCTGGTGATCCGTCACCACGCGAGCGGTGCGCCTGCGCAGGTCGCCGACTGGGTGGACGCCATCGTCGTCAACGCCGGTGACGGCACCCACGAACACCCCACCCAGGCCCTGCTGGACGCGTACTCCATCAGTCGCCGCATCGGCGACCTCGCCGGTAAGCACGTGGTGATCGCCGGGGATCTGACGCACTCCCGTGTGGTGCGCAGCAACCTGCTGCTGCTCAAGACCCTCGGCGCGCAGGTGACGCTGGTGGCCCCGCCGACGCTGATGCCCAGTGGGATCGGCGCCTGGAGCGAGGCGGCGGGCTTCGCCACGACGTACGACTTCGACGCAGTGCTGCCGGACGCCGACGCGGTGATGATGCTGCGGGTGCAGAAGGAGCGGATGACCGGCGGGTACTTCCCTACGCCGCGCGAGTACACCGTCGGCTACGGCCTCACCCGGGAGCGGCTGAAGCTGCTCCCGCCCACGGCCGTGATCGCCCACCCCGGTCCGATGAACCGGGGGCTGGAGATCACCGCCGACGCCGCCGACGAGGCCCGCTCGCTCATCCTCGACCAGGTCTCGGCCGGCGTCGCGGTGCGGATGAGCGTGCTCTACCACCTCCTGGGAGGAGCGCAATGATCACCCCACGAAGTTCTGCGCTGCGCTCCGATACTTCGCGGGGACCCCGATCGGAGAAAGCAGTGACTGATTCGTATCTGATCGTGGGCGCGGACGTCGTCGGCGAGGGCCGCGCCGACCTGCTGCTGCAGGACGGCGTCGTCCGCCGCGTGGAGACCGGCTCCGACGCCCCCCGCGACGCCCGGCGTATCGACGCCGACGGACTCGTGGCGCTGCCCGGCCTCGTCGACCTGCACACCCACCTGCGTGAACCGGGCCGCGAGGACGCCGAGACGATCGTCACAGGGTCCGCGGCCGCGGCCGCGGGCGGCTTCACGGCCGTGCTCGCGATGGCCAACACCGACCCGGTCACCGACACGGCCGAGGCCGCGGAACGGGTGCGCGAGCTGGGCCGGCGGGCCGGGCTGGTCGACGTGCACCCCGTGGGTGCCGTCACCAAGGCCCTCGCGGGGGAGCAGCTCGCCGAGCTAGGGCTGATGGCCCGGTCCCGCGCCCGTGTGCGGGTCTTCTCCGACGACGGCAAGTGCGTGCACGACGCGCGGCTCATGCGCCGGGCGTTGGAGTACGTCAAGGCGTTCGGCGGCGTGGTCTCCCAGCACGCCCAGGATCCGCGCCTGGCGGGCTCCGACGCGTGCGCCCACGAGGGCGAACTGTCCGGGCGGCTCGGCCTCCCGGGCTGGCCCGGGGTCGCCGAGGAGGTCATCGTCGCCCGCGACGTGATGCTCGCGCGGCACACCGGCAGCCGGGTGCACATCGCGCACGTCTCCACGGCCGGCTCGGTGGAGGTGCTGCGCTGGGCCAAGGCGCAGGGCATCGCGGTCACCGCGGAGGTGACCCCGCACCACCTGATGCTGCCGGTCGAGAAGGTCGCGACATACGACCCGACCTTCAAGGTCAACCCGCCGCTGCGACCCGCCGAGGACATCGCCGCGCTGCGGGAAGCGCTGGCGGACGGCACCATCGACGCGGTCGCCACCGACCACGCACCGCACGCCCGGCACGACAAGGAGCACGCGTTCGCCGAGGCGGCGTTCGGGATGCTCGGCCTGGAGCAGGCGCTGCAGGTCGTGCACACGGTGATGGTGCGCGGCGGGTCGATGGGCTGGTCGCAGGTGTCGGCCGCGATGTCGACGACGCCGGCTCGGATCGCCGGGCTCGACGATCAGGGCGGTGGCCTCGCCGACGGGGCTCCGGCCAACCTGATGCTCTTCGACCCGGCTGCCCGCGTCACGGTCGACCGGGACGCCTCGCGGTCGCTCTCGTCCAACAACCCCTGGCACGGCATCGCGCTCGACGGCGCGGTGCACGCCACTTTCCTACGAGGTCGGGCGACGCTGCTCGACGGCGAGGTGCACGCGTGAATCAGCAGACAGCACAGGATCTCTTCGCACTGGACAGGTCGCCCGCGACCCTTGTGTTGGAGGACGGCACGACGTTCATCGGCGAGGCGTACGGCGCGAGCGGCGTCACCTTCGGCGAGGCCGTCTTCTCCACCGGTATGACCGGCTACCAGGAGACGCTCACCGACCCCAGCTACCACCGGCAGGTGGTCGTGATGACCGCGCCGCACGTCGGCAACACGGGAGTCAACGACGAGGACGGGGAGTCGCGACGGATCTGGGTGTCGGGCTACGTGGTGCGCGACCCCGCGCTGCGACCGTCCAACTGGCGCTCGGTGCGCACCCTGGAGGACGACCTGCGCGACCAGGGCGTGGTCGGCATCTGCGGGATCGACACCCGCGCGCTGACCCGCCACCTGCGCGAGCGAGGGGCGATGCGCGTCGGCATCTTCTCCGGCGACGCCCTTACTACCGGCGATCTGGTCGCCCGGGTGCAGGACGCGCCCCGGATGGACGGAGCCGAGCTGGCATCCGAGGTCACGACGCCGACCGCGTACGTGGTGCCGGCGGTGGGGGAGAAGCGCTTCACCGTCGCCGCGATCGACCTCGGCATCAAGGCCGCCACGCCCGTGAGTCTCGCGGCTCGCGGCGTCGAGGTGCACGTGCTGCCGGCGGACACGACGTACGCGCAGATCGAGGCGCTCGCCCCCGACGGGGTGTTCTTCTCCAACGGACCGGGCGACCCGGCGACCGCGCCCCAGGTGACGCTGCTGCGCGAGGTGCTGCTCGCGCGGATCCCGTTCTTCGGCATCTGTTTCGGCAACCAGCTGCTCGGCCGAGCGCTCGGCTTCGGCACCTACAAGCTGAAGTACGGCCACCGCGGCATCAACCAGCCGGTGCTCGACCGGAGCACCCACAAGGTCGAGATCACCGCGCACAACCATGGATTCGCCGTGGACGCGCCGCTGGACGGTGACGTGCTGGCGCCCGAGGGTGCGCCGTACGGGCGGGTACGGGTCTCGCACGTCTGCCTCAACGACGACGTCGTGGAGGGGCTGCAGTGCCTCGACCTGCCGGCGTTCTCGGTGCAGTACCACCCCGAGTCTGCGGCCGGCCCGCACGACGCGGCGTACCTCTTCGACCGGTTCACCGACCTGATGGCCAGCAACAAGGAGAACAAGTAATGCCCAGGCGGGAAGACATCAAGAGCGTGCTGGTCATCGGCTCCGGGCCGATCGTGATCGGCCAGGCGTGCGAGTTCGACTACTCCGGCACCCAGGCGTGCCGGGTGCTGCGCGAGGAGGGCCTGCGGGTCATCCTCGTCAATTCCAACCCGGCCACGATCATGACCGACCCGGAGTTCGCCGACGCGACGTACGTCGAGCCGATCAATCCGGCGGTCGTGGAGTCGATCATCGCGGCCGAGCGCCCGGACGCGGTGCTCGCGACCCTGGGCGGGCAGACCGCGCTCAACACCGCGATCGCGCTGCACGAGGCGGGGGTGCTGGAGAAGTACAACTGCCCGCTGATCGGCGCGAACGTCGAGGCCATCGAGCTGGGGGAGGACCGCGAGCGCTTCAAGGGCGTGGTCGCCCGCTGCGGCGCGGAGTCGGCGAAGTCGATCATCGCACGCACGATGGACGAATGCCTCGCTGCCGCAGAACAGCTCGGCTACCCGATGGTGGTGCGACCGTCGTTCACCATGGGTGGCCTCGGCTCCGGGTTCGCGTACGACGAGAAGGGGCTGCGCCGGATCGCCGGCGCCGGCCTGCAGGCCAGCCCGACCACCGAGGTGCTCCTGGAGGAGTCGATCCTCGGCTGGAAGGAGTACGAGCTGGAGGTCATGCGCGACCACGCCGACAACGTGGTGGTCGTCTGCTCCATCGAGAACCTCGACCCGATGGGCGTGCACACCGGCGACTCGATCACCGTCGCGCCCGCGCTCACCCTGACCGACCGGGAGTACCAGCGGCTGCGCGACATCGGCATCGCGGTCATCCGCGAAGTCGGCGTCGACACCGGTGGCTGCAACATCCAGTTCGCGGTTAACCCCGAGGACGGGCGGATCATCGTCATCGAGATGAACCCGCGGGTGTCGCGATCGAGCGCGCTCGCCAGCAAGGCCACCGGCTTCCCGATCGCCAAGATCGCCGCCAAGATGGCCATCGGCTACACCCTCGACGAGGTCCCCAACGACATCACCGAGCAGACGCCCGCCAGCTTCGAGCCGTCGCTGGACTACGTCGTGGTCAAGGTGCCGCGCTTCGCGTTCGAGAAGTTCCCGGCCGCCGACCCGACCCTCACCACCACGATGAAGTCGGTCGGCGAGGCCATGTCCATCGGGCGCAACTTCACCGAGGCGATGCAGAAGGCGCTGCGCTCGATGGAGCGCTCCGGCTCCTCCTTCCACTGGAACCCCGACGACGAGCCGTCCAAGGAGATGGGGCGCGCGCTGCTGGACCAGGCGCGTACGCCGACCGACGGGCGGATCGTGCTGGTGCAGCAGGCACTTCGGTCCGGTCTGTCCGTCGAGGAGGTGCACGACGCCACCAAGATCGACCCGTGGTTCCTGGACCAGATCGAGCTGATCAACACCGTCGCGCAGCGGGTGCGCACCGCGCCGGAGCTGACACCCGCGCTGCTGCGCCTCGCCAAACGGCACGGCTTCTCCGACGCCCAGCTGGCGCAGCTGAGCGGCACGCCGGAGGCCGTCGTACGCGGGGTGCGGCACGCCCTCGGGGTGCGCCCGGTCTACAAGACGGTCGACACCTGCGCCGCGGAGTTCGCCGCCAGCACGCCGTACTACTACTCCAGCTACGACCAGGAGAGCGAGGTGTCGCCGCGCGAGCGGCCCGCCGTGCTCATCCTCGGCTCGGGCCCCAACCGGATCGGGCAGGGCGTGGAGTTCGACTACTCCTGCGTGCACGCGTCGTTCGCGCTGCGCGACGCCGGCTTCGACACGGTGATGGTCAACTGCAACCCTGAGACCGTCTCCACCGACTACGACACGTCCAGCCGGCTCTACTTCGAGCCGCTCACGCTGGAGGACGTGCTCGAGGTCGTGCACGCCGAACGCGCCGCCGGCCCCGTCGCGGGCGTCATCGTGCAGCTCGGCGGGCAGACCCCGCTGGGCCTGGCCAAGGCGCTCAAGGAGGCCGGCGTGCCCATCGTCGGCACCTCGCCCGAGGCCATCGACCTGGCCGAGGACCGCGGCGCGTTCGGCCGGGTGCTGGCCGAGGCGAAGCTGCCCGCGCCGAAGCACGGCATCGCCTACAGCGCCGACGAGGCCCTGGCCGTCGCGCAGGAGATCGGCTACCCCGTGCTGGTGCGGCCGTCGTACGTGCTCGGCGGGCGCGGCATGGAGATCGTCTACGACGACGACACGCTGGCCCAGTACGTCACCCGCGCCACGGACGCCTCCCCGGAGCACCCGGTCTTGGTCGACCGCTTCCTCGACGACGCCATCGAGATCGACGTGGACGCGCTCTACGACGGGCACGAGATGTACCTCGGCGGGATCATGGAGCACATCGAGGAGGCCGGGATCCACTCCGGCGACTCCGCGTGCGCGCTGCCGCCGGTGACGCTCGGCGCGCAGGAGGTCGCCCGGGTGCGCGAGTACACCCTGAAGCTCGCGCAGGGCATCGGCGTGCGCGGTCTGATGAATGTGCAGTTCGCCCTCGCGCAGGACATCCTCTACGTGCTCGAGGCCAACCCCCGCGCCAGCCGCACGGTGCCGTTCGTGGCCAAGGCGACCGGCGTACCGATGGCCAAGGCCGCGGCGCGGGTGATGCTGGGGGCGAGCATCCAGCAGCTGCGCGACGAGGGGGATCCTGCCGCCGCGCGGCGACGGGAGCACCTTGCCGTCCTCGGCGCCGACCGCGGTGAAGGAGGCGGTGCTGCCGTTCAAGCGCTTCCTCACCACCGAGGGCGAGGTCGTCGACAGCCTGCTCGGGCCGGAGATGCGCTCGACCGGCGAGGTGATGGGCATCGACGACGACTTCGGCTCGGCGTTCGCCAAGAGCCAGCTGGGCTCGGTGACCGGACTGCCGCGCGAGGGGCTGATCTTCGTCTCGATCGCCAACCGCGACAAGCGCGCGATGATCTTCCCGCTCAAGCGGCTCGCGGACCTGGGCTTCGACCTGCTCGCAACGGAGGGCACGGCGGACGTGCTGCGCCGCAACGGCGTCCACGCCCAGGTCGTGCGCAAGCACAGCGAGGGTCGCGGACCGCAGGGTGAGCCGACCGTGGTCGACCGCATCCTGGCCGGAGACGTGGCGATGGTGGTCAACACCCCGTCCGGGCAGGGCGCGCGCGTCGACGGCTACGCCATCCGGGCGGCCACCACGAGCATGGACCGGCCGATCATCACCACGGTGCAGCAGCTGGCGGCCGCGGTGCAGGGCATCGAGGCGCAGCTGGCCGGGCCGATGAAGGTCAAGCCGCTGCAGGCGCACGCCCGGGACCTGAACCTCTACGCACGATGACCTCGGAGACTCCCGGGGGCTCGGCGAACGCTGTGGGCGGGCGGGCGCCGTTCGGGGTCCGGTTGCGCGCCGCGATGGACGCGCACGGTCCGCTCTGCGCCGGGATCGACCCGCACCGCGCTCTGGTCGAGGCGTGGGGACTGCCCTACACCCTGGCAGGGGTCGAGCGGTTCGCGATGACCTGCGCCGAGGCGTTCGGCGGGCAGGTGGCGGCGGTCAAGCCGCAGTCGGCGTTCTTCGAGGTCTTCGGGTCCAAGGGAGTGGCGCTGCTGGAGCGGGTGGTCGCGGCGCTGCGGGACGCGGGCACCCTGACCGTGCTCGACGTCAAGCGCGGCGACATCGGCAGCACGATGGCGGCGTACGCCGACGCGTTCCTGCGCGAGTCCCCGCACGCACCCGACGCGATCACGCTGAGCCCGTTCCTGGGGTACGAGTCGCTGCGCCCGGCGATCGACCTGGCCCACGCGACCGGCCGCGGTGTCTTCGTACTGGCGCTCACCTCCAATCCCGAGGGCGCGAGCGTGCAGCACGCGACGCTCGACGGGGTGAGCGTGGCGCGCAGCGTCGTCTCCGGCGCTGCCGTCGACAATGCACCGGCGCGCGGTCGGGGCGAGCTCGGCAGCGTGGGGCTCGTCGTCGGGGCGACCGTCGGCGACGCCGTACGACGCTTGGACCTGCACCTCGTCGGTGCCGCCACGCCGGTCCTCGCGCCCGGCGTGGGCGCCCAGGGGGCCGGGTCGGCGCAGCTGCTGGACGTGTTCGGGGCGGCGCTTCCGCAGGTGCTGGCCGCGAGCAGCAGGGAGGTGCTGGGCGCGGGACCGGACGTGCGCACCTTGCGGGACACCGCCCGGCGTACCGCGGACGCTCTGCGGGTCTGACCGGCCCGGCACGCCGGAAGATGGCACCGACGGGAGCAGCCAGCGCGCCGTCACGGGTCTCCTTGACTGATTTCCACGCCCGTTCCTTGCGTCAGTGCCGCTGTCGCGCAGCATGATTAGGAACCCGGATTGCCCAACATCCCTGTCGGTGGATAGGTTCGCCGGAACGGCTGTCGCGGATTCGCGGGTGGCCATCGACGATGCAGACTGACTTCAGACCAACTCAGGAGTAACCCGGTGGCCCTCCCCGAACTGACGCCCGAGCAACGAGCCCAGGCGTTGGAGAAGGCGGCGGCAGCCCGTCGGGAGCGGGCGGAGGTCAAGAACCGCCTGAAGTACGCGCAGGGGTCGTTGCGCGACGTGATCGAGAGCGGGAAGCACTCCGAGGTCATCGGCAAGATGAAGGTCTCGGCGCTGCTGGAGTCGATGCCCGGGGTGGGCCGGGTGCGCGCCGCGCAGATCATGCAGGAGATCGGCATCTCCGAGAGTCGGCGGGTGCGGGGCCTCGGGACCAACCAGATCACCGCCCTGCTGGAGCGGTTCGAGGCCTGAGGGATGCCTGCACTCTTCGTGCTGGCCGGACCCACCGCGGTCGGGAAGGGCACGGTCTCGGCGTACATCCGCGAGCACTACCCCCAGGTGTGGCTCTCGGTGTCGGTGACGACCCGTCGCCCCCGCCCCGGTGAGGTCGAGGGCCGCCACTACCACTTCGTCTCCCAGGAGCGCTTCGACGAGCTCGCGGCGCAGGGGGAGTTCCTCGAGTACGCCGTCGTGCACGGTCGGGCGAGCTACGGCACCCCGCGGGCCCCGATGCAGGCCGCGATCGAGGCGGGGCTGCTGCCGCTGCTGGAGATCGACCTGCAGGGCGCGCGGCAGGTGCGCGAACAACTGCCCGAGGCGCACTTCGTCTTCCTGGCGCCGCCGTCGTGGGACGAACTGGTACGCCGGCTCGTCGGGCGCGGCACCGAGACCCCGGAGGAGCGCGAGCGTCGGCTCGCCACGGCCCGCCTCGAACTGGCCGCCGCGGACGAGTTCGACACCGTCATCGTCAACGACGACGTACGGCGGGCCGCCGGCGAACTCGTACACTTGATGCAGCAGCACTAGACTGCTGCAGTTGCGCGACCGTCGCGCCCAGCACTGGATGCCGGGCGCAACGCCGGTCGCCACCATGAACGCACTTGCACCGCAACGGAAAGAGACTCTTCGTGTCCGGCACCCACGCCACCCCCGAGGGCATCACCGACCCGCCCATCGACGACCTGCTGCGCGTCGCTGACTCCAAGTACGCCCTGGTGATCTACGGCGCCAAGCGCGCCCGCCAGATCAACGCCTACTACTCCCAGCTGTCCGAGGGACTGCTGGAGTACGCCGGCCCGCTCGTCGACAGCCAGGTCAACGACAAGCCCCTCTCGATCGCGCTGCGCGAGATCAACCAGGGTCTGCTCGACATCGAGAAGGTCGAAGCCTAGGTCCCACGACCCCTTCCGGTCGCGTCATGCGGATCGTCCTCGGCGTCAGCGGTGGCATCGCCGCGTACAAGGCATGCTCACTGCTGCGGTCGTTCTCCGAGGACGGTCATGACGTGACCGTCGTGCCCACGGCCGCAGCATTGCGGTTCGTGGGCGCACCCACCTGGGCGGCCCTGTCGGGCAAGCCCGTGAGCGACGACGTCTGGTCGCAGGTGCACGAGGTGCCCCACGTGCGGCTGGGCCAGCAGGCCGACCTCGTCGTGGTGGCGCCGGCGACGGCCGACCTCCTCGCGAAGGCCGCCCACGGCATCGCCGACGACCTGCTCACCAACACCCTGCTGACAGCACACTGTCCGGTCGTCCTGGCCCCGGCCATGCACACCGAGATGTGGCAGCACCCCGCCACCGTCGCCAACGTCGCGACGCTGCGCGAGCGCGGTGTGCACGTCATCGAACCCGCCAGCGGGCGTCTCACCGGCGCCGACAGCGGCCCGGGCCGGCTGCCCGAACCCGCCGACATCGCCGCGTACTGCGCGCCGTTCCTCACCGGCGATCCTGACGATGCGCGCGACCGTGACCTCGCCGGTCTGCACGTGCTCGTCACCGCCGGCGGCACCCGCGAACCACTGGACCCGGTGCGCTATCTCGGCAACCGGTCGTCCGGCAAGCAGGGATACGCGCTGGCGGCGGTGGCAGCGCAGCGCGGCGCGCAGGTCACCCTCGTCTCCACGGTCAGCACGCCCGCGCCGCCCGGATGCGCGCTGGTGCGTGTCGAGACCGCCCTGCAGTTGCGCGACGCCGTGCTGGCCGCGGACGCCGACGTCGTCGTGATGGCCGCGGCCGTGGCGGACTTCCGCCCCGAGCACGCCGCCACCGCCAAGATCAAGAAGACCTTCGACCCGGCCGCGCCGGACGCGGTGCCCGTCGTCCGCCTGGTGCGCAACCCGGACATCCTCGCCGAGCTGCTGACCCGGCGCGGCGAGGGCACGACGCCGGTGCTGGTCGGGTTCGCGGCCGAGACGGGCGACGAGCAGGGCAGCGTGCTCGACCACGCCCGGTCCAAGCTGGCCCGCAAACCGGTCGACCTGCTGGTCGCCAACGAGGTGGGCGACGGTGTGACCTTCGGTCAGGACGACACCACCGTGCACCTGCTGAGCGGCGACGGCTCCAGCTCGCACGACATCGGCCCGGCGGACAAGACGACCGTCGCGCACGCTGTGTGGGACGCCGTACGCGCCATCGCACCCACCGTCTAGACTCGGCCGTCGGCCGCTCGGTGCCCCGGATGACGGGTGCCGCGCGATCACGCGGCATACGCCGCACGAGCGCCGCGACCCATAGGAGAAGCCTGCAGTGGTACGACTCTTCACGTCCGAATCGGTCACCGAGGGACACCCGGACAAGATCTGCGACCAGATCAGCGACTCGATCCTGGACGCCATGCTGAAAGAGGACCCGCGATCCCGGGTCGCGGTGGAGACCATGGTCACCACCGGCCTGGTGCACGTGGCCGGTGAGGTCACCACCAACAGCTACGTCCCGATCGCGCAGATCGTCCGCGACACGATCGTGAACGTCGGCTACGACTCCTCGCTCAAGGGCTTCGACGGGCACTCCTGCGGAGTGTCCATCTCGATCGGCGCGCAGAGCTCCGACATCGCCCAGGGCGTCGACACCGCGCACGAGCACCGCGCCGAGGGCGGCACCGAGGCCCTGGACAGCCAGGGCGCAGGCGATCAGGGCCTGATGTTCGGGTACGCGTGCGACGACACCGCCGAGCTGATGCCGCTGCCGATCTTCTTGGCGCACCGCCTCTCCGAGCGCCTCACCCGGGTGCGCAAGGACGGCACGCTGCCCTACCTGCGCCCGGACGGCAAGACCCAGGTGACCATCTCCTACGAGGGTGACCGGGCCGTCGGTCTGGACACCGTGGTGCTCTCCACGCAGCACGCCGACGACATCTCGCTGGACGGGATGCTCGCGCCGGACATCGACGAGCACGTCATCCGGCCGGTGCTGGAGGACCTCGCCGCGGCGGGCAACACCCTCGACACCTCGTCGTACCGCAAGCTGATCAACCCGACCGGGCAGTTCATCATCGGCGGCCCGATGGGCGACGCCGGCCTCACCGGCCGCAAGATCATCGTCGACACCTACGGCGGCATGGCCCGCCACGGCGGCGGCGCGTTCTCCGGCAAGGACCCCTCGAAGGTCGACCGGTCCGCGGCGTACGCGATGCGCTGGGTGGCCAAGAACGTCGTGGCCGCCGGGCTCGCGACCCGGTGCGAGGTGCAGGTCGCCTACGCGATCGGCAAGGCGCAGCCGGTCGGTCTCTACGTCGAGACCTTCGGCACCGAGACCGCGCCCCTGGACGACATCCAGAAGGCCATCACGGACGTCTTCGACCTGCGGCCCGCCGCGATCGTGGAGGAGCTGGACCTGCTCCGCCCGATCTACCAGCCGACCGCCGCCTACGGCCACTTCGGCCGCACCGAGGCGCCCGGCATCCGGGACGCGTTCACCTGGGAGCGCACCGACCGCATCGAGCACCTGCAGAAGGCCGTCCGCGGGTAATACCCCACGAAGTTTCTCCCCCGCTTCGCTCCTCCGAATACTTCGCGAGGACCCCGAGGCGGGACGCACCAAGCTCGTCCCACAGATGGGGTCGTGGCGCGCTCTATGGAGCGCGCCACGACCCCATCTGTCGTACGCGCAGACGTGGTGTCCGTCCTGCCCCGTATAACTGAGCGCGTGGACGACGAGAGAGGTGCGGCGCAGGCGCCGAGCGAGCATCAGCTGGCGTTGCTGCACGCCGCCGCCGCAACCCGCCGTACGACCGCGCGCGCGACCTCCGACGACGGTCCCGAACTCCCGGTCGCTCAGGTGGCCGTCGACGTGGGGCTGCCCCACCTGGACCGGCCGTTCGAGTACGCCGTGCCCGTCGACCTCGACGACACCGCCCTGCCCGGCGCCCGGGTCAAGGTGCGGTTCGCGGGCAAGGACGTCTCCGGCTTCGTGCTGGCCCGCGTCCGGGAGGCCGAGCACGTCGGGAAGCTGACGGACATCCGGCGCGTCGTGTCGCCCGAGGCGGCGCTCACCCCGGCGATCGCCCGGCTGTGCCGCGAGGTGGCCGACCGGTACGCCGGGACGTTCAGCGACGTCGTGCGCCTCGCCGTGCCCGCCCGCCACGCGGCCGCGGAGAAGGCGTTGGACGCCAAGGTGGAGGGTGCCGACGCCCCCTCACCCGAGAGCGGCGGGGAGGAACACGCCGCATCCGCCGCGCCCGATCCGACGAGCCCCGGGACGGGTGCCTGGGGGCGGTACCCCGCCGGCCCGGCGTTCCTGCACCGGCTGGGCGCCGGCGGCGCGCCGGCCGCCGCCTGGCTCGCAGCGCCCACCACCGATCCCGTGCTCGACTGGCCGACCGCGATGGCGCAGGCGGCCCGCGCGACGCTCGACGGGGGTCGCGGAGCGGTGTTGGTGGTGCCCGACCACCGCGACGTCGACCGGCTCGACGAGGCCCTGACCGAACAGCTCGGACCCGGCCGGCACGTGCGGCTGACGGCGAGCCAGGGCCCGCAGGCGCGCTACACCGCCTTCCTGAAGCTGCTGCGCGGACACGTGCGCTGCGTCGTCGGGACCCGGGCCGCGGCGTTCGCGCCGGTGGCCGATCTGGGTCTGGTGGCGTGGTGGGACGACGGCGACGACCTGCTCGCGGAGCCGCGCGCGCCGTACCCGCACGTGCGCGAGGTGCTGCGGCTGCGCGCGGAGCACGAGGGCGCCGGCCTGCTAAGCGGGGGTTTCGCCCGGTCGGTCGCGATCCAGCAGTGGGTGCAGCAGGGCGCGCTGCAATCGGTCGACCTTCCGGTGCGCCGCGCGGCGGTGCCACGGGTGATCGTGGCCGGCGACGAGCGCGACGTCGAACGCTCCGGTGCTGCGGCGCGGGCTCACCTGCCGTCAGCGGCGTGGCGCGCCGCGCACGAGGCGCTGCAGCACGGGCCGGTGCTGGTGCAGGTGCCCCGCCGGGGCTACCTGCCGTCGTTGCGCTGCGACACCTGCCGCGACCCCGCTCGCTGCGCGGTCTGTCACGGCCCGCTGGCGTTGACGGGGTCAGGGGAGACCCCGGTGTGCCGGTGGTGCGGCGTCCCGGCAACCCCGTTCGACTGCCCCAACTGCCACTCGCACCGGCTGCGGGCGGGTGTCGTCGGCGCGCGCCGTACGGCCGAGGAGCTGGGACGGGCGTTCCCGGGCGTGCCGGTCGTGCGCTCGGGCGCCGGTGAGGTGGTGGCCCATGTGTCGTCCTCGCCCGCGTTGGTGATCGCCACCCCGGGTGCCGAACCCGTTGCGGCGCAGGGTTACCGGGCGACGCTGCTGTTGGACGCCTGGGCGCTGGTCGACCGGCCGGTGTTGTCCGCCGGCGAGGAGACGTTGCGGCGATGGTGCACGGCCGCCGCCCTGACCCGGTCGCAGGACGACGACGGCGTGGTCGTCGTGTGCGGCGTGCGCGACGACGAACCGCTGCCCGTGGTGCAGGCGCTCGTGCGATGGGCGCCCGCGTGGCTCGCGGAGCGGGAGCTGGCCGAGCGGGAGGCGCTCGCGCTGCCGCCGGCGGTGTGGATGGCCGGTCTCACCGGCGATGCTCCGGCGGTCGTGTCGATGGACCGCGGCGTCGGCGACGGGTTCGAGCGGATCGGTCCGCTGGCACACCCGGAGCGCGACGGCACCGTTCAGGAGCGGCTGCTCTTGCGTACGTCGCTCGAGGACGGTCCGCGGGCGGCAGCCGCGCTGCACGCGGCGCGCGCCGGCCGCAGCGCCCGCAAGGAGCCGGGCAGCGTCACCGTCCGCGTCGACCCGGCGGGTGACCTGCTCTGACCTCACCCGTCGGGGGGAGAGGGACGGGTCAGACCGGGGGCTGCGGGTCGTACTGGATGCCGCGGCGCACCTGACGAGCCCGCTCTTCACCGGCGAGCCGGCGCACGAGGTGCAGCGCCATGTCGATCCCGGCAGACACCCCGGACGCGGTGATCATGTCGCCGGAGTCGACGTAGCGGTCATCCGGCCGCACCTCGATGCTCGGATCCAGTTCGTGCAACCGTTCCAGCGCTCCCCAGTACGTCGTGGCCGGTCGCCCCGCGAGCAGGCCCGCAGCGGCGTACACCGGCGAGCCGGTGCAGACGCTCGTGAGCAGCGGGACCGACTCGCGCTGATCGCGCACCCAGTCCAACTGCGCCTCGTCGACCAGCTGCGGCCTGGTGCCCTCGCCGCCGGGGTAGACCAGCACCTCCCATGGCGGTACGTCGGCGTAGGACAGCGGCGCGACCAGGGTGAGGCCCTTGGCGCACCGCACCGGGCCACCCTCGCGCGAGAAGCAGGAGACGTCGTACCCGTCGTCCGGGTACTCCCTGGTCCAGAACGACAGCACCTCCCACGGGCCGACGGCGTCGAGTTCCTCGACCCCGTCGAAGAGCAGGATGCCGATCTGCTTGCGCGCGGGCACGGTCTCGGTGGTCATGCCCCGATCGTGCCAGCGCGGGTCGCCGTTAGGCTCCCTTCACCATGAGTTCGAGCCTTCCGGAGTCCGGCGGATCCACCCTGCCCTCGCCCACGACGGTCGATCGCGACCCTCTCGCACCCGCGCCTGTGCTGGCCGTGGTCTTCGACCTCGGCAACGTGCTGATCGAGTGGGACGCGTACGCCGCCATCAGCGCCGCCGTCGGCGACGAGCGGGCTCGGGCCTTCCTCGCCGACGAGACGTTCGACTTCCACGCCTGGAACATGCAGCAGGACGCCGGGCGCGCCTGGGAGGACGCCGAGGCCGACGCGATCGCCCGGCACCCGCACTACCGCGAGGAGATCCTGGCCTACCGCGAGCATTTCGAGGCCTCCCTGGTGGGCCCGATCGAGGGGACGGTCGCCATCCTGCGCGAGCTGCACTCCGCGGGGACACCCCTCTTCGCGCTGACCAACTGGTCGCACGAACTCTTCCCGGTGGCGCTCGCGCGCTTCGACTTCCTGGAGCTCTTCGAGGACATCGTGATCTCCGGCGAGGAGGGGATCGCCAAACCCGACCCGGAGATCTTCGAGGTGCTGGCCGAGCGGGTGGAGCACGTCGGCGACCTGGAGGAGACGATCTTCATCGACGACCGACTCGACAACGTCCAGGCGGCCGTGCTCGCCGGGATGGACGCGGTGCAGTTCACCAGCCCGTCCGATCTGCGCGCGGACCTGCTCTTCCGCGGGCTTCCGGTGAAGGCGATCTGAGATGTCCGTCACCCCCATCCGCCTCTTCGGCGATCCGGTGCTGCGGACGCCGGCCGCACCCGTCACCGTCTTCGACCGTGAGCTGCAGACCCTCGTCGCCGACCTGACCGACACGATGATGAACGCGCCCGGCGCCGGTCTGGCGGCCCCGCAGATCGGCGTGGGATTGCGCGTCTTCACCTACTACGTCGACGGGCAGTTGGGGCATGTGATCAACCCCGAGCTCACCCTCTCCCCGGAGCTGCAGTGCGGACCCGAGGGGTGCCTGTCGATCCCCGACCTGCGCTTCGACACGACGCGGTCCCTGCGGGCCGTCGCCCGCGGCTTCGACATGCACGGCGAACCGGTGACCATCGAGGGCAGCGACATGCTCGCCCGCTGCTTCCAGCACGAGACCGACCATCTCGACGGCATCCTCTTCGTCGACCGGCTCGACCCGACCGCTCGCCGCCACGCGCTCAAGGCCATCCGGGACGCAGAGTGGGCCGGGCTGCCCGGACCGATCATCCGCGACAGCCCGCATGCGACCTACGGACGTGCGCTGTGAGGGTCGTCTTCGCCGGCACACCGGAGGTCGCCGTCCCGTCCCTGCGGTCGTTGCTCGACTCCGCGCACGACGTGGTCGGCGTCATCACCCGCCCCGACGCACCTGCGGGGCGCGGGCGTTCGGTACGCCGTTCGCCGGTGGGTGTGCTCGCCGACGAGGTGGGCGTGCCGGTGCTCACGCCGCAGCGACCGCGTGATCCCGACTTCCTCGCGCAGTTGGCCGAACTCTCGCCCGACGTGTGCCCCGTGGTGGCGTACGGCGCGCTGGTGCCGCGGGTCGCTCTCGACGTGCCGCGCCTCGGCTGGATCAACCTGCACTTCTCGCTGCTGCCTGCGTGGCGCGGTGCCGCGCCCGTGCAGCACGCGGTCATCCACGGCGACGAGGTCACCGGTGCCACCACCTTCCTGCTGGAGGAGGGCATGGACACCGGCCCGATCCTCGGCACGATGACCGAGACCGTGCGGCCGCGGGACACCAGCGGCGACCTCCTCGAGCGGCTGGCGACGGCGGGCGCCGGGCTCCTGGTTGCCACGCTGGACACGCTGGCCCAGGGTGATCTCACACCGATGCCGCAGCCCTCCGAAGGCGTCTCGCTCGCACCCAAGATCTCGGTCGAGGATGCTCGGATCCGCTGGCACGAGCCGGCGTTCGCTGTCGACCGCAGAGTCCGCGGAGTCACGCCGGCACCCGGTGCGTGGACGACGTTCCGCGAGGAGCGGCTCAAGGTGGGGCCGGTGAGCCTCCTCGACGAAGAGGTGCGCGACGCTCCCGGCGCGATCCGGGTGGGCAAGGCGGGTGTCGACGTCCAGACCGGCGCCGGAGCCGTGCGCCTCGGCACGGTCCAGCCCCAGGGCAGGAAGGCGATGCCGGCGGCAGACTGGGCACGCGGCTCCCGGGTCGGCGAGGACGAGGTGCTCGGATGAGTGACGACGGCGGCGGCTACCGCGACGCGAAGGGGCGTCAGCGTCCCGCGGCGCGACGTCGCTCGAACGACGGTCGCTCGGCTCAGCGACCCACCGATCGGCGGCGTTCCGGTGACCCCGCCCGGCGCGTCGCCTGGCAGGTGACCCGCAACGTCGCGGACGGCGCGTACGCCAACCTCGACCTGCAGAAGCTGCTGCGCGAGGCCGACCTGCACGGCCGGGACGCCGGTTTCGCGACCGAACTGACCTACGGCGCGATCCGGATGCGCGGGCTCTACGACCCGATCATCGAGCGCTGCGCCGGCCGTCCGGTCGCGCAGATCGACGCGCCGGTGCTCGACACGCTGCGGCTCGGTGCGCACCAGCTGCTCGGCATGCGCGTGCCCGCGCATGCCGCGGCGTCCGAGACGGTGGCGCTGGCGCGCGAGGTCAATGGAGCGGGCGCCGCCGGCTTCGTCAACGCCGTACTACGCCGCGTCAGTGAACGCACCCGCGAGGAGTGGGTCGCCGAGGTCATCGCCGGCCGGGAACCGTTGGAGCGCCTGTCGATCGAACACTCCCACCCGATGTGGGTCGTTCGCGCGATGCGTGCCGCCCTGCTCGAGCGTGGCACGGCCACCTCCGACGACGTGGACGAGCAGCTGCTCGCACTGCTGCAGGCCGACAACGCGCCACCTCTGGTGTCGCTGGTGGCAAGGCCGGGCCTGGCAACCGTGGAGGAGCTGGTCGCCGCTGGCGCTCACGCCTCCCGGCTGTCCCGGGTGGGCGCAGTGCTCGACGGAGGCGATCCGGCGCAGATCGACGCCGTACGCCGGATGCGTGCGGCCGTGCAGGACGAGGGCTCCCAGCTGCTCACCCTCGCGCTGGCCGAGCCGGGTCTGGTCGAGGGGCGCGAACACCAGGAGTGGCTCGACCTGTGCGCCGGGCCGGGCGGCAAGACCGCACTGCTGGCGAACCTCGCGGCCGAACAGGGCGCCGTCGTCTTCGCCAACGAGGTCAGCGAGCACCGGACCACGTTGGTGCGCAAGTCACTACGCGCCACCCTCGAAGCAGGGATCGAGGTGATGATCGGCACCGGTGACGGGCGCGACCTGGGCGTCGAGGAGCCCAACACCTACGAGCGCGTGCTCGCCGACGTGCCCTGCACCGGTCTGGGCGCGCTGCGCCGCCGCCCGGAGGCGCGCTGGCGGCGTACGCCGTCCGACGTCACCCCGTTGGTGACGCTGCAGCGGGAGCTGCTGCTGTCGGCTCTCGCCACCACCCGGCCGGGCGGCGTCGTCGGCTACTCCACCTGCAGCCCGCACCTGGCCGAGACCTCTCAGCTGGTGGCATCAGTGGTGGAGCAGACGGGGGCCACCCTGCAGGACGCTCGCCCGCTCTTCCGCGACACCGCGGGCGCGCCGATCGAACACTTGGGCAACGGTCCCGACGTGCAGCTGTGGCCCCACCTGCACGGCACCGACGCCATGTACTTCGCGCTGCTGCGCAAGCCGGAAACCCAGGACTGAGAGGACATTTCGTGCAGATCGCGCCGAGCATCCTGTCCGCCGACTTCGCCAACCTGCAGGCGGAGCTGCAGCGGATCTCCCATGCCGACTGGGCCCACGTCGACGTGATGGACGGGCATTTCGTGCCCAACCTGACGCTGGGCGCGCCGGTGGTGGAGGCGCTGGCCAAGGTCAGCCCGATCCCGCTGGACTGCCACCTGATGATCGATGACCCCGACCGCTGGGCCACGGACTACGCCGAGGCCGGCGCCGGCAGCATCACCTTCCACATCGAGGCCGCGCACGACCCGGTGCGGCTCGCTCGCGCGATCCGCGCGGCCGGTGCGCGGGCGAGTGTGGCCATCAAGCCGGGCACGGAGTTCGCGCCGTACGAGGAACTGCTCGACGAGGTCGACATGGTGCTGGTGATGACCGTCGAGCCGGGGTTCGGCGGCCAGTCCTTCATGGCCGACCAGATGCCGAAGGTGGCGCAGGTGCGCGAAGCCGTCCGACGTCGCGGCGGCGAGATCTGGGTGCAGGTCGACGGGGGAGTCTCGAGCGACACCATCGAGCAGTGCGCCCGGGCCGGTGCCGACGTCTTCGTCGCGGGATCGGCCGTGTACGGCGCGGACGACGCGGCGGCGGCGATAGACCGCCTGCGCGAACTCGCCCAGAAGTGCTGCTGATCGGCCAGCCCCCGCGGTTGTCAGCGTCCTTCTGGTGCCGGCGTCGGAGATCCGCTGACAACCGGTCCGCGGCGAGCGGCATGGTGACGCTGCGGTAACATCGCGGCAGAACGTGCTCCGGGGTCGGTGTAATTCCGAACCGGCGGTGACAGTCCGCGACCCGGTCCAGCTTCGATCAGTGGGCCGGTTGACCTGGTGGAATTCCGGGACCGACGGTGAAAGTCCGGATGGTAGGCAGCACGTGACCCGCTTCGGCGGGTCCGCGACACGCGTGTCGCGACGGAGCGCACCCTTCCGGGGGCTGCGTCCCGTCGCGGACCGCTATGTCGCTCATCGCCCTGGAGCCCGTGCCCGACCGGCCGGCCGACAGGAGTTGTGAAGCGCGATGGACACCCGATCCCGCGACGAGACCTTTCTGCTGCGCGCCCTCGAACTGGCGCAGCGCGGTCCGGCCGTCGACGCTAATCCTCGGGTGGGATGTGTTGTCGTCGCAGGCGATTCGGTCGTCGGGGAGGGATGGCACGACGGCGCCGGCACTGCGCACGCCGAGGTCATGGCCCTCGGCGCCGCGGGCGATCGGGCACGGGGAGCCACGGCGTACGTCACCCTCGAACCCTGTGCTCACGTCGGCCGCACCGGCCCGTGTGCCGAGGCGCTCGTCGAGGCCGGCGTACGCCGCGTCGTCTACGCCCAGTCCGACCCCAACCCCGCCGCCCGAGGTGGCGCCGCCGTGCTGCGCGACGCGGATGTCGAGTTGTCGGGCGGGCTCCGTGCAGCGGAGGCTGCCGCGCTCAACGCCCACTGGACGTTCGCCGTCGAGCACGAACGCCCCTACGTCACCTGGAAGTTCGCCGCCACCCTCGACGGGCGCAGTGCCGCGGCCGACGGCAGCAGCCGGTGGATCACCGGCGCGCAGGCCCGCGCCGATGTGCACCGCCTGCGGGCAGGGGCGGGTGCTCTCGTGGTCGGCACCGGCACCGTTCTGGCCGACGACCCGGCACTCACCGTGCGTACGCCGGACGCGCCCCGGCGGCCGCCGCTGCGGGTGATCGTGGGGGAGCGGGAGATCCCCGCCACCGCGAGGGTGCTGGACGACGCCGCCCCCACCCTGCTGCTGCCCGTCCATGACCCGCACGTCGTCCTGAAACAGCTGCACGCCCAGGAGATCCGGCATGTGTGGCTCGAAGGCGGCCCCACGCTGGCCGCGGCGTTCCTGCGGACCGGGCTGGTCGACGAGGTCGTCGCCTACCTGGCGCCGGCGCTGCTCGGCGACGGTCCGGCGGCCGTCGCGGGGCTCGGCATCGGGTCCATCGACGGCATCCGCCGCTTCGGCCTGTCCGAGGTCACCCGGCTCGGCGACGACCTGCGGCTGCGGCTGCAGCCCACAACGACGACGAAGGAAGATTGAGATGTTCACCGGCATCGTGGAGGAGCTCGGCTCCCTCGCATCGATCCAGCACGCCAGCGACTCGGCCGTCCTGCGCATCAACGGCGCGACCGTCGTGTCCGATGCGCGGCACGGCGCGTCCATCGCGGTCAACGGCGTGTGCCTGACCGTCGTCGACCACGACGAGCACGGGTTCACCGTCGACGTGATGGCCGAGACGCTGCGTCGCTCGAGCCTCGCCGGGATCGCGCCCGGCGACCCCGTCAACCTCGAGCGCGCGATGCCCGCCGACGGTCGCTTCGGCGGTCACATCGTGCAGGGCCACGTCGACGGCACCGCGCGCGTGCTCGGTCGCGAGCCGGGGGACCGGTGGACCGTCGTACGGATCGAACTACCGCATCAGCTCTCGGCGTACGTCGTGGAGAAGGGGTCGATCACCGTCGACGGCGTATCCCTCACCGTGGCGTCCGTCGACGACCACAGCTTCACCGTCTCGCTCATCCCCACGACCCTGGCGCTGACCACGCTGGGCCATCGCGCGGTCGGCGAGCCGGTCAATCTCGAGGTCGACATCCTCGCCAAGTACACCGAGCGCCTGCTCGCCGGACGCCTCGGCGCCCGGTCCGCCACCGAGGAGGACGCATGAGTTTCTTCCAGAACCTGTACGACGCGCACCTGACCATCTCCGGTCACGTGATCACCTGGCGCGAGATCGTCGGAAACCTCTTCGGCCTCGCGTCCGCGCTCGGCGGCATGCGCCGCAAGGTGTGGGCCTGGCCGATCGGCATCGTCGGCAACGCGCTGCTCTTCACCGTGTTCTTCGCGGTGGGCTTCACCGGCCACGGCGGTCAGGTGCTCTTCGGGCAGGCCGGGCGGCAGGTGTTCTTCATCCTCACCTCGGTCTACGGCTGGTGGGCATGGCGCCAGACCAAGCGCACCCGCAGGCAGGACGCGCCGGCGGTCGACCCGCGCTGGGCCACGGCCGGCGAACGGGCGGCGTACGTCGGGGTATGGCTCGTCGGGCTGGTCGTCTGCTGGTGGCTCTTCAAGCTCATCGGCGCCGGGTTCCCCGCCCCTTGGTACTACTACTGGTGCGACGCGTGGATCTTCATCGGCTCGATGATGGCCACCTTCGCGATGGCCCGCGGCTGGAACGACTTCTGGCTGATGTGGCTGGCCGTCGACCTCGTCGGCGTGCCGGAGCTCATCAAGTTCCAGTACTACCCGTCGGCCGTGCTGTACGCGGTCTACGCGGCGTTCGTGATCTGGGGCTTCTTCGTCTGGCTCAACGTGTCCCGACGGGACGCGCTCGTCCTCGAGCCCACCGGGAGCGTCTGACATGCGGCTCGCGACGATCGACGCCGCGCTGGCCGAACTGGCGCTGGGCAGACCGGTGCTGGTGGCGGACGACGCCGACCGGGAGAACGAGGTCGACCTGGTGATGTCCGCGGCGGTCGCCGAGGAGTCCTGGATGGGCTGGGCCGTGCGGCATGGCTCGGGCGTCGTCTGCGCACCGCTGCCGGGCGAGGTCGCCGACCTGCTGGCCCTGCCGCCGATGGTGCGCGACAACCAGGATCCGAAGGGCACCGCCTACACCGTCTCGGTCGACGCGGCCCGCGGGGTGAGCACCGGCATCAGCGCCGCCGATCGCACCGCCACGGTCCGCGCGCTGGCCGATCCCGCCGCGACGGCGAGCGACCTGACCCGGCCCGGGCACGTCTTCCCGCTGCGCGCCCGCCCTGGCGGCGTGCTGGAGCGGCCCGGTCACACCGAGGCGGCCGTCGACCTGTGCCGTCTGGCCGGCCTGTCCCCGGTGGGTGTCATCGTCGAGCTGGTGCACGACGACGGGTCGATGATGCGGCTCGACGCCGCACTCGACCTGGCCGAGCGCGAGGGCCTGCTGACGATCACCATCGCCGACCTGGTCGCGTGGCGCCGCCGTCAGGACCGGGTGCGTGCGGTGGCCCGCACCACGCTCCCCACCCCGCACGGTTCCTTCGCCGTCACGGCGTACGTCGACCGACTCACCGGCGCCGAGCACCTGGCGCTCACCAGCCCCACCGGGCTCGGCGACGGACTCGTGCGGGTGCACTCCGAGTGCCTCACCGGCGACGTCTTCGGATCCCGGCGGTGCGACTGCGGTCCGCAGCTCGAGGCGGCGATGGAGCGCATCGGGCGTGACGGTGGCACCGTCGTCTACCTGCGCGGACACGAGGGCCGCGGGGTCGGGCTCGCCGACAAGCTGCGCGCGTACGAGCTGCAGGACGGTGGATACGACACCGTCGACGCGCAGACCCGGCTCGGTCTGCCCGTGGACGCGCGGGAGTACGACGCCGCGTCGGCGATCCTGCACGACCTGGGGAGCACCGGCGTCCGACTGCTCACCAACAACCCACGGAAGGCCGAAGCGTTGCAGGAATTGGGGATCGACGTGATCGAGATGGTGCCGCTGCATGTGGGGCAGACGATCGAGAACGAGCGCTACCTGCGCACCAAGCGCGAGCGGCTCGGCCACACGCCGCCGCTGGAGTCGGTGTCGCCCCTTCATCCCACCGACCTGACGACCGGTCACGGGGTGTCGGCATGAGCGGGCACGGAGCCCCGACCGTCACGACCGACGCCACCGGCCTGCGGATCGCGGTGATCGCCGCGTCCTGGCACGAGCAGGTGATGAGCGGGCTGGTCGACGGCGCGCGGCGCGGACTGTCCGACGCCGGGGTGGCGGACGACGACGTCGAGCTCGTGCGGGTGCCCGGCAGCTTCGAGCTGACCGTCGCCTGCGCGCGTCTCGCACCGTCGTACGACGCCCTCGTGGCGCTGGGGGTCGTCATCCGTGGCGGCACACCGCACTTCGACTACGTGTGCCAGTCCGCGACCCTGGGGCTGACCCAGGTCAGCGTGCAGACCGGGGTGCCCGTGGGCTTCGGCCTGCTCACGTGCGACGACGAGCAGCAGGCGCTGGCGCGGGCCGGGCTGCCCGGGTCGAGCGAGGACAAGGGCCACGAGGCGGCGACGGCGGCCGTGGCGACCGCAATCACGCTGCGGACGCTGGCCCGGTCGACCTCCATCGCACCGTAACCTGGCTCCTCGTGAAGACGTTCGAGCAGTTGTGGTCCGAGCTGGCCGAGAAGGCACGCGAGCGACCGGCCGGATCCGGCACCGTCGCGGAACTCGACACCGGTGTGCACGGCATCGGCAAGAAGATCGTCGAGGAGGCCGCCGAGGTATGGATGGCCGCCGAGCACGAGGGCGTGGAGCGGACGGCCGAGGAGATCAGCCAGCTGCTCTACCACCTGCAGGTGCTGATGCTGGCGCGCGGGCTCACGCTCGAGGACGTCTACTCCTACCTGTGATCCTCTGACCGGCACCGACGAAGGACGACCATGCTAAGAGTGGCGATGCCCAACAAGGGCGCGCTCGCCGAACCCGCCGCCGAGATGCTGCGCGAGGCCGGTTACCGCGGGCGCCGCGACGCCAAGGAGTTGGTGATCCTCGACGCCGACAACGACGTCGAGCTGTTCTTCCTGCGCCCGCGCGACATCGCGGTGTACGTCGGGCAGGGCACCCTCGACGTCGGCCTCACCGGACGCGATCTGCTGCTGGACTCCGGCAGCCCGGCCACCGAGTGCCTGCCGCTCGGGTTCGGTGCGTCGACCTTCCGCTACGCCGGGTTGGCCGGCGGCGTCGCCGACGTCTCCCAGCTCGAGGGTCGCCGGGTCGCGACCAGCTTCCCGGGTCTGGTGCGCGCCGACCTGAAGAAGCACGGGGTGCACGCGGAGGTCGTACGCCTCGACGGTGCGGTCGAGACCGCCGTGACCCTGGGGGTAGCGGACGTGATCGCCGACGTCGTCGAGACCGGCACGACGCTGCGCAACGCGGGGCTCGAGGTCTTCGGCGAGCCGATCCTGCAGAGCGAGGCCGTGCTGGTGCAG
Source organism: Allobranchiibius sp. GilTou73 (assembly GCF_021391335.1). Lineage (GTDB taxonomy): Bacteria > Actinomycetota > Actinomycetes > Actinomycetales > Dermatophilaceae > Allobranchiibius > Allobranchiibius huperziae. The sequence continues at coordinate 2,733,618 of NZ_CP090051.1, read as the reverse complement.
CGCACCGATGCCGACTCCAATCCGCTGCTGGCAGTGCTGATCCGGCGTCTGCAGGGCGTGCTGACCGCTCAGCGTTACGTCATGGTCGACTACGACATCCGACGCGAGCTGGTCGAGCAGGCGTTCGCGGTCACGCCCGGGCTGGAGAGCCCGACCGTGTCGCCGCTGCACGACGAGCAGTTCGTCGCCGTCCGCGCGATGGTGCCGCGCCGCTCCACCAACGCGGTGATGGACGAGCTCTACCAGATCGGTGCGCGCGCCATCCTCGTCACCGAAATCGCGGCCTGCCGATTATGAGCATCCGATGACCACCACCTCCGAGCCGTACGCCGTCTTCCGTCCGCGGCGCTCCCGCATGGTGGCCACGGCAGCGGCGGTCGCGTGCGTGATCGCCTTCGCGATCGTGGGGCTGACGGTCCCGCGCGGCGGGGTGACTGGTTGGGCCGGCATCGATTCGGTGATGCTGACGCTCTTCGGGGTGCTCATCGCCGCGTTCCTGATGCGGTACGCGCTCGTGCGTGCCGTGCCGACCGAGCGCGGCCTGCAGGTGCGCAATCTGCTCTCGACGCGCACCATCGAGTGGGTGCAGGTGGTCAACGTCCAGTTCGGCGGTGGCCAGCCCTGGCTCGTGCTCGAACTCGACGACACCGAGCACTTGGCGGTGATGGCGGTGCAGCGATCCGACGGGCCGCACGCGCAGGCCGAAGCCGGCCGGATGGCGGCCCTGGTGCAGGTGCACTCGACCGTCCAGGACCGCTGACCCGGCGATCCCTCGCCGATCGAGCTCAGCCGGTCTCGATGGTGAGGTGGGCGTGCTCCGGCGTCCCATCCGCGTCAAAGAGCGACGTCTCCTGTGCGGCCCACCGCTCCCAGTGACCGGCGAAGCCCCCACCGTCGCGATCCTCGCCGCGCCGCCGTCGCAGGTCGGTCGGTGCCTGTACCCACACCCGCACATCGGCGTACGCGCGCGCCGCACCGACGCTGGACCCCACACCCTCGACCACGACGTACCGCTGGGGCGGCACCACGAGGGTCTCGGCGTAGGCGCCCGCGACCCAGTCATAACGCCGGTACGACGCCCGCTCACCTCGCGCGAGCGGCGCCAGCACCTGCTCCACCAGGAGCGGGACCGCCCGGGCCAACCCGTCCCATCCCGGGTAGATGTCGTCCATGTGCACCACCGGCGCGTCGTCGAGCAGCGGCGCCACGAGCGCCGCGAGGCTGGACTTGCCGGCGCCCCCCTCGCCCGTCGATCGCGACGACCACCGGTCGAGGGGCCGCTTCGAGCTCCACCAGTTCGGCAATCGAACGCGCCCACGCCGCAACTGCATTCGCGTCGCCGGCGCGCGCGTCGTTGGCTCCCCACACGAAACTCTGCGCACCGACGTCCACGACCCCACCGTAGGCTGACGCGCGTGACTTCAGCGGTGCGTGTGATCCCGTGCCTCGACGTCGACGCCGGGCGCGTCGTGAAGGGCGTCAACTTCGTCGACCTGCGCGACGCCGGCGATCCCGTCGAGTTGGCCCACGGGTACGAGGGCCAGGGCGCCGACGAGCTCACCTTCCTCGACGTCACGGCCAGCTCCGCCGCGCGTGACACGACGTACGAGGTGGTCGGCCGCACCGCCGAGCAGGTCTTCATCCCGCTGACCGTCGGCGGGGGAGTGCGCACCGTCGCCGACGTCGACCGTCTCCTGCGCAGCGGTGCCGACAAGGTCGGCATCAACACCGGCGCGATCGCCCGCCCGGAGGTCATCGCCGAGATCGCCGACCGCTTCGGCGCGCAGGTGCTGGTGCTCTCGGCCGACGTACGCCGCGCCGCCGACGGCCACTTCGAGATCACCACCCACGGCGGTCGCACGTCCGCAGGGCTGGAGGCCGTCGAATGGTGCGTGCGCGCCGCCGCGCTCGGTGCCGGGGAGATCCTGCTTAACTCGATGGACGCCGACGGCACCAAGGACGGCTTCGACCTGGAGCTGATCCGCGCCGTACGCCGGGAGGTGTCGGTGCCGCTCATCGCCAGCGGCGGAGCTGGTGCGCCAGAGCACTTCGTGCAGGCGGTCGACGCGGGAGCCGACGCCGTCCTCGCCGCGTCCGTCTTCCACTTCGGCGAGCTCACGATCGGCCAGGTCAAGGACGCCCTGCGGGCAGCAGGCCACCCCGTCCGCTGAGACATCGGGGTCGTCGCGCGCCCTATAGAGCGCGCAACGACTCTCATCGCTACACCCCGCGCTTGGATTCCCGGTACGCCGCCACGTCGACGTCCGCTCCGTCGAACGTCACCTCCGCGACCCCGTCACGACCGAACACCGACAGGAAGATCTCCCCGGGCCGACCCGTGAGCACCACACTGCCGTGCTCGTCCTTCGGCTTGCGGATCGACCGCCGCCCCACCCCCGGCGCATCGGCCACGACTCCCACCCGTACGTCGCGCATCGCGAGCCGGGCGACCTGCGGCAGGTTGTCCCACAGCGCCTGGGACAGCTGTGGCGAGAGCTCGCGCCGCTGCCACGACTCCCCGCCGCGCAGCACGTCCTCGTGGTGCACGAAGAACTCGCCGAGGTTGCTGAGCATGTCGATCTTGGCGATCCGTGCGGGATGCCACACCGGCGGACCCTGCCGGATCTGCTCGACCAGGCCGGGGAAGTCCTTCGCGGCCAGCTCGCGCTGGATCCGTTCGGTGCGGTCGGCGAGCGCCGGCAGCACCGCACCGAGCGCGGCGTCCGGTCGGCGTTCGCGCAGGATCAGGTGGGCGGCGAGGTCACGGGCGCGCCAATCCCCGTCCAGCGTCGGCGCATCGGGGCCGACCTCGATGAAGGTCCGGCAGATGGCGGCACGTTCCTGCTGAGCGATGTTCGGCATGCCTCCATACTGGTGCATATGCCGTCGCCCGATGCACCCTCGACCGCGAGGGCGTTCGGACCGGCACTGCGCATCATCGGAGTCGGCTTCCGGCGCGAACCACGGGCGCTCGCCGTCGCGGTGCTCGGCAGCTTCGTCTACGGCGTGATGACGGTCTTCACCGCCCGCGTCATCGGCCACCTGGTCGGCGCGGTCGTCAGCCCCGCCGTCAAGGCCCACCACGTCACCGGTTCTCAGGTGTGGACGATCGTGTGGGAGCTCGGGATCGTGGTGCTGCTGAACGCGATCGGCGTCGTCTGCCGACGGGTTGGGGCCGGCACGGCCTACTACAACCTGATCGCGCACTACCGCCGACGGGTCACTCGGCAGTACCTGCGCCTCCCGCTCGCGTGGCACCACCGACACCCTTCGGGTCAGTTGCTGTCCAACGCGAACGCCGACGTCGAGGCGACCTGGTCCATCTTCCAGCCGCTCCCGCTCGCACTCGGCGTCGTGGTGATGCTGGTGGTCGGCGTGGTCGAGATGCTGCAGATCGATGTGTGGCTGGCCCTGATCGGGGTGCTCGTCTTCCCGACACTCTTCGCGGTGAACGCCGTCTTCCGATCCAAGATGTCGCCGCGGGCCACCCGCGCGCAGCAGCTGCGCGGCGAGGTCAGCGAGGTCGCCCACGAGAGCATCGAGGCGGCGCTCGTCGTCAAGGCCATGGGCCGCGAGGAGCAGGAGACCGAGCGTTTCGCCGAACGCACCTACGAGCTGCGCGGGGCTGCCATCGAGGTCGGCCGGGTGATGGGCATCTTCGAGCCGGTCATCGACGCGATCCCGACCTTCGGCACGTTGGCGGTGCTGGTTGTCGGCACGGCGCGCGTACGATCCGGCGACCTCAGCGCCGCCGACGTGGTCCAGGTCGCCTACCTCTTCTCACTGCTCGCGTTCCCGGTCCGGTCGTTCGGGTGGGTGCTCGCAGGCCTCCCGGTCACGCTGGTGGGCTGGACCCGGATCGACAACGTGCTGTCCGCGCAGGGGTCCATGACGTACGGCGACCGCGTCCTGCCCGCCGACGGGTCCGGCGCACTCAGCATGCGGGCGGTCGACTTCTCCTACGCGGCGGGCGGCACGTCCGACCTGTCGAGCAAGGACAGCGCGTCGGTCGGCGGTGCCCAGGTGCTGCACGGCGTCGATCTGGACCTCGCAGGCGGTTCGCTCACCGCGCTCGTCGGGCCCACCGGGTCGGGCAAGTCGACGCTCACCAACGTCGCCCTGCGGCTGGTCGACCCGGACTCCGGCGACGTGCTGGTCGACGACGTCCGGTTGGCCGACGTACGTCGGCACGGCATCCCCGCGGCCGCGACGCTGGTCTCCCAGGAGACGTTCCTCTTCGACGACACCGTGCGGGGCAACATCACCCTCGGCGGACCGTACGACGATGCCGAGGTCGACCGCGCGCTGCGGATCGCACAGGCGACCGGGTTCGTCGGAGGGCTGCCGCAAGGTCTCGACACCCGCGTCGCCGAGCGCGGGGCGACGTTGTCCGGCGGTCAACGTCAGCGGATCGCCCTGGCCCGGGCGGTGATCCGCTCGCCGCACCTGCTGATCCTCGACGATGCGACGTCCGCGGTCGACCCGACGGTCGAGGTCGCGATCCTCGACGGTCTGCGCGAGGAGGCGCAGCGTCGGGGCAGCCGCAGCACCACGCTGGTCGTCGCCTACCGGCTGTCCACCATCTCGCTCGCCGACACGGTGGTCTACGTCGAGCGCGGCCGGGTCGTCGACACCGGCACGCACGCCGAGCTGATGGCCCGGTGCGCGCCGTACGCACGCATCGTGAGCGCGTACGCCGACGACGCGCAGGACCGGGCGGATGCCAAGGCCGCTTCCGGCAAGGACACGCAAGCGGTGGACGCGCGATGAGCACCGTCACGAAGGAGCGCCCCGACACCCGCACCCGCAGCCTGGGCGACACCGAGAGCATGGGCACGTGGGCCATCCTTCGGCGCGGGCTCGCCCTGTCGCCCGAGCTCGGCCGGGGCTTCTCGATCACCCTGGCGCTGGCGCTGGTCGCCACGCTCGGCCAGGTGCTCGTCCCCATCGCGGTGCAGCAGACCACCGACAAGGGGATCCTCGCCGCAGGCGGCCCGGACGTCGGTCTGGTGCTGCGCCTGGTGCTCGTGGTGGCGGGAGCCGTCGTGCTGACCAGCGTGGCGTCGTACGCGGTCAATCTGCGCCTCTTCCGCTCCTCGGAGAGCGGGTTGGCGACGTTGCGGATCAAGGGTTTCCGTCAGATCCACGACCTGTCGATGCTCACCCAGAACGCCGAGCGGCGCGGGTCGCTCGTCTCCCGGGTGACAAGCGACGTGGACCAGATCTCCAAGTTCGTGCAGTCCAGCGGGCTGACGTTGATCATCTCCGGCGCCCAGATCCTCATCGCCACCGCGCTGATGCTCTTCTACAGCCCGGAACTGACCGGGGTCGTCTGGATCTGCTTCGTGCCGCTCTTCCTGCTGCTGCGCAAGTTCCAGGCGAGGATCGGGCGTGCCTACCTCGCGGTGCGCGAGCGCGTCGGCGACATGCTCGGCGCGATCTCGGAGTCGGTGGTGGGTGCGACGACGATCCGCGCGTACGGCGTCGAGGACCGCACCGCCGAACGGATCGACGTCGCCGTCGAGGCGCATCGCCGGGCCGCCATCACCGCGCAGATCCGCACGGTCAGCGCGTTCGTCTCCGGCCAGGTCGTCGCGGGTGCCACCACCATCGCGGCGCTCGGGGTCGGCACGATCCTCGCCGCCCACGGCCGGCTCACGATCGGTGAGCTCGTGGCGTTCCTCTTCCTGGTCAACCTCTTCACCCAGCCGGTGCAGACGGCCACCGAGAACCTCAACGAGTTGCAGAACGCCGTGGCGGGGTGGCGCCGGGTCATCGGGCTGATCGACACACCCGCCGACGTCCCCGACCCGGGCGAGGGCGGGGTCGACCTGCCGCGGGGTCCGGTGCGTGTGCAGTTGCAGGACGTCGGTTTCGCCTATCCCGGTGGCCCGACCGTGCTGCACGACATCGACCTCGACGTCACGCCGGGATCGCGCGTGGCGATCGTCGGCGAGACCGGATCCGGCAAGACCACGATCGGCAAGCTGCTCACCCGGCTGATGGACCCGGTGTCGGGAGCGGTGCTGCTGAACGGGGTCGACGTACGCCGGATCCGATTCTCCTCGTTGCGATCCCGCGTCGTGCTGGTGCCGCAGGAAGGCTTCCTCTTCGACGCCTCGCTGCTGGAGAACGTGCGGTTCGCGCGCCCGGGCGTGACGCAGGAGGAGGTGCTGCTGGCCTTCGCGACCCTCGGTCTCGGCGACTGGCTCGACGGACTGCCGAGCGGACTCGCCACAGCGGTCGGGCAGCGCGGGGAGTCGTTGTCGGCGGGGGAGCGGCAGCTGGTCGCGCTGGTGCGCGCCTACCTCACCGAGCCCGATCTGCTGCTGCTCGACGAGGCCACCTCGGCGGTCGACCCGGCGACCGAGGTGCGCATCCAGCGCGCGCTGGAGCGCCTGGCGAGCGGTCGTACGTCGATCGCCATCGCTCACCGGCTGTCCACCGCCGAGGCAGCCGACGAGGTCGTAGTCGTCGACCGCGGGCGCATCGTGCAGCGCGGACCGCACGACGAGCTGGTGGCCCAGACGGGGAGCGTCTACGCGCGGATGCACGCCTCCTGGTCGGCCCAGTCCGGCTGACGACCCGGGTCGATCGCGGCGAGCAGGGTCGTTGCGCGCTGTATAGGGCGCGCGACGACACCGATCAACCGTGCGCGACGACTCACTCCTCGCCGGAGAAGCGACCCCACGCCGATTGGCGCGTCATCCCCAGCGCCGTACCGATGCGCGACCAGGTGACGCCACGGTCCCGCAGCCGCGTCACCCACGTCCCCAGCCCGGTCTCGACCTGGTCGGCGACGCCGGCGATCTTCGGGAGGAGATCGAGCATCTGCTCATCGCTCATGCTCTGCCAGTAGGGGAGTTCGGGCTGTTCGGCCGGGGCGTGGTCGGGAGCGGACCCGGCGAGGATCTCGTTGCACAGCTGCACGCATTCGTTGCAGATGTAGATGCCCGGTCCGGCGATGATCTGGGCGATGTCCTTCTCATCCTTGGCGCAGAACGAGCACCGCACCGTCGTGGTCTGCAGCGTCGGCATGTCGGTCTCCCGTCCTAACGTCAGGCTGTTCCTGACAATGTTCGTCAGGTTACACCTGACAGGCGTCAGCGCAACCTCTTTGGGTACGGTCGCCCGATGAACCACGTCCGCAGCCAGCTGCTCCCACAGACCGCCCGCGACCTGCACCGTAAGGCGGCCACCAGACAGTCCGAGGGGCGCGTGCCCGGACTGCTCGCCGCCGTCGGTCGTGCCGGCAAGGTGTGGTGGAGCGACGGCATCGGGTCGGCCGACCTCGAGCGGCCCGGCACTCCGCCGGACGCCGACACCCAGTACCCCGTCGCGTCCAACACCAAGACCTTCGTCGCCGTGATGGTCATGCAGCTGCGCGACGAGGGGCGCCTCAGCCTCGACGACACGGTCGAGCGGCACCTGCCCGAGGCGACCCACCCCGGCGTCACCATCCGCCAACTCCTGTCGCACACCACCGGGATGGCCCGTGAACCGGTGGGCGACGTCTGGGAGGAGCTGCGCTTCCCCGGGCGCGACGAACTCGTGTCGGGCTGGAACGAGGCCGAACGGGTCGGCCGTCCCCACGACCGCTGGCACTACAGCAATCTCGGCTTCGCGATCCTGGGCGAGATCATCGCCCGTCTCGACGGGCGCGAGTGGCACGAGAGCCTGCGGGCCCGGCTGCTCGAGCCCCTGGGGCTGCGGCGTACGACGCTCACCCGTGTCGCGCCGGCGGCCGGGCAGTACTTCGTGCCGCCCTTCCACGACGTACCCCTGCGGGAGCCGATGATGGATCTGGCCGCGACGGGTTCGGCCGGTGCGCTGTGGAGCACGGCCGGTGACCTGATCGCGTGGCACGGATTCCTCGCCGACCCGAGCGGCGAGATCCTCGACCCGGACACCCTGGAGGAGATGGTCCAGCCACAGGTCGTCGCCGACACGGCCGGCTGGACCTCGGCATGGGGCCTCGGCCTGATGCTCGCGCGGCGCGACGGGAAGACCTGGGTGGGGCACACCGGCGGATTCCCGGGCGCGATCACCGGCGTCTTCACCGAGCGCGAGAGCGCGACGACCGGCCTGGTGCTGATGAACGCCACCGCCACCCCTGACCCGGCGGCGATCGCGCTCGACCTCGGCGCTCACCTCCTCGAGCACGAGCCCGTCGACATCACACCGTGGGAGCCCGGCACCGCGCTGCCGCAGGAGCTTCTGCCCTTGATCGGCCGCTGGTACTCCGAGGGACGCGCGTTCGTCTTCAGCATCGTGGACGGCCACCTCGAGGCGAAGGTCGAGGGGCCGCCCGCGCACCTGCCGCCGTCCGTCTTCGAGAAGAAGAGCAGCGAGGGCGGCGAGGACACGGACGCCTTCCGCACGATCTCCGGCCGCGAGCGCGGCGAGCGCCTCACGATCGACCGGCATTCGGACGGCAGCATCCGCCAACTGCACTGGGCCACCTACCCGTTCACCCGCGAGCCGGTCACCTTCGACGGGTTGCCCCCGCGCCGCTGAGCCGGGCGCCGTCAAGATCGCATCAAGAGCCGTGAAGACGGCGTCAACGGGCAGGGGGCCGTTCACAGGGCGTTCTTGACTGTCCGTATGGCTGAATATGTGGGCGCCGGAGTGCTGGCCCTGGCGTTGCTGGGCTACCTCATCTACGCGCTGATCCGACCGGACAAGTTCTGATGGGCGACACCTCCGCGGGGTTGCTCACGCTGCTGACGCTGGTCGTGGTCCTCGCTCTCGTGCACGTGCCACTGGGCGACTACATCGCCCACACGTTCACCAGTGAGCGCGACCTGCGCGTCGAGCGGGCGATCTACCGCGTATGCGGGGTCTCACCGCGCTCGCAGCAGCGGTGGACGACGTACGCCGTGTCGCTGATCGCGTTCTCGGTGGCGAGCTTCGTGCTCCTCTTCGCCCTGTGCGTCCTGCAACCGCATCTGCCGCTGGCGCGTGGCGCGTCGATGGACCTGAGCACGTCGTTCAACGCGGCGATCTCCTTCGTGACGAACACGAACTGGCAGAGCTACGCCGGTGAGGCCGGCGCCTCACCCGTGGTGCAGGCCCTCGGGCTGACGGTCCAGAACTTCGTCTCCGCCGCTGTCGGGCTCGCCGTGGTCGTCGCGCTGATCCGCGGCCTGACCCGCTCGGAGTCCGGCACCGTCGGCAACTTCTGGGTCGACCTGGTCCGTGGGGTCGTCCGGATCCTGTTGCCGCTCGCGGTGATCGGCGCGATCGTCCTTCTCGCCGGAGGGGTCATCCAGGATCTCGCGGCGCCCCACGTGGTCCAGACCCTGGGCGGCGGTCGGCAGACCGTGCAGTCCGGCCTGGTCGCGAGCCAGGAGGCGATCAAGCAGGTCGGCACCAACGGCGGCGGCTACTTCAATGCCAACTCCGCGCACCCGTTCGAGAACCCGAACCCCTTCACCAACCTGGTGCAGGTCTTCCTGATGCTGGTCATCCCGTTCTCCCTGCCACGGGTCTACGGCCGGCTGGTGGGGGATCGCCGGCAGGGATACGCCGTGCTCGGGTTCATGGGCGTGCTGTGGGCCGCGGGCATCGCCGTCATCACCCTGGCCGAGCGCGCGTCCGCCACCAACGCTCTCGGCGCGATGGAGGGCAAGGAGGTCCGCTTCGGCGTGTGGGGCTCGACGATCTTCGCCGGCTCGACGACCAGCACCTCCACCGGCGCGGTCAATTCTCTGCACGAGAGCTACAGCCCCATCGGCGGAGGTGGCGCGCTCACCAATATGGCGCTCGGCGAGATATCGCCCGGCGGCGTCGGATCCGGCCTGTACGGCGCCCTGATCGTCGCGATCCTCGCGGTGTTCATCGCCGGCCTGATGGTCGGGCGCACCCCCGAGCTGCTCGGGAAGGCGATCGGTCGAAAGGAGATCACCTACGCCGCCCTCTACACCGTGGTCACCCCAGCACTGGTGCTCCTGGGCACGGGCGCCGCGCTCGCACTTCGCACCGCGCGCTCCGGTCTCCTGGCTAGCGGCCCGCACGGGCTCACCGAGATGCTCTACGCCTACACCTCGACGGCCAACAACAACGGCTCCGCCTTCGCGGGACTGACTGCCGACCAGCCCTACCTCAACACCACGCTCGGCCTCGTGATGGCACTGGGCAGGTTCCTGCCCATCGTCCTCGTCCTGGCCCTCGCGGGATCCCTTGCGGCGCAACGCCGGCGGCCGGCCACCGACGGCACCATGCCGACGCACACCCCCTCTTCACCGGACTGATGGTCGGCGTCGCCCTGCTGGTGACCGGTCTGACCTTCCTGCCGGCACTCGCTCTCGGTCCCCTCGCGGAGGCACTCTCATGACCACCCAGACCACCAGCCTGCTGCACACCGCGGGCAGTTCCATGCCGGACGCGGTCCGCAAGTTCCATCCCGCCCACCTCTACCGCTCACCCGTGATGTTCGTGGTGGGGGTCGGGTCGGTGCTCACGACGCTGCTCGCGATCGTGCATCCGTCCGTCTTCAGCTGGGCGATCACGGTGTGGCTGTGGGCGACGATCCTCTTCGCCAACCTGGCCGAGGCCATCGCCGAAGGGCGCGGCAAGGCGCAGGCGGACTCGCTGCGCAAGACCCGCACGAGTACGACGGCGCGCCGACTGGGTGCCGACCGCACCACCGAGGAGGAGGTGTCCGCCGCGGACCTGCGCCAGGACGACCTCGTTGTCGTGGAGGCAGGTGGGGTGATCCCCGGCGACGGGGACGTGGTCGAGGGCATCGCCACCGTCGACGAGTCGGCGATCACCGGCGAGTCGGCGCCCGTCGTCCGTGAGGCCGGCGGTGACCGGTGCGCGGTCACCGGCGGCACCACGGTGCTCTCGGACCGGATCGTCGTGCGGATCACGTCCAAGCCCGGTGAGACCTTCATCGACCGGATGATCGCGCTGGTCGAAGGCGCCGAACGCAAGAAGACGCCGAACGAGATCGCGCTCGGCATCCTGCTGGTGGTCCTCACGATCATCTTCCTGCTGGCCGTCGCGACCATCCCGCCGCTGGCGGCGTTCACCGGGAAGCCGCCGTCACTGGTCACGTTGGTCGCGTTGCTCGTCTGCCTGATCCCGACGACCATCGGCGCGCTGCTGTCGGCGATCGGCATCGCCGGCATGGACCGGCTGGTGCAGCGCAACGTGCTGGCCATGTCCGGCCGCGCCGTCGAGGCCGCGGGCGACATCTCGACCCTGCTGCTGGACAAGACCGGCACCATCACCCTGGGCAACCGGCAGGCGACGGACATTCGGGCCATGAAGGGCGCAGACACCGCGCAGGTGCAGCGGTGGGCGCAACTGTCCTCGCTCGCCGACGAGACGCCGGAGGGCCGCTCGGTCGTCACCTGGACCGCGGAGGCGCTCGGCTCCACGCAGGAGTCGCCGGCCGACGCGACGGTGGTGCCGTTCACCGCACAGACCCGGATGAGCGGCCTGGACCTCGCCGACGGCACCTCGCTGCGCAAGGGCGCCGCGGGTTCGGTCTGCCGCTGGGTCGAGGAGTCGGGCGGCGACGGCGTGTCCGAGGCGATGCGGGTGGCGGACGAGATCAGCGAGCTCGGCGGCACCCCGCTGGTCATCGCGGTCCGACAGGGTGATGCGCCGGCCTCCGCCGTCGGGGTGATCCACCTCAAGGACGTCATCAAGCCCGGCATGGTGCAGCGCTTTGAGGAGCTGCGCCGGATGGGCATCCGCACCGTCATGATCACCGGCGACAACCCGTTGACCGCCAAGGCGATCGCCGAGGAGGCCGGGGTCGACGACTTCCTGGCGGAGGCCACGCCCGAGGACAAGATGCGCCTGATGAAGAAGGAGCAGCAGGGGGGCCGCATGGTCGCGATGGCCGGCGACGGCACGAACGATGCTCCCGCACTGGCGCAGGCCGACGTCGGCGTCGCGATGAACACCGGCACCTCCGCCGCCAAGGAGGCCGGCAACATGGTCGACCTCGACTCCGACCCGACCAAGTTGATCGAGATCGTCGGGATCGGCAAGCAGCTGCTCATCACCCGCGGCGCGCTCACGACGTTCTCCATCGCCAATGACCTGGCGAAGTATTTCGCGATCATCCCGGCGATGTTCGTGGGCCTCTACCCGGGGCTGCACACGCTCAACGTGATGCACCTGCACTCGCCGAACTCGGCGATGCTCTCGGCGGTGATCTTCAACGCCCTGATCATCGTGGCGCTGATCCCGTTGTCGCTGCGGGGAGTTCGCTACCGACCGTTGCGCGCCGACCAGCTGCTGGCCCGCAACCTCCTGATCTACGGCCTCGGCGGCGTCATCGCGCCGTTCGTCGGGATCAAGCTCATCGACCTGCTCGTCCAGCTCCTACCCGGAATGTGATCCACGATGGCCTCCTCCTCCCTGTCCATTCCGTCACTGCGTCGACAGACCGTCGCCGCCGTCCGTCTCCTGCTGGTGCTCACGCTGCTGCTCGGGGTGGGTTACCCCGCCGTGGTGTGGGCGGTCGGGCGGGTCGGTCTGCACGACCAGGCGACCGGGTCCCTCGTCCATCACGACGGACGGGTCGTCGGCTCCTCCCTCCTCGGGCAGAACTTCTCCGGAGCCGCCTGGTTCCACGGCCGGGCGTCCGCATCGTCGTACGCCGGGAACACCAGCGGCGGCACGAACCTGCCGGAGTCCGACCCGCAGCTGTGGAAGGCGGCGGCGGCGATGCGCAAGGCCGCCGGGTCGATCGGTGACCGGCTGCCGCCGGACGCGCTGACCACCAGTGCCAGCGGGCTGGACCCGGACATCTCCCCGGCGTACGCCGAACTGCAGGCTCCGCAGATCGCCGCGGCCCGGCAACTGCCGGTCGCGCAGGTCCGCCGCCTGGTCGCGCAGCACACCACCGGCCGGACGCTCGGATACCTGGGCGAGCCGCGGGTCGACGTCCTGGAGCTCAACCTCGCGCTGCAGGATCTGTCCGCGGGGGCGCGCTGAGCGGCCCGAACGGTCCGGGTGATCTGCAAAGTGATGGACGGCGCACGGTAGGAGAGGATGGCGGCATGTCCAGGGGTCGACTGCGCATCTATCTCGGTGCGGCGCCCGGAGTGGGCAAAACGGTGCGGATGCTGCAGGAGGGCCGCCGTCGACGCGACCGCGGCACCGACGTGGTGGTGGGTCTGGTCGAGACCCACGACCGCGCGTACACGGCCGAGCAGATCGGCGACCTGCCTCTGGTGCCGCGGTGCAGCGTGCAGCACCGCGGGACGCACCTGGACGAGTTGGACGTGGACGCGGTCCTCGCCCGGCGCCCGGAGGTCGTCCTCGTCGACGAACTGGCGCACACCAACACCGCCGGCTCCCGCCATGAACGGCGGTGGGAGGACATCGAGGAGCTGTTGAGTCACGGCATCGACGTGATCTCTACGGTGAACGTGCAGCACCTGGAATCCCTCAACGATGTGGTCCGGGAGATCACCGGGGTCCGGCAGCGCGAGACGGTCCCCGACGCCGTGGTCCGCAGCGCCGACCAGATCGAGCTGGTCGACATGGCGCCCGAGGCACTGCGCCGCCGCCTGGCCCACGGCAATGTGTACGGCGCCGACAAGGTCGACGCCGCGCTGTCGAACTACTTCCGGCCGGGCAATCTGTCCGCACTGCGCGAGCTGGCTCTGGTCTGGGTCGCCGACCGGGTCGACGAGGCCCTGCTGCGGTACCGCAGCGAGCACGACATCCGGCCCACCTGGGCCGCCCGCGAACGCGTGGTCGTCGCCCTCACCGGCGGTCCCGAGCAGGACACCCTGCTGCGGCGGGGAGCGCGCCTGGCCGACCGTGGCGCCGGGGGCGAGCTGATCGCCGTACAGGTGGTCACCGAGTCCGGCCTGCGGGAGACCTCGCCGGACTCCACGGCCGCGGCGAGCGCGCTCACCGAGAAGCTCGGCGGACGCTTCCACACCGTCACCAGTGACGACGTGGGCGAGGCGATCCTGGAGTTCGCGCGCGGGGTCAACGCCTCGCAGATCGTCGTCGGGGCGAGCCGTCGGTCGCGTTGGCAGCAGCTCTTCGGCCGCGGTGTCGGGGAGACCGTGGTGGCGGGTTCCGGCGAGATCGACGTGCTGATGGTCACCCACCCCCTCACCCGCAGCGGCCGGTCCGCCGGGATCTCGATGCCTGGGCTGGGTCGGCGTCGCACGATGCTGGGGTTCCTGCTGTCGACGGTCGGGGTGGCGTTGCTGACCCTTGTGCTGGACGTGACCCGGCAGTACCACTCCCTGCCATTGGAGATGCTGCTCTACCTGGCGCTCACGGTGCTGGTCGCGATCGTGGGCGGCCTGCTGCCCGCCGTGACGGCGGCGGTGCTCGCGAGCCTGGCGCTCAACTGGTACTTCACCCAGCCCACCGGCACCTTCACGATCGGCCGCCCGGAGAACGTCGCGGCGCTGGTGCTGTTCGTGCTGGTCGCCGCGGCCGTCGCGACCGTCGTCCACCTGACGGCACGGCGCAGCGTGCAGGCCTCCGCCGCCGGCCGCGACGCCCAGCTGATGGCCGCGCTCGCGCACTCCCTGCTGGACGCGCAGGAGCAACTGCCCGCCCTGCTGGAGCAGGCCCGGGACACCTTCGCCGTCCCGGGCGCCGCCCTCGTCAGGACGGCGGACCGGGGCAGCGGCCGTGAGTCCCACGTGGTGGTGGCCTCCAGCGGCGTCATCGACGTGTCCGACGAGACCCGTCTCACCTGCGCGGACGTGGGCGACGACCACCGCCTGGCGCTCGCCACCCGGACCGTCGATGCCCGCGAACGACGCCTCGTCGAGGCCTTCGCCGATCACGCCGAGGCGATCCTGCACCGTGAGGAACTCGCCGCCAAGGCCGACGACGCGGCGGTGCTCGCCAAGGACAACGACTACCGCACGGCGCTGCTGGCCGCCGTCTCCCACGATCTGCGGACTCCGCTCTCGGCGATCAAGGCCGGGGTCTCCGGCCTGCGCAGCACCGACATCGAGCTGTCGCGCTCGGACCAGGTGGAGCTGCTGGAGACGGTGGAGGAGTCCACCGACCGACTCGACGCGCTCATCGAGAACCTGCTGGACATGTCGCGTATCCAGACCGGCAGTCTCACCGTCCGGCGGGACGAGACCCTGGCGGCGGATCTGATCGAGGGCGCGCTGCACTCGGTCACCGACCGGGCGCAGGTGGAGGTGCGCCAGCCCGACCCGCACCTGACCTGCGCGGTCGACCCCGGCCTGGCCGAGCGCGTCCTCGCCAACCTGATCGAGAACGCGATCCGGCATACGCCGAACGGCACGCCCGTCGCGGTGGATGCAGAGGACGTCGCCGGGCACGTGGAGTTCCGGGTGGTGGACCGCGGTCCCGGCGTCCCACCGGCACGACGTGAGGCGATCTTCGCGCCGTTCCAGCGGTACGGCGACGCCCCGCGCGGCGGCGGCATCGGCCTCGGCCTCGCGGTGGCGAAGGGTCTTTCGGAGGCGATGGGCGCGACCCTGACCGCGGACGACACCCCCGGCGGCGGGCTCACCATGACGGTGCGGCTGTCGTGACCCGCATCCTGGTCGTCGACGACGAACCGTCCCTGGTCCGCACCCTCAGCATCAACCTGCGCGCCCGCGGGTACGACGTGGAGCACGCGTTCGACGGGCGCACGGCGCTGCAGAGCGTCGTCGACTCCGTCCCGGACCTGATCGTGCTCGACCTCGGACTGCCCGACATCGACGGCGTCGAGGTCATCCGCCGGGTCCGCGCCGCGAGTGAGGTGCCGATCATCGTGCTGTCGGCGCGGCACGACTCCGACGACAAGGTCGAGGCCCTGGACGAAGGGGCCGACGACTACGTCACCAAGCCGTTCGGGATGGACGAGCTGCTCGCCCGGGTGCGCTCCAGCGTGCGCCGCGCCGCCAGCGACGCGGCGCACGCGGCCACGGTGCACACCCCCGACTTCACCCTTGACTTCGTGGAACGACGCGCCACCCGCGGCGGCTCGGTCGTTCGTCTGACACCCACCGAGTGGCAGCTGCTGGAACGCCTCGCCGCCACACCTGGCCGGCTGGTGCCTCAGGCGGATCTGCTGCGCGCCGTGTGGGGACCGGGGTATGAGCGCGAGGCGCACTATCTGCGGGTCTACGCCGCCGGCATCCGCCGCAAGCTCGAACCAGCACCCGGGCACCCCCGCTACCTGCTCACCGAGCCGGGGCAGGGCTACCGCCTGCGGGTCTGACCGACGCCCTGCTCAGTCGTCGATGACCGCGAGGCCGCGGCGCTGCAGGTCGGCGAGCCCGTCACGCCGGGCCTGCAGCTGTGCGGGGGAGTGCCCACCCAGCCCACGAGCTCGTCCACGACACGCACCGCCTCGGTGGTGCGGTAGGAGCGGGTCGGATGGCCCGGGAACTTCCTGTTCGTCACGTTGGGGTCGTCCTCCAGCGCGCCCACCGGTTCGACCAGGTAGATCCGGCCGCGACCCTGCCCCGCCGCGAGTTCGGCGCCCCACGTCGCCGCATCGAGGGTCGCCGTCACGTAGACGTGGTTGGCCGTCCTGCCGGCCTCGAAGTTCGACGCGTGCCCCGGCACGAGCAGATCGCCCGGCACGAGATCGGCCTTGGTCCCGTGCAGCAACGATCCGGACGCATGCACCTCGAACGGTCGTGGTTCCGTCATCGATCTGTCCCCCTTGATCCGACCCGGCACCGTACCGCCGCCGATGCGCCACCGAGGCCTCCGACGTCCTCGCGCCGGCTCAGCTGTTGTAGGCCCATTCCTTGACGTAGGCCAGCTGGATCGTCGCGGTGGAATTCGCGACCAGCGGAGGATTTCCCCACATCCGTTGCAGTTGGACCAGCCAGCGCATCGGGATGGTCGGGTAGGGGAATCCCGAGCCTACGGTGGTGAAGACCTGGGTGCCGTCGATGTAGAACGCCATACCGCCGGGCCACCAGTCGTTCTGGTAGGTGTGCCAGTTGCTCAGTTGCTGTCCGCCGGCGGCCCGCCAGCCGATGGAGCCGTCGTGGTAGGCGTAGTGGTAGTTCCCGTTGTCGACGGTGCCGGGCAGCATCGCACCCTCGTGGTCGAACTCGAACTGTCCACTGTCGTCGGAAGGCCACTGCAACGCCGCGAATCCGAACCCCGAAGCGCCGGTCGCCCGCATCCGATAGACCACCCGTCCGTAGGTGCGGGCTCCGAGCGGGTTGTCGGTCGCCACCGGTTCCACGTTGCCGCCGCAGACGACCCCGTTGACGGCCTTGCCGGTGATGCTCAGGACCCCACCGGAGACGCTGAGCGCCGTCTCGGGGTGGTAGACACCCGCGGCCGGCGACCCCCACCCCGTGGGATAGGTCGCTAGACGGCCGCGGTAGGGGTTCGCGGCCGGCAGTTGGCCCGCGTCCGAGGTGGGGACCCACAGGTTCCCGGACGGCACGTCGCCCCGGTTGAAGAAGAGGTTGGCGACCTGCTTCTGGTAATGGTTCACCGGGCTCACTGGGCTCACCGGCGTCGTGGCCCGGCTCTGCGGGATGATCGCCATCGGGAGGACCACGGCGGCCAGCGCCCATGCGGCGCGTATCCGTCTCACAATCCGTCCCCCGTACTCCGTCAGTGATGGCGCGTTCAGTCCGACGGGGACACTGCTGTCGCCATCGACCGGCTCGTAGCGATCAGTAAATATCGGCGAGAGGGTTCCTGCACCGATTCCGTGGAAATCGGTGGCCCCCGAAGCTGTGACGATGGCGTCTATTGAACTATGCTCCGCCGCCTTGCCCGCGCCAGGTCGTCGGGCGGCGCTCGCTGCGGCCGGGTCGGGAGGGGCTCCCGATTCGGTCGGCACCGGGACCCGGCGGCACAATGGCTGCGTGTCCGACACACCCACCCTGTCCGCCGAACTCCTGCGATCCCTGCGTCGCGACGCCGCCGGACTGGTCGCCGCGATCGTCCAGCAGCACGACACCGGCGAGGTGCTGATGCTCGGCTGGATGGACGACGAGGCGCTGCGCCGCACGCTGCACGAGGGTCGGGTGACGTTCTGGTCGCGCAGCCGTCAGGAGTACTGGCGCAAGGGTGACACCTCCGGTCACGTGCAGCACCTGCGCTCGGCGTCCCTCGACTGCGACGGTGACGCCCTGCTGCTGCAGGTGGAACAGGTCGGCGCCGCTTGTCACACGGGCGAGCGCAGCTGTTTCCACCGGCTGGTGGGGGAGTTCGCGTGAACGCGGTGACCGCGACCGATCTGCACGCCGACCTGACGTTCGGGCGGGACTGGCCCTCAGCGGATCTCTTCGCCGAGCTGGCCCGGGATCGGCGGGTGATCCCCGTCGTACGCCGCCTGCTCGCGGACGCGGAGACTCCGCTCGGGGTCTACCGCAAGCTGGCCAAGGACCGACCCGGCACCTTCCTGCTGGAGTCCGCCGAGCACGGGGGAGTGTGGTCGCGCTACTCCATCGTCGGGGCCGCGAGCCGCGCCACCCTCAGCGAACGCAACGGGCAGGCGCACTGGATCGGTGAGCCGCCGGTCGGGGTGCCCACCGACGGTGCGCCCACCCAGGCGCTCGCCGACACGCTCGACGCCCTGCGCACTCCGCGCATCCCGGGTCTGCCGCCGCTCACCGGCGGCATGGTCGGGGCGGTCACCTACGACGCCGTGCGCCGCTTCGAGAAGCTGCCGGACACCGGTCGCGACGACCTCGGTCTGCCGGAGATCAGCATGATGCTGGCCTCGGACCTGGCGGTGCTGGACCACTCGGACGGCTCGATCCTGCTGGTCGCGAACGCCATCAACTACGACCGGCGCCCCGAAGGCGTCGAGCGCTCCTACTACGACGCGCTGGCGCGCCTGGAACGGATGCAGTCGGAGCTGGCGGCGCCCGCCCGCAGCACCGTGTCGGCGCCGGACCCGCGCGAGGACGAGCCCGCCAGCACCCATTCGCGCGAGCAGTACCACGACATGGTCGAGGAGGCCAAGGAGGCGATCCGCTCCGGGGAGGCCTTTCAGATCGTGGTGTCCCAACGCTTCTCGGTGCCGTGCGCAGCCGACGCGCTCGACGTCTACCGAGCACTGCGGGTGAGCAACCCCAGTCCGTACATGTACCTGCTGCGGATCCCCCTGGACGACGGATCGACCTACGACATCGTCGGCTCCAGCCCTGAAGCTCTGGTCAAGGTCGAGGGTGAGCGGGTCACGACGCACCCGATCGCGGGCTCGCGTCCGCGCGGGAAGACCCCCGAGGACGATCAGCGGCTCGCGTCCGAACTCGCCGCGGATCCCAAGGAACGCGCGGAGCACCTGATGCTCGTGGACCTGTCACGCAACGACCTGCAGCGGGTCTGTGCACCCGGCAGCGTCGAGACGGTGGAGTTCATGCAGACCCGCTACTACAGCCACATTATGCATCTGGAGTCCACGGTCGTCGGCCGGCTGCGGGAGGGTGTCAGCGCGTACGACGTGCTGGTCGCGACGTTCCCCGCGGGCACCCTGTCCGGAGCGCCGAAACCGCGCGCGATGGCCCTGATCGACCGCTACGAAGGGGTGCGCCGCGGCGTCTACGGCGGTGTCGTCGGCTATCTGGACTTCGCCGGCGACCTCGACCTCGCGATCGCGATCCGCACCGCCGTCATCAAGGACGGCCGGGCCCATGTGCAGGCCGGCGCCGGCATCGTCGCCGACTCGGTGCCCGAGAGTGAGTACCAGGAGACCTGGAGCAAGGCCCGCGCCGCGCTGCGAGCGGTCGCCACCGCGCAGGGAATGAGCGACATCTCATGACGAGCAAGCGGTCGGTCTTCCTCGTCGGTCTGGTGGCGGCGCTACTCCTGTTGTTGGCCGGGAGCCGCACCTGGGTGACCGGGAGTGTCGCCGACGCGGTGCTGCAACGAGCCGACGTGCAGGTCGGTGGATCCAGCGCCGCCCCGGTCGTGACGGCCGGCGCGCTGGTGGGCGCCGCCGCGGTCATCGCATTGCTGACCGTCGGGCGGCTGCCGCGCTCTGTCGCCGCCGTGCTGGCCGCGCTGGCCGGGGTGCTCGCGCTCTACGGCGCGCTGCACGTGATCACCGACCCGGACGCCACGATCCGCGACCACGCCGCGGGGTCCACCGGTCGCACCGGCGATGCCGTCGCGCACGGCGCGCTCACCTTCTGGCCCTGGGTCGGTGTGCTGGGCGCCGTCCTTCTGATCCTCACCGGCGTCCTCGGGTTCGTGGGCGGCCGGCGATGGAGCGGACTGTCCAGCAGGTACGACGCCCCGGCGGCGCGCAAGCGCACCGTGTCGGCGTGGGACCGGCTCAGCCAGGGCGAGGACCCGACGGCGGACGACCCACGGGGCGACGCGCGCGGACCGGCCTGACAGAATAAAGCGCCCGTCAGGGGCACCCCGCGCAGTCAGCGGGACGACGTCGTACACGGAGGGCACCGCGGATGGCCGAAGAACACGAGAACCACGGACACAGCATCGCTGCGTGGACCCTGGTCGGCCTGGTGGTGCTGGGCTCGGTCTTCATCGCCTTCGGGGTCGCCTTCGGGCGGCACTCGCTGGACATCGTCGGTGTCGTCATCTGCGTGGTCGGGGTGGCTGCGGGCAAGATCCTGGCCAAGGCCGGCTTCGGGGCTCCCGCGCTGCAGGCGCCCGGCAGGCAGGAGCACCACGAGGTGTCCACCCAGGCACAGACCGGAGTGCACTGACCGGCGTGGGCACTGTTCTCGACGACATCGTCGCCGGCGTCCGCGAAGACCTCGAGGAACGCCGCCGGCTGCTGCCCCTCACCCAACTCGCACAGGACGCCGGCCAGGCAGTGCCTGCTCTGGACGCGCTCGCCCGCTTCACCGCCCCCGGGCCGGTGAAGCTGATCGCCGAGGTCAAGCGTCGCAGCCCGAGCAAGGGCGACCTGGCCGACATCGCCGACCCGGCGGGGCTGGCCGCCGACTACCAGGCCGGTGGTGCCACGGCCATCTCGGTCCTGACCGAGCGACGTCGCTTCGGCGGGTCGCTGCGCGATCTGGACGCCGTCCGCGAACGGGTGCGGATCCCGGTGCTGCGCAAGGACTTCATGGTCGACCCCTACCAGGTCACCGAGGCGCGCGCGCACGGCGCCGACCTGATCCTGCTCATCGTCGCGGCCCTCGACGACCATCTGCTGCGCGACCTCCACCAGCAGGCCACCGCACTCGGCATGACGGCCCTGGTCGAGGTGCATGACGAGGCCGAGCTGGAGCGCGCGGTCGTGCTCGGCGCGCGGTTGATCGGTGTCAACGCCCGCAACCTGAAGACCCTCGAGGTCGACCCCGCGGCATTCGGGCGCCTCGCGCCGTTCGTACCCGATGACAGGGTGAAGGTCGCCGAGTCCGGCATCGGCGGACCGGCCGACGTCACGGCGGTGGTCCGCGACGGCGCGTCCGCAGTGCTGGTGGGCGAGGCGCTGGTCACCGGCGGCTCCCCGCGCGAGGCGGCGGCGGCACTCATCGACGCCGGACGGGCGGCGACGGTATGACGACGGCTGTGCCTTCTGCGGGGCTCGGCCGGTTCGGCGAGTTCGGGGGCCGCTACGTGCCCGAGGCCCTGGTCGCCGCACTGGAGGAGCTCGACGAGTTCCGCACCAAGGCCATGGTCGACCCGGCGTTCATCGGTGAGCTCACCCAGTTGCACCGCACCTACACCGGACGGCCGAGCATCCTCACGGCGGTCCCGCGCTTCGCCGAGCACTGCGGCGGGGCCCAGGTCGTGCTGAAGCGCGAGGATCTGAACCACACCGGCTCGCACAAGATCAACAACGTGCTGGGGCAGGCGCTGCTCACCCGCCGGATGGGCAAGACGCGGGTCATCGCCGAGACCGGAGCGGGCCAGCACGGTGTCGCGACCGCGACGGCGGCCGCCCTGCTCGGCCTGGAATGCGTCGTCTACATGGGCAAGGTCGACACCGAGCGCCAGGCGCTGAACGTCGCCCGGATGCGGCTGCTCGGCGCGACGGTCGTGCCGGTCGAGCACGGCTCGCAGACACTGAAGGACGCGGTCAACGAGGCGTTCCGCGACTGGGTCGCCAACGTCGACCGCACCCACTACGTGCTCGGCACCGTCACCGGGCCCTACCCGTTCCCGGAGATGGTGCGCGACTTCCACCGCATCATCGGGGTGGAGGCCAGGGCCCAGATGCTCGACGAGTACGGCCGGCTGCCGGACGCGATCTGCGCGTGCGTGGGCGGCGGATCGAACGCGATGGGGATCTTCCACCGGTTCATCGACGACGCCGGCGTGCGCCTCGTGGGTCTCGAGGGCGGCGGAGAGGGAGTTCACTCCGGTCGGCACGCGTCCCGCTTCAGTGGTCAGGCCGAGCCCGGAGTCCTGCACGGTGCCTACACCTACGTGCTGCAGGACGAGGACGGCCAGACCGTTGAATCCCATTCGGTGTCAGCCGGACTCGACTACCCCAGCGTCGGTCCCGAGCACGCGTTCCTGCGCGACAGCGGTCGCGCGGAGTACTACCCGGTGACCGATGACGAGGCCATGGAGGCGTTCCGTCTGCTGTGCCGGACCGAAGGAATCATCCCGGCCATCGAGAGCGCGCACGCGCTGGCCGGCGCCATGAAGATCGGCCGTGAGCTCGGACCGTCCGGGATGGTGCTGGTCAACCTGTCGGGGCGTGGCGACAAGGACGTGCACACAGCGGCGAGCTGGTTCGGTCTGCTGGACGACGAGGCGACGACCCCTCCGGGCGACGCGCCGCGGCCCGTGGACGACGAGGCCGCGACCGGTGGCGGGGAGAGCCAGACGTGACCGGGGTGAGCGAGGTCCTGGCCCGCACCAAGAAGGAGGGCCGCGCGGCGCTGATCGGCTACCTGCCCACCGGATTCCCCACCGTCGAGCATTCCATCGAGGCGATGGTCGCGATGGCGCAGTCCGGCGCGGACATCGTGGAGGTCGGCCTGCCCTACACCGACCCGCTGATGGACGGTCCGGTCATCCAGACCGCCGCGACGAAGGCGCTGGAGAACGGCGTACGTGTCGCCGACGTCTTCGATGCTGCCGCGGCGATCACGCAGGCCGGAAGCGCGGCCGTGGTGATGACCTACTGGAACCCCGTGCTGCGCTTCGGCGTCGACACGTTCGCGGCGAAGCTGCGCGAGAGCGGCGCGAGCGGTCTGATCACCCCCGACCTCGTCCCCGACGAGGCCGGCGAGTGGATCACTGCCAGCGACGACCACGACCTGGACCGGATCTTCCTGGTCGCCCCGAGTTCGACCCCGCAGCGGTTGGCCAGCACCACGGCGGCCACCCGCGGCTTCGTCTACGCCGCGTCGCTGATGGGCGTCACCGGAGCTCGCGACAGTGTGGGCGACCAGGCGCAGGTGCTCGTCGAGCGCACTCGTGAGGTGACCGACCTTCCCGTCTGCGTCGGCCTCGGCGTGTCGACGCCCGAGCAGGCGCACCAGGTCGCCCGGTTCGCCGACGGTGTCATCGTCGGGTCGGCCCTGGTGCGGTGTCTGCTCGAGGCCGACTCCTTCTCCGCCGGCCTGGACGAGCTGCGCTCGCTCACCGGCCGTCTCGCGGACGGCGTGCGCCGGACATGACCTCGTACCTGCCCAGCCCGACCCAGGGAGTCCTCTGGATCGGGCCGCTCCCGTTGCGCGCGTACGCGCTGTGCATCCTCGTGGGGATCTTCGTCGCCGTCTGGATCGCCGGCCGTCGCCTGATCCCGCGCGGCGGCACCCCCGACGACGTCTACACCATCGCCTGGTGGGCCGTGCCGTTCGGCATCGTCGGCGGCCGGATCTACCACCTGATCACCTCGCCGCAGGCCTACTTCGGCGAGGGCGGCCACCCGCTCAACGCCTTCGCCATCTGGCACGGCGGGCTCGGTATCTGGGGCGCCGTCGCCCTCGGCGCGCTTGGCGGCTGGATCGGATCCCGCAAGGCGGGCATCAGCTTCCTGGACTTCGCCGACGCGGCGGTGCCCGGCGTGCTGGTCGCGCAGGCGGTGGGGCGCTGGGGCAACTGGTTCAACAACGAGCTGTACGGCGGCCGGACCGACCTGCCCTGGAAGCTGCAGATCCACGAGTGGGACGAGTCGCGCGGTCACGCGGTCTTCCAGAAGGGTCACGCGGTCGTGCTCGGCTATTACCAGCCGACCTTCCTCTACGAGGCCATCTGGTGCCTGCTCATCGCGGCGGTCATCCTCGTGCTCGATCGACGCCTGCTCCTCGGGCGCGGCCGGGTCCTGGGGCTCTACGTGATGCTCTACCCGGTCGGCCGCATCGTCTTCGAGCTGATGCGCACCGACCCCGCCAACCACATCCTGGGCCTGCGCGTGAACGTGTGGGTCTGCATCCTGGTCTTCCTCGGCGGACTGGCGCTCTTCCTGTGGACCGGCCGGCATCATCCGGACGGCGTGCGGGAAGGCCTGGCCGAGCGGCAGGAGGACGCCGAGGTGGCCGCCGACGGGCCGTCCGACGGCGCCGCCGCTGCCGAAAGTGTCTCGACAGATGAGACGGATACGTCCACCTTGTGAACACCGGAGGGGCCCGGATACGCTGAGCGCCCCGCAGGCCAACGTCGTCCCGCAGGTCACTGGATCACCAGTGCAGAGCCGGCGCCGAGGGCGCGGTCTCTTCAAGGATGTGCGCAACGCGTGAGCGCATGCGCCCCCTCGCCGGGGCGCACGACGACGACAGGACGGTGGCGATGAGCGTTCGCGACAACTCCGGCTTCACCTCGGTGCCGAAGGCCAAGGGGCTCTACGACCCCCGTTTCGAGCGGGATGCGTGCGGCGTGGCCATGGTCGCCACGATGCGCGGCTGGGCCGGGCACGACATCGTCGAGCACGCGCTGACGGCGCTGCGCAACCTCGAGCACCGCGGAGCCACCGGCGCGGACCCGAGCGTCGGCGACGGCGTCGGCGTCCTCACCCAGATACCCGACGAGCTGCTGCGCGGGGTGTGCGACTTTGACCTCCCCCCGCCGGCCGGTACGCCGTCGGGATCGCCTTCATGCCCGTCGACCCCGATGCCCAGTGGCACATCGGCGAGCGTTTCGCGCAGATCGCCGGCGAGGAGGGTCTGCGGGTCGTCGGCTGGCGCGACGTGCCGGTCAACCCCGACGGTGTCGGGCAGGCGGCGCTCGACGTGATGCCGGTCTTCCGCCAGGTCTTCGTGGCCGACGCCGACGGTGAGGCCGCGGGGATCCAACTGGACCGGATGGCGTTCTGTCTGCGCAAGCGCATCGAGCACGAGACCGACGTGTACTTTCCCTCGCTCTCGGCGCGGACCATCGTCTACAAGGGCATGCTCACCACCGGTCAGCTGGAGCCGTTCTTCCCGGACCTGTCCGACGAGCGCTTCACCTCCCAGCTGGCCCTGGTGCACCAGCGCTTCTCCACCAACACCTTCCCGTCGTGGAAGCTGGCGCATCCCTACAGGATGATCGCGCACAACGGCGAGATCAATACCGTGCGCGGAAATCAGAACTGGATGCGCGCCCGCGAATCCACCCTGGCCAGCGAGGTCTTCGGCGGCGACCTGTCGCGCACGTTCCCTGTCTGCACTCCGGGCAACTCCGACTCCGCGTCGTTCGACGAGGTCCTGGAGATGCTTCACCTGGCGGGCCGCAGCCTGCCCGCCTCGGTGCTGATGATGATCCCGGAGGCGTGGGAGAACCACGCGACCATGGACCCCGCCCGCCGCGCGTACTACGAGTACAACTCCACGATCATGGAGCCCTGGGACGGCCCGGCCTGTGTGACCTTCACCGACGGCACCCTGATCGGCGCGGTCCTGGACCGCAACGGACTGCGTCCCGGCCGCTACTCGGTCACCGACGACGGACTGGTCGTGCTCGCCTCCGAGGCCGGCGTACTCGACCTCGACCCCACCCGCATCGTGCGCAAGGGACGGCTGCGTCCGGGCCGGATGTTCCTGCTCGACACCGCCGAGGGCCGGATCGTGAGCGACGAGGAGATCAAGCAGGAGCTGGCAGCCGAGCACCCGTACAGCGAGTGGCTGACCGCCGGGATCATCAAGCTCGCGGACCTCTCGGAGCGCGAGCACGTCTGGCACACCCCGGCATCGGTCGAACGCCGCCAGCAGACCTTCGGCTACACCCAGGAGGAGCTGCGGGTGCTCCTCGCGCCCATGGCCCGCACCGGCGGCGAGGCACTCGGCTCGATGGGCACCGACACCCCGATCGCGGTGCTGTCGCAGCGCCCGCGGCTCATCTTCGACTACTTCAGCCAGCTCTTCGCCCAGGTCACCAACCCGCCGCTGGACTCCATCCGCGAGGAGCTGGTCACCTCCCTCGGCACCCTGATGGGTCCGGAGAGCAACGCTCTGGAGATCGGGCCGGCGCACGCCCGCCAGGTCGAGCTGCCCTTCCCGGTCATCGACAACGACGAGCTGTCCAAGCTTGTGCACATCAACGCCGAGGGCAACTTCCCGGGCTACGGCACCTACGTCATCCGCGGCACCTACAACGTCGAGGGTGGCGCGACCGCGCTGCGCGCGCGGCTGCAGGGCATCTTCGCCGAGGTGAGCCAGGCCATCGCCGACGGCTACCGCTTCGTGGTGCTGTCGGACCGGGACAGCAACTCCGAGTTCGCGCCCATCCCGTCGCTGCTGCTGACCGCCGCCGTGCACCACCACCTGGTGCGCGAGAAGACCCGCACCCAGGTCGGGCTGCTGGTCGAGGCGGGCGACGTGCGCGAGGTGCACCACGTCGCGCTGCTCGTCGGGTACGGCGCGGCCGCGGTCAACCCCTACCTCGCCATGGAGTCCGTCGAGGACATGGTCCGGCGCGGCGAGCTGCCCGAGATCAGCGCCGACCAGGCCACCCGCAACCTGATCAAGGCACTCGGCAAGGGCCTGCTCAAGGTGATGTCGAAGATGGGCATCTCCACGGTCGCGTCCTACCGGGGGGCGCAGGTCTTCGAGGCGGTCGGGCTGTCGGACGAGCTCATCAAGGACTACTTCACCGACACCTTCTCCCGCCTCGGCGGGGTCGGGCTGGACGTCATCGCCAAGGAGGTCGCCGCCCGGCACGCCACGGCGTACCCCAAGAGCGGCCAGCGTCCGCCGCACCGCACCATCGAGACCGGTGGGGAGTACCAGTGGCGGCGCGACGGCGAGCCGCACCTCTTCGACCCCGAGACCGTCTTCCGGCTGCAGCACTCGACCCGGTCGCGGCGCTACGACATCTTCAAGCAGTACACCGCGCGCGTCGACGAGCAGTCCGCGCGACTCATGACGCTGCGCGGGCTCTTCCGCTTCGACTCAGACCGCGAGCCCATTCCGCTGGACGAGGTCGAGCCGGTCAGCGAGATCGTGAAGCGCTTCTCCACCGGCGCGATGAGCTACGGCTCGATCAGCAAGGAGGCGCACGAGACCCTGGCGGTCGCGATGAACCGGATCGGCGCGCGCTCCAACACTGGCGAGGGCGGTGAGGACCTGGACCGGTTGCTCGACCCCGAACGCCGTTCGTCGATCAAGCAGGTCGCGTCGGGCCGGTTCGGCGTCACCTCCGTCTACCTGACCCAGGCCGACGACATCCAGATCAAGATGGCGCAGGGTGCCAAGCCCGGTGAGGGCGGCCAGCTGCCCGGCCCGAAGGTCTACCCGTGGATCGCCGGCACCCGGCACTCCACCCCGGGCGTCGGGCTGATCTCGCCCCCGCCTCACCACGACATCTACTCGATCGAGGATCTGGCGCAGCTGATCCACGACCTGAAGAACGCCAACCCCCAGGCGCGGATCCACGTCAAGCTGGTCTCCGAGGTCGGTGTGGGCACCGTGGCCGCCGGCGTCAGCAAGGCGCACGCGGACGTCGTCCTCATCTCCGGTCACGACGGCGGCACGGGCGCTGCGCCGATGACCTCCCTCAAGCACGCCGGTGGTCCCTGGGAGATCGGCCTGGCCGAGACGCAGCAGACGCTGTTGCTCAACAACCTGCGCGACCGCATCGTGGTGCAGACCGACGGCCAGCTGAAGACCGGCCGAGACGTGGTCGTGGCCGCCCTGCTCGGCGCCGAGGAGTTCGGCTTCGCGAGTGCGCCGCTGGTGGTGAGCGGCTGCATCATGATGCGCGTCTGCCACCTGGACACCTGCCCGGTGGGCGTCGCCACGCAGAACCCGGAGCTGCGGGCGCGGTTCAGCGGCAAGCCGGAGTTCGTCGAGACCTTCTTCGAATACATCGCCGAGGAGGTCCGCGAGTTGCTCGCCGAGCTCGGCTTCGCCACCATCGACGAGGCCGTCGGCCAGGTCGGTGCGCTGGACACCCGCGAGGCCGTCGACCACTGGAAGGCGCAGGGGCTGGACCTGTCGCCCGTGCTGGCCGACGTCGACGTGCCCGAGGGCTCGCCCCGTCATCACACGGTGGCGCAGGAGCACGGACTGGCCAAGGCGCTGGACCAGCAGCTGATCGTGCTGTCCGCCGACGCGCTGCAGGACAAGGCCCCGGTGCGCATCGAGCTGCCCGTCAGCAACGTCAACCGCACGGTCGGCACGATGCTCGGGCACGAGGTCACCAAGCGCTACCCCGCGGGGCTGGCCGACGGCACCATCGACATCTCCCTCACCGGCACGGCGGGGCAGTCGCTCGGCGCGTTCCTGCCCCAGGGCATCACGCTGCGGGTCTTCGGCGAGGGCAACGACTACGTCGCCAAGGGCCTGTCCGGCGGACGGGTCGTCGTCCGCCCGACGCGCGACGCGTCGTTCGTGCCGGAGCTGAACGCGATCGCGGGCAACGTCATCGCGTACGGCGCGACGAGCGGCGAGGTCTTCCTGCGCGGTCAGGTCGGCGAGCGGTTCTGCGTGCGCAACTCCGGTGCGACCGCGGTCGTCGAGGGCGTGGGCGACCACGGGTGCGAGTACATGACCGGCGGCACCGTCCTGGTGCTCGGTCCGACCGGTCGCAACTTCGGCGCCGGGATGTCCGGCGGCGTAGCGTTCGTGCTCGACCTGGACGAGCAGATGGTCAACACGGAGCTCGTCGACGTCCTTCCCATCCGCGAGGACGACCTGGAGCGGGTGCACACCCTGCTGCGCGACCACCACGAATGGACGCAGTCGCAGGTGGCCGCCAAGCTGCTCGCGAACTGGCCCGAGGCCGCCGAGCGCCTCAGCCTCGTACTGCCGCGCGACTACCAGCGGGTGCTGGACGTGCGGGCCAAGGCCGACGAAGAGGGGCTGGACCCCGACGGCGGCCAGGTCTGGGAACGAATCATGGAGGTGAACCGTGGCTGACCCACGAGGGTTCCTGAAGGTCCGCGATCGGGCGCTGCCGAAGCGCCGGCCCGTCTCGGTACGGATCAAGGACTGGAAAGAGGTCTACGAGGAGCAGCAGCTCGCAGAGCTGCAGCAGCAGGCGGGCCGTTGCATGGACTGCGGAATCCCGTTCTGCCACAACGGGTGTCCTCTCGGCAACCTGATCCCTGAATGGAACGACCTTGCCTGGAAGGGTGATTGGCCCGACGCGATCGAGCGGCTGCACGCCACGAACAACTTCCCGGAGTTCACCGGCCGGCTGTGCCCCGCTCCGTGCGAGACGGCGTGCGTGCTCGGGATCAGCGAGCCTGCGGTCACCATCAAGCAGGTCGAGCTGACCACCATCGAGCAGGCCTTCGAGGCCGGCGCGGTGGAGCCGCAACTGCCCACCCGGCTGACCGGCAAGACCGTGGCCGTCATCGGCTCCGGTCCGTCGGGGCTGGCCGCCGCCCAGCAGTTGACGCGAGCCGGTCACACGGTCGCCGTGTACGAACGCGACGACAAGCCCGGCGGTCTGATGCGCTACGGCATCCCCGAGTTCAAGATGGAGAAGGCGGTCCTGGACCGTCGCCTCGAGCAGATGATGGCCGAGGGCACCCGGTTCCGCTGCTCGACCGACGTCGGGGGAGAGCTCACCGGGTCGGCGCTGCGCCAGCGGTACGACGCGGTCGTGCTCGCGATCGGCGCCACGGTCCGGCGCGGCCTGCCGGCCCCGGGCCACGAGCTGAACGGTGTGGTGCAGGCGATGGACTTCCTGCCGGGCGCCAACCGGGCGGCGCTCGGTGAGCACGTCGAGGACCAGATCACCGCCAAGGACAAGCACGTGGTCGTGATCGGCGGCGGCGACACCGGTGCCGACTGCATCGGCACCTCCCATCGCCAGGGCGCCGCGTCCGTGACGTCGCTGGAGATCATGCCCAAGCCCGGCGAGGAGCGTGCCGAGGCCAACCCGTGGCCGACGTACCCGATGCTCTACCGCGTGGCGAGCGCGCACGAGGAGGGCGGCGAGCGGGTCTACGCGATCAGCACCAAGGAGTTCCTGGACGACGGCAACGGCAACGTGAAGGCACTGCGGCTGGTCGAGGTCGAGCGCAAGGGCAACGGCTTCGAGGAGGTCGAGGGCTCCGAGCGGGAGGTCCCGGCCGACCTGGTGCTGCTCGCCATGGGCTTCCTCGGCCCGCAGAGCGAGGGCCTGATCGAGCAGCTCGGGGTCGAGCTGGACGAGCGGACGAACGTGCGACGCGACGCCGACTTCATGTCGAGCGTGCCGGGCGTCTTCGTCGCAGGCGACGCCGGTCGCGGCCAGTCCCTGATCGTCTGGGCGATCGCCGAGGGGCGGGCCGCCGCACGTGGTGTGGACGCGTTCCTGAGCGGCGCGTCCGACCTCCCGGCACCGATCGCTCCGACCGATCGGCCGCTCACCGTCTGATCGGCGAAGTTACCTGGTAGTACGGCGTATCGGGTGCGCGAAAGACCGTGCGCCGTCGATAGGCTCGACGCATGCGTCACGCCAAGATCGTCTGCACGCTCGGTCCTGCCACCTCCTCCGCGAAACGCTGTCGCGAACTGGTCGAGGCGGGCATGGACGTCGCCCGCCTCAACCTGTCGCACGGCGCCTACGAGGACCACGAGGAGGTCTACAACAACCTGCGCCGCGCCAGTGAACAGAGCGGCCGCCCATTGGCCATCCTCTGCGACCTGCAAGGCCCCAAGATCCGCACCGGCCGCTTCTCGGCCGGCCCGATCGTGCTGACGAAGGGCGATCGGTTCACCATCACCAGCGACGACGTCGACGGCACCCAGGAGCGGGTGTCGACGACGTACAAGGGACTGCCCGGCGACGTGCAGCCCGGCGACTCCCTGCTCATCGACGACGGCAAGGTCTCCCTGCGAGCCCTGCAGGTCACCGCGACCGACGTGCTCACCGAGGTCGTCGAAGGCGGCACGGTCTCCAACAACAAGGGCATCAACCTGCCCGGGGTCGCGGTGAGCGTCCCCGCGCTGTCCGCCAAGGACGAGGCCGACCTGCGGTGGGCACTGCAGCTCGGCGCCGACCTGATCGCGCTGTCCTTCGTGCGCGAGGCGGCCGACATCGACCGCGCCCACGAGATCATGGACGAGGTCGGACGCCGGGTGCCGGTCGTGGCGAAGATCGAGAAGCCCCAGGCCGTCGACAACCTCGCCGAGATCGTGGAGGTCTTCGACGCGATCATGGTGGCGCGCGGCGACCTGGGTGTGGAGCTTCCGCTCGAGGAGGTGCCGATCGTGCAGAAGCACGCGGTCGAGCTCGCCCGCCGCGCGGCCAAGCCGGTCATCGTCGCCACCCAGGTGCTGGAGTCGATGATCGAGAACTCCCGGCCGACCCGCGCCGAGGCCAGCGACTGCGCGAACGCGGTGCTGGACGGCGCCGACGCGATCATGCTGTCGGGGGAGACCAGCGTCGGCGCGTGGCCCATCGAGTCCGTGCGGACCATGGCCCGGATCATCGCGAGCACCGAGGACCACGGGCTGGAGCGCATCGCGCCGCTCGGCACCCGCCCGCACACCAAGGGCGGCGCGGTCACGCGGGCCGCTGCCGACATCGGTGAACTGCTCGGGGTGAAGTACCTCATCCCGTTCACCACCAGCGGCGATTCCGCGCTGCGGCTGGCCCGGTTGCGCAGCCCCCGCCCGATGCTGGCCTTCACGTGCGACCCGGTCGTGCGCAACCGGCTCGCGCTGGTCTGGGGGGTGCACCCCTACCTGATGCCCGAGGTCAAGCACACCGACCAGATGGCCATGCAGGTCGATGAGATCCTCCTGGCGAACGGCGCCTGCGTCGAGGGCGACCTCGTGGTCATCATCGCCGGATCGCCTCCCGGCATCCCCGGCTCCACCAATGCGCTGCGGGTCCACCAGATGGGCGACGCCAAGAACAAGGTGGCGGCGGCGTACGACGAGCCGGCCACGTCGTACGACGGCCCGATGATCTAGCCGCGACCAGTGCGCCGCCGACCCTGACGCAGTTCGGCCCGAGGGCCACAGGTCGACCTGTGGCCCTCGGGCCGACGTGTGCCACCGTCGCGACCGCGTACGCCGCCCCGTATGCTGGCGCGCGCACGAACCACTGCCGGGGTGGTGGAATGGCAGACACGGAGCACTCAAAATGCTCTGCTCGAAAGGGCGTGCGGGTTCGAATCCCGCTCCCGGCACCAGCGTTCGCACCGTGAGAACGACGAATGGGGGGTCCACCAGGACCCCCCGTTCGTCGTACGTCGAGCTGGGAGAGTTAGAACTCCTTCGGTGCCGTGCTCTTGTCGGCTGATTCGTCCTCGACCGGCACGATGATCGGTCGCAGCCCGGCCCACAGAGCCATCAGCACCGCGACCACGATCATCGCGAGCCCGGACCACAGGTTGAGGTTGACCCCGCCCGTCTTGTGACTGTCGGAGTCGGTGTAGTTGAAGGCGCCCATGATCGTGAGGACCACGCCGTAGATCGCGA
This sequence comes from Allobranchiibius sp. GilTou73, assembly GCF_021391335.1. GTDB lineage: Bacteria > Actinomycetota > Actinomycetes > Actinomycetales > Dermatophilaceae > Allobranchiibius > Allobranchiibius huperziae. The sequence goes on along the minus strand of NZ_CP090051.1, from coordinate 2,700,943 downwards.
AGAGCGCGGCGATGATGTTGCGGACGTCGAAGAGACCGGCCGCGCGCCGATGGGCGGGCGCTGTTGTCGTCTGAGCCATGGGACGTCCTTAGTGGAAGATGACGTTGAGGATGATGACGAGGACCAGGGACAAACCGGCCAGCTTGGTGGGGGAGAGCCACCAGTGGGCGACCTCGCCCTCGGCGAAGTCGGCCTTGGGGGTCATCGAGTAGACCAGTCCCCGAAGCTCCGACTCCGGCTTGGGACTCGTGTACATCGTGACCACGATGCTCACGATCACGTCGACGACGAATGCCGCACCTGCACTGACGAAGCTGGCGCCCTGGCCGGTGAGGTTCAGCGCGCCGATGGACAAGTTGCCGAGCGCGTCCTTGGACAGGATCGCCACCACGAGAGCGCCGAGCGTTCCCGACACCAGACCGGTCCAGCCGGCCGTGGGGGTCATCCGCTTCCAGAACATGCCGACGATGAAGGTCGCGAAGAGCGGTGCGTTGAAGAACCCGAAGAGGGTCTGCAGGTAGTTCATGACGTTCGGGTACTGGCTGGCGAACGCCGACGTCCCTACGGCGACCAGCGTGCCGAGGACCGTCGCGATCCGCCCGAACGCCAGGTAGTAGTCGTCGCTGCGGTCCTTCTGGATGTAGGTCTGCCAGATGTCGTAGCTCATCACCGTGTTGAACGCCGACAGGTTGGCGGCCATACCGGCCATGAATGCCGCGAGCAGACCGGCGATGGCGACGCCGAGCAGTCCGTTCGGAAGCAGGTCGCGCATCAGGAAGAGCAGCGCGTTGTTGTAGTCCGGCTTCTTCTCGCCGGCGAACGCGCCGAGACCGGCGGCCGCCATGCCCGGGATGATCACGATGAAGGGGATGAACATCTTCGGGAAGGAGCCGATGACCGGCGCCCGCTTGGCGGAGTTCATGTCCTTGCTGACCATCGCGCGCTGGACCTCGACGAAGTTGGTCGTCCAGTAGCCGAACGACAGCACGAAGCCCAGACCGAAGACGATGCCGAGGATGGAGAGGAACGAGCTGCTGAAGCCCGTGAGCCCGTTGCCTGGCCACGAGTGGGTCTGGTCGTGGGTGAGCTTGCTGGTGAGGCCGTTCCACCCACCGATCTTCTTCATCGCGATGATGGTGAGCGGCAGCAGCGCCGCCACGATGACGAAGAACTGCAGCACCTCGTTGTAGATCGCCGCTGATAGACCACCGAGGGTGATGTAGCTGAGGACGATGAGCGCAGCGATCACCGTGGACAGCCAGATGTTCCAGCCGAACAGGGTGTTGACGATGGTCGCCAGCAGGTAGAGGTTGATGCCCGCGATCAGCAGCTGGGCCACGGCGAAACTGATCGAGTTGACCAGGTGGGCCGCGGAACCGAAGCGCCGGTACATGAACTCCGGGACACTGCGCACCCCGGAGCCGTAGTAGAAGGGCATCATCACCACGGCGAGGAAGAGCATCGCTGGGACGGCGCCGATCCAGTAGTAGTGGAAGGTCGGCAGCCCGATCTGCGCGCCGTTAGCCGACATGCCCATGATCTCGGTCGCGCCGAGGTTGGCCGAGACGAACGCGAGCCCGGTAATCCATGCCGGTAGCGACCGGCCGGACAGGAAGAAGTCGACGCTGCTGGAGACCTGACTGCGGGCAATCAGGCCGATGCCGAGCACGAAGACGAAATATGTCGCGATGAGGATGTAGTCGATCGGCCCGGCATCCAGCCGCAGGCCGCCGGCCACGGCGTTCACCGGAGTACCCCGATGGCTGTGCTCGACTCGTCCGAGCTCCACGTGCTCGCGTCAATCGGCGGCATCGTGCCGACGGGTCGGCGGCCGCCCGTGTGCAACGTCATGGTGATGTCCTCCGTAATGCCCGCGGACGACGTGCTCGCTCGAAGGCAGCACGCGCGGACCGCGGGTCGTCGATGTGATCGTTGACACTTTGGCGCGGATGTTCGATCATTGTCAACCAGCTTCGCCCATCAACCGCGCAGGTTCACACATATCCCGCCCGCACACGCCACGGTGTACGAGTGCGATGTGCGTTACTGTTCGATCAGAGCTTCTCGCGAGGGCTCCCCCGAGCTCTCGACGAGCCCGCGCATCCGTCACACCTAGGGGAGTGCCCGTGCTAGCTCGTGAACGCCAGGAGCGCATCCTGTCGCGAGTCCGGGCCGACGGCAGCGCGCGGGTCGCCCAGCTGACCGCCCAGTTCGGGGTGTCGGAGATGACCATCCGACGCGATCTGGACCAGCTGGACTCCGAAGGCCTGGTCGACAAGGTGCACGGCGGCGCGACGATGCCGCGGCAAGCGGTCACCGACGAACCGGGATTCAGCCGCAAGTCGCAGTTGAAGATGGCGGAGAAGAAGGCCATCGCCCGCGAGGCGGCAGCACTGATCCGCCCGGGCTGGGCGGTCGGTTTCGGCGGCGGTACGACGGCCTGGCAGGTCGCGCAGGAACTCGGCGCCGGCGCGGTCACGGGGTTGACGATCGTGACCAACTCGATCCAGGTGGCGACGGCGATCGACCCCGAGGGCGCCGGTCCCAACGTCATCCTCACCGGCGGGCTGCGCACGCCGTCCGACGCGCTCGTCGGACCGGTGGCGCTCAACACCATGCGCAGCCTGCACCTGGACGCGCTCGTCCTGGGCGCCCACGGTTTCGACCCCGGACGCGGACTCACCACCCCCAACCTGATGGAGTCCGAGATCAACCGCGCGATGATCGACGGCGCCAATCGCCTGATCGTCGTGGCGGATTCGAGCAAATGGGGAGTGGGAGGACTCGCGACGTTCGCCAGATTCGACGAGATCGACATCCTGGTGACCGACACCGGTCTCCCGCGCGACGCGCGAACCGCCCTGGAGGGCGCCATCGGCGCCATCCACCTCGTCGATGTGCAAGGAGGCACCGCCGATGAAGGTCACTAAGGCGTCGCTGGCGGACGGCCGCGACATCATCTACTACGACGAGGAGGACGACGCCGAACGGCGGCTCGTCGACACCAGGGATCTGAGCGGAGCGCCCACCCTGCACTCCGAGGTGCGGTATGACCCGCTGCTCAAGGAGTGGGTCGCCATCGCCTCGCACCGTCAGAGCCGCACCTACCAGCCGCCGACCAGCGACTGCCCGCTCGATCCGAGCACGCCGGAGCGGGCCACGGAGATCCCGTCGTACGACTACGACGTGGTCGTCTTCCAGAACCGGTTCCCGTCGTTCGCCCAGGGGGTGCCGCCCGTGCTGGACCGCGTCGACGACGAGCCGCTCCTTGTGCGGAAGCCGGGCGAGGGCCGTTGTGAGGTGGTGTGTTTCAGCTCCGACCACAACGCGTCGCTCGGTGACGTGTCGCCACGCCGGATGCGCACGATCGTCGACGCGTGGGCCGACCGCACCGCGGCGTTGAACGCGCTGGAGGAGGTCGCCCACGTCTTCCCGTTCGAGAACCGCGGCTCCGAGATCGGCGTCACGCTGAGCCACCCGCACGGGCAGATCTACGGCTACCCGTTCGTGCCGCCGTGGACCGCGCGGATGCTCGCCTCGGCGGCGGAACACCACGACCAGCACGGCACCAACCTCTTCGAGGACCTGCTGCACGCCGAGCGGCGCAGCGGCACCCGGGTGGTGACTGCCAGCGAGCACTGGACGGCGTTCGTGCCCGCCACCGCGCGCTGGCCCATGGAGGTGCACCTCTACCCCAACCGGCGGGTGCGCGAGCTGCCGGAGCTGGACGACGCGCAGCGGGACGACTTCGCGCACGTCTATCTCGACGTGCTGCACCGCCTCGACGGGCTCTACGACCTGCAGATGCCGTACGTATCGGGCTGGAACCAGGCGCCTGCCGGGGGCGACACGCTCGGCGCGGAGCACGCGTACCTGCATCTGCGGTTGCTCTCCAACCGCCGCGGCCCCACGAAGCTCAAGTACACCGCGGGATCTGAGAGCGGGATGGGGGTCTTCATCAACGACGTCGCGCCGGAGATGCAGGCCGCGTCGCTGCGCGAGGTCGCCGTCCGATGAGCGACGACGCCTTCGAGGCGGCGTACGGACGCCCGGCCGAGCTTGCGTGGCACGCGCCCGGCCGGGTCAACATCATCGGCGAACACACCGACTACAACGACGGATTCGCTCTCCCGGCCGCGTTACCGCTCGGAGTGACGGCACAGGTCGCGGCGCGCGACGACGGCGTCGTCCAGGCCTCGTCGGTGCAGGACGACGACGCGGTGACCGTGCCGATCGAGGACCTCGCCCCGGGCAGCGTGCAGGGCTGGGCCGGGTACGTCGTCGGGGTGATCTGGGCGTTCCGCGAGGCCGGCCACCACATGCCGGGCCTGGACATCGTCGTCGACGGATCGGTGCCGATCGGATCGGGGCTGTCGTCGTCCGCGGCGCTGGAGTGCGCGGTCGCCGGGGCGGTCGACGACCTGTTCGGTCTCGGTTCGACACCTGCCGACCTGATCACCGTGGCGCGGCGGGCCGAGAACGACTACGTCGGCGTCCCCACCGGCGCACTCGACCAGTCCGCGTCGGTGTTGTGCCGGGAAGCCGAGGCTCTCTTCATCGACTTCCGCTCGATGGACACGCGCCGGGTGCCGCTGGACCTGGACGGCGCCGGACTGCGGTTGCTGGTCATCGACACCCAGGCCCGCCACCAGCTCGCGGACGGCGAGTACGCCAAACGGCGCGCCGAATGCGCCCGTGCCGCGGAGCTCTTGGGGGTGCCCATGCTGCGCGACATCGACGACGACGAGCTCGCCGGGGCACTCGAGCGGCTCACGGATCCGGTGCTGCGGCGCCGCGCCCGGCACATCGTGACCGAGAACGCCAGGACGTTGCAGACGGTGCAGGTGCTGGAGGGGCAGGGCGACCCTCGTGCGATCGGCACCCTCCTGCTCGCCTCCCACATCTCCCTGCGCGACGACTTCGAGGTGTCCTGTCGCGAGCTCGACCTCGCCGTGTCCACGGCGATGGACACCGGCGCACACGGAGCGCGGATGACCGGCGGCGGCTTCGGCGGCAGCGCCATCGCACTCGTCGACGACACCGATACCGACGCCGTCACCGACGCCGTTCAGGGCGCTTTCGCCGAGGCCCAACTCACGGCACCGGTGATCTTCGCGATGCAGCCGGCCCGCGGCGCGCACCGTTGCGACGCGTGAGCCGCTGCCGCCCTAGTCCCATCCCTCGGCGTCCTCGAGCGTGATGAATCCGTCCTGATCGGTGTCGTACCGACCGAACTGGGCCTTGATGAGCAGCGGCGCCTCGGCGTACGAGAGGCGACCGTCGCCGTCGTCGTCGAAGTCCTCCAGGACCTTCTTGAAGTTCGCGATCATCGTGTCGCGTTCGGCGCTGCTCTGGTCCTTGATGTGCGCGAACGGGTCGTGCAGCTCGACCGGCGAGGCGCCGGGCGTGTTGGAGGAGAAGAACGTCACCAGCTTGTTGCGGCCCTGGCCGAGCGTCGTGACGTTGTGCGTCGTGTGCGGCGGCACCCGCACGATCGCCGGCGCCTTCATGTAATGGATGTCGTCGCCCGAGACGAACGCGACCTCACCCTCGGCGAGGACGAAGACCTCCTCGGTCGGGTGCTGGTGCAGCGGGGGACCGAAGCCGGGTCCGGTCTCGGTGACCTGGACCGTCGAGTTGTCCCATCCGTAGTGCTCGCCCTCCAGTTCGACGAAGTAGTCGCCGCTGTGCACATTCCAGAAGTTGAAGAGGGACTGGTTCTGCAGCACCCAGGGCAGCCCGAGCTGGAACACGTCGCCCGGTGTCACTTCGACCTGCCTGCGCGGTGTCGATCCGCCGTCGGTGGACTGCGTCATCTCACGTCTCCCGTATCCTCGGATTCTTATACGATCGGTGATCGCCGAAGACTATGACGGTAGCCACCGGCATCAGGCAGAGCAAGGGCTCGCGCCGACGAATGAAGGGTGCAGCGATGACGGAACGACGTCGCCGGGTCCGCCCGCGGTCACAGAGGGTGACGCTGAGCGTCGCCGCGTTCACCGACGTGGCCGTCGGTCTGCTCCAGCGAGAGGGCGCGGGCGCCATCACGCTGCGGCGGGTGGCCGCAGAGCTGCAGACCGGACCGGCGTCGGTCTACGGGCACGTGAGCACGATGCAGGAACTGCACGAGCTCGTCCTCGATCGAATGCTGGGCACCGTCGACCTTCGCGCCGACCTCGCCGACGAGCCGCGCAGCCGCGTCGAGGGGATCCTGGACTCGTACGCCACGATGCTGCTCGACCATCGGGGGCTGGCCGACCTCGCCTCCGGGTTCATCCCCCACGGGGAGAACGCGCTCGCGCTGGCCGAGGCCGTGATCGGCTCTCTGCTGCGGCTGGGTCTGAGCCCGGGCGGCGCGGCGTGGGGCTACGACCTGCTGATGCTGCGCATGACGGCGGCGGCGGCCGAACAGGATCGCTGGCGGGATCTCGACGGCCCGAAGACAGACGCGGCGGCCGCCTTCCTCGACTCCGATCCACTCCGGTATCCGAACATCTCTCGCGTGCGGGGCCATCTGTTCTCCGGCGGGCGGGCGCGTTCGGACTGGGCAGTGCAGGCGATCCTCGCCGGCATCGCCCACGCGCCCGACCCGGCGGAGCGGATGTCACGCGGTGGTGCTCCAGAGTTTTCGGGCCCGTAACACGCCGTGACTAGGCTCGATCGGCGTGAGCGACGAAGCGAACGACGGTCCAGTGCAGCGCTATCCGGCCTCGGGCGACCCGGGGGAGTCGGGCGACCCGGGAGACCCGCGCGGGTCGGGATCCGCTCGCGGTGTCGCCCAGGCGGCCCTGCGGGTGCTGGTCGCCGAGGACGAGGCGCTGATCCGGATGGACCTCGCCGAGATGCTGGCGGAGGCGGGGTACGACGTCGTGGCCCAGGTGCGTGACGGCCGGTCCGCGATCGAGCAGGCCCGCACCCTGCGCCCGGACCTGGTGGTGATGGACGTCAAGATGCCCGGTCTGGACGGCATCAGCGCCGCCGAGACGATCGGGCAGGAGGGCATCGCGCCGGTCGTCATGCTGACGGCCTTCTCCGACAAGGACCTGGTCGACCGAGCGGGCGACGCGGGGGTGATGGGTTACGTCCTCAAACCGTTCACGATCGACGATCTGCGCCCGGCCCTCGCGATCGCCTGGTGCCGGTGGACCGAGCGGCGCGCGCTCACCGCGGAGGTGGCCGACCTGTCCGACCGGCTGGAGACGCGCAAACGACTGGACAAGGCCAAGGGCGTCCTGATGAAACAGCTGTCCCTGGACGAACCCGCGGCGTTCCGCTGGATCCAGAAGGCCGCGATGGACCGCCGCCTCGGCATGCGGGAGGTGGCCGACGCCGTCATCGCGGGGGCACGGCCGTCGCCCGGTCGTACCGCAGAGTAGATAGTCCACCAAAGGTCACAAACCGGAATCGAACCGGCGCGGAATCCGTTTCGGGGCCCTCGTGCTCCGTACCCTTCCACCATCTTGCTGCGCTCGCAGCGTCCGATCGTGAAAATCAGGAGGCAGTCTCGTGCGTTCGACCTTGATCAAGGTGGGTGTACCCGTCGTCGTTGGCGCCCTCGCACTGTCCGCATGCGGAAGCCGCAGCGGCGGCGGGAGCAGCAGCGGCAGCAGCGGCGGCGGCAGCAGCAAGGTTGCCACCATCGGCGTCACCGCCCCCTTCTCCGGTGACCTGTCGGCAGTGGGTCTCGGCATCGAGAACTCGGTCAAGCTGGCCGTGCAGCAGGCGAACGCGAAGAAGACCATCCCCGGCTGGACCCTCAAGGCCGAGGCCGTGGACGACCAGGGCAAGCCGGAGGTCGGCACCAACGCCGCCACCAAGCTCGCGGGCGACAGCACCGTCGTCGGCGTGGTCGGCAACCTCAACTCCAGCGTCTCCACCAGCACCCAGCCGGTCTTCGCGAAGGCCAACATCGTGCAGGTGTCCCCGGCCAACACCGGTGTCGCGCTGACCAACGTCAACGGCAAGCGCCCCTACGACACCTACTTCCGCACCTGCACCACGGACGCCATCCAGGGACCGTTCGCCGCGAAGTACCTGATCAGCCAGGGCATCAGGAAGGTCGCCACGATCAACGACCAGAAGACCTACGGCGCAGGTCTGACCAAGGCGTTCGAGACGGAGTTCAAGAAGGAGGGCGGCACGATCACCGCCTCCCAGACGATCACCGACGCGCAGACGAACTACTCCTCGGTGATCAGCCAGATCAAGCCGGGCGCCCCGCAGGCCCTCTACTACGGTGGCGAGTACCCGCAGGCCGGCCCGCTGTCCAAGCAGCTGGCGCAGGGCGGTCTGTCCATCCCGGTCATGGGCGGTGACGGAATCTACGACCCGAAGTACATCGCCCTCGGTGGTCGCGCCAACGACCTGGCGACCTCGGTGGGTGCGCCGACCGACAGCACGGCCGCCGGCAAGTCCTTCCTCGCGCAGTACAAGGCTGCCGGGTTCTCCAACGAGGCCGGCGGCTACGGCGCGTACGCGTTCGATGCCGCCAACGCCATCATCGAGGCGCTCAAGACCTCGCTGAAGGACGCCAAGACCGCGCAGGACGCTCGCGCAGCCACCGTGAAGGCCATGGCGAACGTCAGCTTCACCGGTGTCACCGGCAAGGTGGCGTTCGACTCCTTCGGCGACACCACCAACAAGGTGCTGACCGTCTACAAGGTCACCGGCGGGGCGTGGGTCGCGGCCAAGACCGACACGTTCTGATCTGACTCAGCGCGCGGGGGCGGGAACTCATCGGAGTTCTCGCCCCCGCGTTGCCCTGACTCTCCTGGGAGCCTGATGACTCTGTTCATCCAGCAGTTGCTCAACGGCCTGACCGTCGGGTCGCTGTACGCCTTGATCGCCGTCGGCTACACCGTCGTGTACGGCATCGTCCAACTGATCAACTTCGCCCACGGCGAGGTCTTCATGATCGGCGCCTTCGGGTCGCTCGCGACCTGGCAGGTCGTGTGCCGGTCCAACACCGGCCTGTGGGTGCTGCCGATCATGATCGTCGGCGGGGCCGTGTGCTCCGTGGTCGTCGCCCTCCTGATGGAGCGCTTCGCCTACCGGCCGCTGCGCAACGCACCGCGGCTCGCACCGCTCATCACCGCCATCGGGATCTCGATCGCCCTGCAGCGCGCCATCCAGCTCTGGTACCCCGGCGCCACCAGCAACGTGTCCTACCCCAGCATCGACGGGGTGACCGGAAGCTCCCTCACCATCGGCAGCGTCGTCATCCAGCGCACCACGCTCTTCACGCTGGGCGTCCTGATCGTCAGCGCGGCGGCTCTCTACATCTTCATCAGCCGCACCCGCACCGGGAAGGCGATGGTCGCGGTCTCGCAGGACCCGGACACGGCCCGCCTGATGGGGATCAACGTCGACCGCATCATCGCGGCGGCGTTCGCCATGGGTGCCATCCTGGCCGCGCTGGCCGGCGTCGCCCAGGGCCTGCGCGACAGCAACGTGTCGTCCACGATGGGGTTCCTCGCGGGGCTGAAGGCCTTCACCGCGGCGGTCCTCGGCGGCATCGGCAACATCCAGGGTGCCGTCGCCGGTGGTCTGGTCCTCGGCCTCATCGAGGCCATGGCCACCCAGTACATCCCCGGCCAGTTCGGCGGGAACGCCTGGAGTGACGTGTACGCATTCATCGTCCTGATCCTGGTGCTGGTCTTCCGGCCGCAGGGTCTCTTCGGAGCCCGGGTGGTGGACCGCGCATGAACATCCCCAAGATCACGATCGAACCCCGACCGAACGTCGGCAAGGCTCTGCTCGCGGGCGGTTCGGTCCTGCTGATCATCTCCGCGCTGCTGGCCTGGAGCTACGACTCGACGATCCTCGGCGACCTGTCGATCAGTGGTAATCCCGCGCCGCTGCAGGAGCTCGCCATCGTGATGGGCGTCGTCGGCCTCATCGAGGCCGCCCTCGTGCACCGCCGGCTGTCCTCGCTGTCCTGGTGGGACACCACCTACAGCGCCAAGGCCCTCGCGGTCGGCGCGTTGGTCTACATCGTGCTCATCGACTACAACATCGCCTTCCAGTCCGGGGGCGTCATCAACCTGGACCCCGGCGCCTGGCTGGCACTGGTCGCCACCCTCGCGATGGTCGCGGGAGCGCTGCTGCTCGCGCCGGTCAAGGTGACCAACCAGCTGAAGGTGCACGGAGCCAACTGGCTGGAGATCGTGGTGATCGCGGCGACCCTCGCGGGTCTGCTGTTCATGGTCGCCTTCATCCTGCATGGCGACGACGGCGGCTCCGTGCTGGCTGCGCTCGCCGCAGGGGGCACCTTCGGCACGCTGCTCTTCCGTGGTGGATTCTTCACCTGGCTGTCGGTCGCGGCCGCCCGGCACCGCCCGGTGATCATGCTGGGGGCGCTGGTAGTGGCGCTGCTCTTCCCGCTCACCCAGAACGGCACCGACGCCAACATGTCGATCGCCGTCGACATCGCGATCTTCCTGTGTGCGGCGCTCGGGCTCAACATCGTCGTCGGCCTGGCGGGTCTGCTCGACCTCGGGTACATCGCCTTCCTGGGCACCGGCGCGTACGTCGGCGCGATGATGTCGAGCGCGGCGAGCGCCACGATCGGATGGCACCCGCCGTTCCTCGTGGTCGCCCTGCTCGGCGCTCTCACCTCCGCCGTGCTCGGCCTGATCATCGGATCGCCCACCCTGCGGTTGTCGGGTGACTACCTGGCGATCGTGACGCTGGCGTTCGGCGAGATCTTCCACACCGCCGTCAACAACATGGACGGCACCAACGGCCCTGACCTCACCCACGGCCCGAACGGCATCGCGGGAATCCCGGACCTCAACCTGTTCGGGTTCAACTTCGGGTCCTCGCACAAACTCGGGTCGTTCACCATCTCGAACTACTCCAACTACTACATCCTGCTGGTGTTCGTGGCGGCGCTGATCATCACGATCTTCTCCCGCCTCAACAACAGCCGCATCGGGCGCGGCTGGATCGCCATCCGTGAGGACGAGCGGGCCGCCGAGGCGATGGGCGTCAACATCTTCGGACTGAAGATCCTGGCCTTCGCCGGTGGAGCGTTCCTCGCCGGGCTGGCAGGCACGGTGCAGGCGCACGCCACCCCGTCCGTCGTACCCGACAACTACACCTTCCAGGAGTCCTCGTTCCTGCTCGCGGCAGTCGTGCTGGGCGGCATGGGCACGGTGGTGGGTGTGGCGCTCGGCGCGACGGTGCTCAAGCTGCTACCGGAGAAGCTGCGGTTCATCGAGGACTACCGGCTGCTGATCTTCGGTCTGGCTCTGGTGCTGATGATGCGTTTCCGTCCGGAGGGCTTGATCGCGAGCCGCCGGCGTCAGTTGGAGTTCCATGACGAGGACGAGGACCTGGCGACCGTCGTTCAGAAGGAACACGTGGACGAGCAGAAGGCGAACGCATGAGCACCGTGACACGGCGGCCCCGGGACACCGAGTTCTCGTCCGGCAAGGGCGACGTCCTGCTCGAGGCCTCTGACGTCCTCATGCAGTTCGGAGGCCTGACGGCCGTCAAGGACGTCAACATGACGGTGCACGAGGGCGAGATCGTCGGTCTGATCGGCCCGAACGGTGCCGGCAAGACGACGTTCTTCAACTGCCTCACCGGTCTGTACAAGCCGACCTCCGGGGCGGTGCGGCTCAGCGGTGAGCAGATTCCGCCGAAGCCGCGCAAGGTCGTGCGGGCCGGGATGGCGCGCACCTTCCAGAACATCCGGCTCTTCGGCAACATGACCGCGCTGGAGAACGTCATGGTCGGCACCTACTGCCGCACCACGTCGGGGGTGCTCACCACGATCCTGCGGGGGCCGAAGTTCCACCGTGAGGAGCGGGAGACCCGGGTCAAGGCGCAGGAGCTGCTGGACTTCGTCGGGCTCGGTCACACGACGGAGCTGCTGGCCCGCAATCTGCCGTACGGCGACCAGCGCCGGTTGGAGGTCGCGCGCGCTCTGGCCACCGACCCCAAGGTGGTGCTGCTCGACGAGCCGACGGCGGGCATGAACCCGCAGGAGACCCAGCAGGCCTCGGATCTGATCTTCCGGATCCGAGACACCGGACGCGCGGTCGTGGTGATCGAGCACGACATGCGGTTCATCTTCAACCTCTGCGACCGGGTGCTGTGCCTGGTGCGCGGCGAGGTGCTGGTCGAGGGCACGCCCGAGCAGGTGCAGTCTGACCCGCGGGTCATCGAGGCCTACATCGGCACCGGCGAAGACGACGATTTCGACGACGACGATCTGCAGGAGGGCCCGGCGTGACCGCGATGCTCGAGGTCAAGGACCTGTCGGTGGCCTACGGCAAGATCACCGCCGTGAAGGGCATCAACTTCACGGTGGAGGAGGGCCAGGTCGTCACCCTGATCGGTACCAACGGTGCCGGCAAGACCACCACGCTGCGAACCATCTCGGGGTTGTTGCGCCCCTCGAAGGGTGAGATCTCCTTCCTGGGCAAGCGCATCGACAAAGCGCCGGCGCACTCCATCGTCACGATGGGCCTCGCGCACTCGCCGGAGGGTCGACGCATCTTCCCGCGGCAGTCGGTGGAGGAGAACCTCATGCTGGGCGCGTTCGCGCGTCGCGACCGCGCTGACATCCAGGCGGACCTGAAGGAGGCCTACGACCTCTTCCCGATCCTGGCCGAACGTCGCAAGCAGCCGGCCGGCACGTTCTCCGGTGGTGAGCAGCAGATGCTGGCCATGGGCCGGGCGATGATGAGCAGGCCGAAGCTGCTGATGCTGGACGAGCCGTCGATGGGGCTCTCGCCGATCATGATGAAGAAGATCATGACCACGGTGCGCACTCTGCAGAAGCGCGGGACGACGATCCTGCTGGTCGAGCAGAACGCCCGTGCGGCACTGAAACTCGCGTCGCACGGCTACGTGCTCGAGGTCGGCAAGATCGTGCTCGATGGTCCCGGGTCGGAACTGCTCGTCAGCGACGACGTGAAGAAGGCGTACCTGGGAGAGGACTGAGAGGGGGCGGGGTTGAGGACGGATCCGGTGGATCCGTCCAACCTCTGTTCAAGGGTGAAGGGGATGGCACTAAGGTCAGTACGTTCCGTCCCCCGTCGCGCGAGGTGTCGCCCGAATGGCTCGTCCCACCGTCCAGGTGACCATCGCTTCCCCGAGTGATCAGGACCGCTTGATACCCCTGTGGGTGCAGTTGCGATCCGAGACCGGGCAGACCAAGGAGTGGGCCGAGCGCGCCGCTCAGGACGGTCGAATGGAGGCGGCCCTGTCGCGCGACGACGTACGCGTGTTCCTGGCCACCAGCGACGATCGCGACACCGGCTTCGCCGTCGTGATCCGCAGCCCGCTGTCCGGTCTCGGTGACGAGCAGGCCGTGTGGATCGATCAGATGTGGGTCGCCCCCGAACACCGCGGCACCGGCGTGGCGAAGGCGCTGCTCACGCGGGTCTCGGCGTACGGCGAGGAGCAGGGCAGCACCCAGGTGGTGTGCTGCGTGCCCACCCACGAGCGCGGCGTCAACCGCTACTTCGCAAAGCTCGGGTTCGCCTCCACGGTCACGTTGCGCGTCACCTCGACCGCGTCGCTGCGGCGGAAGCTGACCGGCGTGGCCGAGTCCAAGGGCGCGGCTACGTTGCGTGCGCGGCGTTCGCTGCGGGCGCGGGCGCGCGACGACGTGAAGGTTGCCTCCGGACTCTGACGGACCGCGCAGCGGAGGTTGTCGGCCAGCTGTCCTCGATTGTCAGCGGATTCGTGACGCGGGCGCCCGAGAACCGCTGACAACCGGAGAGATTCAGGCGCCCGGGGGAGCGGATCGCACCATGCAGGTGATCCGGGAGGTACACACCCGGCGCCCGTCGTCGTCGAGGATCGCCACGTCGTACGACGCGAGCGTGCGCCCCAGCGAGAGGGCGGTCGCCGTCGCGGTGACGTGACCGGACCGGGCCGCGCGGTGGTGGGTGGCGTTGATGTCGAGCCCGACCGCGATGCCCTTCTCGCCGGCGTGCAGCGCCGCTCCGATCGAGCCGACCGTCTCCGCGAGCACCACGCTCGCGCCGCCGTGCAGCAGGCCGTAGGGCTGGGTGTTGCCCTCCACGGGCATCCGTGCGACCACCCGCTCCGGCGACACCTCGAGGAACTCGATGCCCATCCGCTCGCTGAGCGAGCCGGCGCTCATCTCGTTGAACCGGTCGAGCAGGTCCGCGTCGGACTCGGACGTGGCATCGGGCTGTGGCTGACTGGGCTTGTCGGGCTGGCTGGGTTCCGCGTCGTGCGTGGGGGTGTCGGTCATGGGGCTTAGGCTGCCACGCGTGAAACGGCTGCTGTTGTTGGACGGGCATTCCCTTGCGTACCGAGCGTTCTTCGCGCTCCCGGTGGAGAACTTCTCGACCACGACCGGGCAACCGACGAACGCCGTCTACGGCTTCACCTCGATGCTCATCAACGTGCTGCGCGACGAGGAGCCGACCCACGTGGGCGTCGCGTTCGACGTCTCTCGGCAGACGTTCCGCAGCGAGGAGTACGCCGGCTACAAGGCCAACCGTTCGGCGTCCCCCGACGAGTTCAAGGGCCAGGTCTCCCTGGTCCGCGAGGTGCTCGACGCGCTGAAGATCGCCTACGTCGAGCTCCCCGGTTACGAGGCCGACGACATCATCGCCACCCTCACCGCGCAGGCCAACGCGGCCGAGTTCGACGAGGTGCTGATCTGCTCCGGTGACCGTGACGCGATCCAGCTCATCAACGATCGCGTCACGCTGCTCTACCCGCGTAAGGGCGTCTCCGACCTCGCACGGATGACTCCGGCAGCCGTGCAGGAGAAGTACGGCGTGCCACCGGGTCGTTACAGCGACCTGGCCGCCATGGTCGGCGAGACCTCCGACAACCTGCCGGGTGTCCCCGGGGTCGGCCCCAAGACCGCCGCGAAGTGGATCAACCAGTTCGGCGACCTGACAGGCGTCGTGGACCACGTCGGGGAGATCAAGGGCAAGGTTGGGGAGGCACTGCGCGAACACCTCGACGGGGTGCTGCGCAACCGCCGCCTCAACCAGCTGCTCGGCGATCTGGAGCTGCCGCTGGACGTCGACGCGCTGGAGCGACAGGGCTGGGACCGCGAGCAGGTGCACACCGTCTTCGACGGGCTGGAGTTCCGGGTGCTGCGCGACCGGTTGTTCGCGACCCTCGACGCCGTCGAGGACGAGGCCAACCCCGACGCCAACGTCGAGGTCGACGGCGTCACGTTGGACAGCTCGGAGGTGTCCGGGTGGTTGGCGGAGGCCGCCGGCGTCGGCGTGCGCAGCGGTCTGCAGGTCGTCGGACAGTGGGCGCGCGGCACCGGTGACGTGCAGGGAGTGGCGATCGCCCCGGCGGGTCGCGACGACGCGGCGTACATCGATCTTGAGACGCTGGCGCCCGACGGGGAGGCAGCGCTGGCGGCCTGGCTGGCCGACGACGAGCGCCCCAAGGCTCTGCACGATGCCAAGGGACCGCTGCAGGCCCTCATGGCACGCGGGATGCCGGTGCGCGGCGTGGTGAGCGACACCGCATTGGCGGCCTACCTCGTGCGGCCGGACCAGCGCTCCTACGACCTGACCGACCTGGTGCTGCGCCACCTCAAACGCGAACTTGTCGGCACCCCCGACAACGCCGCCCAGGGCGTGCTCGACCTGGGGGTGGGTGACCAACGGTCCGACGAGGCGATGGCCCAGGCCCGTGCCGTGCTCGACCTGTCGGTGTCCCTCGACACCGAGCTGGAGGCCATCGGCGAGACCGCGCTGCTTCGCGACGTCGAGCTGCCCCTGGTGGGCGTGCTCGCGACCATGGAGCGGGCGGGTATCGGCGTCGACGTCGATGCGATGCAGGTGCTCGAGGCCGACTACGGCGACGGGGTCTCCTCCGCCGGGGCCGATGCGTACGAGGCCATCGGCGGTGAGCAGATCAACCTCGGCTCGCCGAAGCAGCTGCAGGTGGTGCTCTTCGAGACGCTGGGGATGCCCAAGACCAAGCGCACCAAGACCGGCTACACGACCGACGCCGACGCGCTGAGCGACCTCTACGCGCGCACCGAGCACCCGTTCCTGGAGGCGTTGCTGCGCCACCGGGACAGCTCGCGGCTGCGGGTGACGGTGGAGGGGCTGCTCAAGTCCGTCGCCGACGACGGGCGCATCCACACGACGTACCAGCAGACCATCGCCGCGACCGGGCGGCTGTCCTCGACCGATCCCAACCTGCAGAACATCCCGATCCGCACCGAGGCCGGCCGACGCATCCGCGAGGTCTTCGTGGTCGGATCGGGTTACGAGACACTGATGTCCGCGGATTACAGCCAGATCGAGATGCGCATCATGGCGCATCTGTCCGGCGACGAAGGCCTCATCGAGGCGTTCCGCACCGGTGAGGACCTGCACCGGTTCGTGGGGTCGCGGGTCTTCCACGTCGAGCCCGCCGACGTCACCGGCGAGATGCGCTCCAAGGTGAAGGCGATGTCGTACGGCCTGGCCTACGGGCTGTCGGCGTTCGGGCTGTCCAAGCAGCTGACCATCAGCACCGAGGAGGCCAAGGCGCTGATGGACGAGTACTTCGCCCGGTTCGGTGGGGTGCGCGACTACCTGCGCGAGGTGGTGGCAGCCGCGAGTCTGACCGGTTACACCGAGACCATGCTGGGCCGCCGCCGTTACCTGCCCGACCTGACCTCGACCAACCGGCAGCGCCGCGACATGGCCGAGCGGATGGCGCTCAACGCACCCATCCAGGGGTCGGCGGCAGACATCATCAAGTTGGCGATGCTGCGCGTCGACGCCGCACTGCGCACCGCAGACGCGCAGTCGCGGATGCTGCTGCAGGTGCACGACGAACTGGTGCTGGAGATCGCGCCGGGGGAGCGGGCCGACGTCGAGGCCCTCGTACGCCGCGAGATGGGCGCCGCGATCGACCTGGATGTGCCGCTCGACGTCAGCGTGGGTGTCGGCTCGTCCTGGCATGACGCCGCCCACTGACCGGGACTGCACCGTCGCGCCGAGCCGCTAGGTGCGGCGGGGATCGCTGCCTCGTACGACCATGTGCGCAGTGTGCGTCGGTGGCCAGGGCTGCAGCACTGGCCACCGACGCACATCGCCCACCCTGTCCCCAGGAAGCGGTCAGCGCAGGTGGCGCAGGTACCGCTCGGGCAGCTCGCAGAAGCCGCGGTAGTGCAGCACGAGGTCCAGGTCGTCCCACGCACGCTCGTGGAAGCCGTCGGCGTCCAACTCGAGCACCGTGGCGCCGGGCAGGCTCGCGATGATCGGTGAGTGGGTGGCGATCAGCACCTGGACGCCGGAGTGCTCCAACATGCCCATCAGCTCGCTGATGAGTCGCAGCTGCGCCGTGAAGGAGAGCCCCGCCTCGGGCTCGTCGAGCACGTAGAACCCGTCGCCGGTGAACCGCGTGGTGTCGAAGAGGGTCTGGAACGCCTCGCCGTGGCTGAGCTGGTGGAACTCCGGGTCCCGGGTGTAGTTCTCCTCCCGGGTGCCGTCCAGGAACGCGAACAACCCGTGCATCGTCTCGGCGCGTACGAAGTAGCCCCACCGCGACCCGCCGGGCGACCGGGTGAGAGACAGCCAATCCCACAGCGGCGATTCGCTGACCCAGGTCGAGTGGGTGGCGCCGGTCGAACCACCCTCACCGTTCATCCCGTACGCCATCGCGATGGCCTCGACGAGGGTGGATTTCCCGGTGCCGTTCTCTCCGACCAGCACGGTCGCTGGCGACAGGTCGAGCCCCTCGGCGAGCAGCTGGCGAACCGGGCCGAGCGAGGTCACCCAGTGCGAGTGGTCGATCTCGGCATGCTTGCGCACACCGAGGCGGCGCAGCGGCACCGGAGTCCTCTCCAGCCACCCCTTCGCCATGTCGGCAGACTACGTCGCCGGGGTGACAGCGGGTGCGGACTTCGCCATCAGGATGACCGGGGGTTCCGTGTCGGGCAGCCAGTCCGGACGGGCGTGGCCGATCTCGCTCCACCCACGGTGCCGGTAGACGGCGAGCGGACGCTCGTTGGCGGTCACGACGTCGAGCACAGCGGTCCGGCCGCGGGCGAAGATCCAGTCCTCCGCCGCGTCCATCAGGGCACCGCCGACACGCCGACCGCGCACCGTGAGGTCGACGAACAGGACTGAGAGACAGGACAGCTCGTCGATGGGTCGACCGGCGCCGGCCGCCCACGCCTCGCCCAGCTCACCCGGCAGCACCGCGGTCACCGAGACGTGACCGACCACCCGGCCCGCGTCCTCCACCACCAGGGCGACCAGCTCGTCGGGCCGGACGATGAACTCTCGCACGGGGAACGGCAACGGCCACCGCAACGGGTAGCGCGACGTCGGCTGCTGGGCTGCCAGCACCTGCTCGAGGACGACGAGGTCCTCCTCGCGGCGGGGTCGGATGCGGATCGCAGGCGGCGTGGTGCTCATCGGGTCATGCTGCAACGACGCGGGTCGACCAGCCACGGCGGGTCCGGACGGCGCCCACGGCACGGCATACGAGGTAGATCGCGAAGGACAGCGTGGTCACGTACGGGCTGATCGGTCGCCCGGGGGAGAGGGACAGCAGGATCCCGCCCTCCATGGACAGCACCGCGAAGGCCACCGACAGCACGCTGACCAGCGCTGGTCGCGCGGTCAGACACGTGGCGGCGGCCGTGGGGGTGATGAGCAGCGCCATCACCAGGAGGGCGCCGACCAGCTGCACGCACATCGCGCAGACCAGGCCGAGCACCACCATGAAGATCAGGGAGAGCTCGCGCACCCGTACGCCGCGTGCCTGCGCCACCACCGGGTCGACGGCTGCGAAGAACATCGGGCGCCACAGCGGGATCAGCACGACGGCGACCACCACCGTCAGCAGCGCCAGCGATCCCAGCTGAGCGTTGTCGACCGAGACGATCTGGCCGAGCAGCAGGCCGAACTTGTTGCTGCTGCGACCGTCGTAGAGCGACAGGAAGAGCACCCCGAGGCCGAGCCCGAAGGGCAGCACGATGCCGATGAGCGAGTTGCTCTGCCGTGCGCGGATACCCATGAGTGCCAACACGATCGCGCCGAGCACGGACCCGGCGACCGCACCGAGGGTGATGCTCACCCCGGCGAGCAGCGCGGCGGCGGCGCCGGCGAAGGACAGCTCCGCGGTGCCGTGTACGGCGAATGCCAGGTCACGCGCCTGGATCATCGGTCCGATGACGCCGGCGATGATGCCGAGCAGCGCTCCCGCGACGAGCGACGACGTGACCAGGGGTAGCAGCGACCAGAACTGGTCGAAGGAGAT
This sequence comes from Allobranchiibius sp. GilTou73, assembly GCF_021391335.1. Classification (GTDB taxonomy): domain Bacteria; phylum Actinomycetota; class Actinomycetes; order Actinomycetales; family Dermatophilaceae; genus Allobranchiibius; species Allobranchiibius huperziae. Next base: position 2,681,710 of record NZ_CP090051.1, on the reverse strand, counting down.
CAGTTTGGCCAGCGCGTCAGCCATGCTCGTGCGCCTCCTGGTGATGGTGGTCGTGCCCGGGCGTCGCCGAGTCGTCCCCGCCCAGCACGACGATCCGCCCGTGGTGGTGCAGCACGTCGACGGGTGCCCCGTAGAGCTCGCTCAGCACCTCCGCACGCATGACCTCCTCCGCGGTGCCGACCCGTGCCTTGCCGCCGGCGAGGTAGGCGACGTGGTCGACGAGCGGCAGGATCGGGTTGATCTCATGGGTCACGAAGAGCACCGCGGTGCCCTCGAGGCGGCGTACCCGATCGATGGCCTGCGCGACCTCGCGCTGGTGGTGCAGGTCGAGGTTGAGCAGCGGTTCGTCGCACAGCAGCAGCCGTGGCCTGGTGACGAGGGCCTGCGCGATCCGGAGGCGCTGGCGCTCCCCGCCGGAGAGCATCGACAGTGGCGCGTCGGCGTACGCCGTGGCTCCGACGGTCTGCATGGCGCGCTGCACCGCGTCCTTCTTGGCGCGCGAGCCGAGGCTGATGCCGATCCGGTGGCCGTCCCAGCCGAAGCCCACCAGGTCACGTCCGCGGATCGCCGTGTCCGGCGCGAGCGCGCCGTGCTGGGGGATGTACCCGATCAGGGGCGAACCGCGGTGCACCGGTTCCCCGCAGACCAGCGCCCGGCCGTGACGCAGCGGCTGCTCGCCGAGCAGCACCCGCAACAGGGACGACTTTCCTGCGCCGTTGGGCCCGAGGACACCGACGAACTCGCCGGCCTGCACCTGAAGGTCCAGCCCGCTCCACAGCACGCGACTGCCGTAGGCCAGCTCCGCGTCGTGCAGGGAGACCACGGGGGTCACGAGAGTGCCCGCTGCAGTGTGGTGATGCAGCTGAGTACCCAGTGCAGGTAGTCGTGTTCGCCGGCCGGGAAAGTCTCGTAGACCTGCACGACCGGAACGCCGACCTTGTCCGCGGCGTTCTGCAGGACCGCCGACGTCGCGTCGGAGGTCTGCGCGTTCAGGGTCACCAGCTGCACCCGTTTCGTCGAGATGGCGGTGGTCGCGGCACGCAGTGCGACTGCCGACACCGAATCTGCCTCGGACTGCTCACGATAGGTGGCCGGGGTGCCGTCGGCGATGCCCGCGGTGGACAGCAGGTAGCCCACGACCGGCTCGGTCATCAGCGCGGACAGGTGCGGGTGGGCGACGCCGATCGACCGGGCCCGGGTGGTCAGCGCGCCGATCTTCGTGGCGAAGGAGCGGGCGTTGGCGCGGAAGTACGCCGCGTGCGCCGGGTCCGCCTTGGCCAGGTCGGCCGCCAGGACGTTGGCCACCTTGATCGAGGTGGGCAGTGACCAGAAGACGTGCTCGTTGAACGACGGGTCGTGCCCGTGGTCGAGTCCGGAGACCGTGACCGCGTCGACTGCCGTCGTACCCGAGTCGCCGGTGACCAGCTTCTGCGCCCAGTCGTCGTACCCCCCGCCGTTGTAGACCGCCACGGCGGACTTGCGCACCGCCAGCTTGTCGCGCGCGGTCGACTCGTAGTCGTGGGGGTCCTGCGACGGGCTTGTGATGGCCGAGGTCACCTGCGCGTGCTCGCCGCCGACGTAACGGGCCACCGAGCCCCAGACGTCGGTGGAGGTCCAGACCTGCACCTTCCCGTCTGCGGCCTTGCTCCCGCCGCCGGATCCACACCCCGCGAGGGCGAGGACCGCGACCGCGGCGGCGAGGGCGGCGACGGGACGCTTCATCTTCTCTCCTGAGATGGGAAGTGGGAATCATTCTCGATCGTGATCATAACCACTGAATGAGAATCATTACCAACAAGGCTCGGTCCTCGTCGACGGTCGCGGACAGCCCCCAGGCGCGTGACGTAGCGTGAAGTGGTGAGTGCATCCACCACGGCCCCAGTCATTTCCACCGTCGGCGAACTGCGCGCGAGCGGCCACGAACAGGTCGGCGTACGCGAAGAGATCCGGCGCAACCTCCTGAGCGCCCTGGCCGAGGGGCGCGACCCCTGGCCCGGCATCCAGGGTTTCGCCGACACCGTCATCCCGCAACTCGAACGCGCGCTGCTGGCCGGGCACGACATCGTGCTGCTCGGCGAGCGCGGACAGGGCAAGACCCGTGTGCTGCGCACCCTGCAGGGACTGCTCGACGAGTGGACCCCGGTCATCGCCGGATCGGAGCTCGGCGAGCATCCCTACGACCCCATCACCCCCGCCTCGATCCGGCGCGCGAGCGAGTTGGGCGATCAGCTGCCCGTCAGCTGGCGACACCGTGACCAGCGGTACGCCGAGAAGCTCGCGACCCCGGACACCTCGGTCGGTGACCTCGTGGGTGACATCGATCCGATGAAGGTGGCCGAGGGCCGCAGCCTGGGCGACCCCGAGACGATCCACTTCGGGCTCATCCCGCGCAGCCACCGCGGCATCGTCGCCATCAACGAGCTGCCCGACCTCGCCGAGCGCATCCAGGTCTCGATGCTCAACGTGATGGAGGAACGCGACATCCAGGTGCGCGGCTACGTGCTGCGACTGCCGCTGGACGTCCTCGTCGTCGCGAGCGCGAACCCGGAGGATTACACCAACCGCGGGCGCATCATCACTCCGCTGAAGGACCGCTTCGGTGCTCAGGTGCGCACCCACTACCCGCTCACCATCGAGGGCGAGGTGGCGGTCATCTCCCAGGAGGCGCAGCTCGTCGCGACGGTGCCGGACTTCATCGTGGAGATCCTGGCCCGCTTCACGCGCGGCCTGCGCGAGTCCAACGCGATCGACCAGCGATCGGGCGTCTCGGCGCGGTTCGCGATCGCAGCGGCCGAGACCGTGGCCGCCGCAGCCCTACGCCGCGCGAGCATCCGCCACGAGGACGAGGCCGTCGCCCGGGTCGTGGACCTGGACACGGCGTCCGACGTACTGACTGGCAAGGTCGAGTTCGAGAGCGGTCACGAGGGGCGTGAGGAGCCGGTGCTGGAGCACCTGCTGCGGATGGCGGTCGCCGACACGGCGCGTTCCCGGTTGCGCGGCATCGATCTCGGCCTGCTCGTGCGCAGCATCGAGGAGGGCGCCGAGATCAGCACCGGCGACGACGTGACGAGCGCCGATCTGCTCGCCGCACTGCCCGTGCTCGGCGAGTCCGACCTCTACGACCAGATCGCCGAGCGGCTCGGCGCGCACACTCCGGGTGAGCGCGCCAGCGCCGTCGAGCTGGCCCTGGAGGGTCTCTACCTGGCCCGCAAGGTCAGCAAGGACGTCGACGACGACGGACGCGCGACGTACCGCTGAGCAGGCGGGGTCCACGCTGACGGCTTTTGCGACCGTTGACGGCGTTCGAACACCGTCAACCGTCGCGAACGCCGTCACCGTGGGACTCGATCGATTCCAGGACCCGGTCGACGATCTGCTCGGGGGACAGCGACACGTCGATGCGGTGTTCGTCGGTGAAAGAGAGGGGCTGCCAACCGTGGTACCAGGCCCGCATCTGATCGGCCGTGAACTCCGCCGCCTGCGGCCGCATGGCGTGACGTCGGACGGTCTCCTCGTAGCTGAGGTCGAAGGCGAAGAAGGTTGCATGATGCGCGTACGCCGCGACCCGCTCCAGCATGTCGGAATACCTGCGAGCGTTGAAGATCCCCTCCATGATCACATGCTGGTCGCGCGCCAGACAGTGCCTGGCGGCCGTCTCCAGCAGCTCCGCATGCGCCATCCCGCGCTGTTCGGGCTCTCGGTAGACGATGCGCCGGAAGTGGTCCTGCTGCAGGATCGCCGTCGGCGAGGTCAGTCGCGCCTGCAGCATTCGCGCGATCGTGCTCTTACCCGAGCCGGAGTTGCCGCGCAGCACGATCAGCATGCGCGCAAGGTTACGAAGCCCGTGGCATCGGCGGGCGTCGTCGCACCAGGCGGGGACCATCCGGTGCCCGCCGTATGATCGAGGTGTCCGGTTCGGGCACCGTCGCATCCCGTTTCGAGGAGGCGCATTTCTTTGGCCAGTAAGCGAACTCACCGCTCCCGCTACGGCCGGTACGTCGGCGGGCCGGACCCGCTCGCGCCGCCGGTCGACCTGGCCGAAGCGCTGGACGCGATCGGCGAGGACGTCATGTCCGGCTACTCACCCGAGCACGCGATGCGGGAGTTCCTGCGCCGCGGGACCCGTGACCAGCAGGGCCTGGACGAGTTGGCCCGTCAGGTCGCGCAGAAGCGCCGCGAGATGCTCGCCAAGCACAACCTGGACGGCACCTTCCAGGAGGTGAAGGAGTTGCTCGACAAAGCGGTGCTCACCGAGCGCAAGCGGCTGGCCCGCGACCTGGACGACGACGCGCGGTTCGCCGAGATGCGCATCGAGAATCTTCCGCCGTCCACCGCCGCCGCGGTCAACGAACTCAGCGACTACCCGTGGCGTGACGCCGAGGCGCGCGAGGACTACGAGCGGATCAAGGACCTGCTCGGCCGGGAGATGCTCGACCAGCGGTTCGCCGGCATGAAGCAGGCGCTCGAGGGCGCCACCGACGAGGACCGCGCACAGATCAGCGAGATGCTGAAGGACCTCAACGATCTGCTCACCAAGCACCGCAACGGTGAGGACACCGACGCGGCGTTCGAGCAGTTCATGGACAAGCACGGCGACCTCTTTCCCGAGCAGCCCGAGACCATCGAGGAGCTGCTGGACTCGCTGGCGCAGCGCGCCGCGGCGGCGCAGCGGATGCGCAACTCGATGACCCAGGAGCAGCGCGACGAGCTGGACGCCCTGGCCACCCAGGCGTTCGGATCGCCCGAGTTGATGGATCAGCTCGGCGCCCTCGACGACAACCTGCGCGCCCTGCGTCCCGGCGAGGACTGGAGCGGCGGGGAGGAGTTCGGCGGTGAGCAGGGGATGGGCCTCGGCGACGGCACCGGGATGCTGCAGGATCTCGCCGACCTCGACGCACTGAGCGAGCAGTTGTCCCAGCAGTACGCCGGGGCACGGATGGACGACCTCGACCTGGATGCGCTGCGGCGCCAGCTGGGCGATGAGGCGGCAGTGGACGCGCAACGGCTCGCGGAGCTGGAGCGACAGCTGCGCAACCGCGACTACCTGCAGTCCGACGCCCAGGGAGACCTGCGCCTGTCGCCGCGCGCCATGCGCGAGCTCGGCAAGTCGTTGCTGCGCGACGTCAGTCAGACGCTGTCCGGTCGGCAGGGGCAGCGCGACGCGCGCAAGGCGGGTACGGCGGGCGAGCCCTCCGGCGCATCGCGACCGTGGGAGTTCGGCGACACCGAGTCGTGGGACGTCACGCGCACGCTGACCAACGCGACGCTGCGCCGAGCGGGCGAGAACAAGGACCACCCCGGTCCCGTCATCTCCTTCGAGGACGTGGAGGTGCAGGAGACCGAGGCACGCACCCAGGCGGCTGTCGCGCTGCTGGTCGACACGTCGTTCTCGATGGCGATGGACGGTCGGTGGCTGCCCATGAAACGCACGGCGCTCGCGCTGCACCAGCTCATCTCGACCAGGTTCCGCGGCGACCATCTGGAGCTGGTGGCCTTCGGACGGCACGCGCAGACCATGGAGATCGCAGAGCTGACCGGGCTGGCGCCGGAGTGGGACAAGGGCACCAACCTGCACCATGCGCTGATCCTGGCCAACCAGCACTTCCGCAGGTATCCCAACGCCCAGCCGGTGCTGCTCGTCGTCACCGACGGCGAGCCGACGGCGCACCTGGAGTCCGACGGCGAGGTCTTCTTCGACTACCCCCCGCACCCGTTGACCGTGGCGTACGCCGTCCGCGAGCTGGACCAGTCGACCCGCCTCGGCGCGCAGACCACGATCTTCCGGCTCGGCGAGGACCCCGGCCTGGCGCGCTTCCTGGACCAGCTGGCCAAGCGCGCCGGCGGGCGGGTGCTCGCACCGGAGCTGGACGGACTGGGCGCCGCGGTGGTCGACAGCTACCTGTCGGGGCGCACGTCCGGCGGCAGCAACTGGTTCGGCGCCTCCGGCTGACCCGGGCCGAACGTGTGGAGTCGTTGCGCGCCCGATAGAGCGCGCAACGACTCCCAACAGCCCGCGCGACCGGCGCTCCGTACGATCGGCGCGTGACGAAACCGCGCATCGGAGTGCTCGCCGTACAAGGGGACGTGCGCGAGCACCTGCAGGCGCTTGCCAGCGCCGACGTCGAGGCGGTCCCGGTACGCCGCCCGCAGGAGGTCGCCCGTGTCGACGGCCTGGTGCTGCCCGGCGGGGAGTCGACCACCATCGACAAACTGCTGCGCATCTTCGAGCTGCAGGAGCCCATCCGCGCGCGCATCGCAGCGGGCATGCCGGTCTACGGATCCTGCGCCGGGATGATCCTGCTCGCCGACGAGGTGCTGGACGGCCAGCCCGGGCAGCAGACACTGGGCGGGATGGACATCACGGTCCGGCGCAATGCGTTCGGGCGGCAGGTCGATTCCTTCGAGACCGACCTGGTGATGCCGTCGCTAACGGACGGTGCACACACCCCGGTGCACGCGGTGTTCATCCGTGCGCCCTGGGTCGAACGCGCGGGTGACGGGGTGCAGGTGCTCGCCACGGTGCCGCATGGGCCGGCGCAGGGTCGCGTCGTGGCATGCCGCCAGGGGGCGCTGCTCGCGACGTCCTTCCACCCCGAGGTCACCGACGATTACCGGGTGCACCACTACTTCGCTGCCATGGTGCGCGACGCCGTTCGCGTGCCGTAAGGGGTGCGGCGTACGCCGTCGCGATCCGGGCCTCCACGCGAATCGTTACGATGACGGGCGGATCAGCCGTCCACGACGGCCTCACGGCAACGAGCACGAAGCAGGGAGAACATGAGCGGGCACTCCAAGTGGGCCACCACCAAGCACAAGAAGGCGGTGGTCGATGCCAAGCGCGCCAAGCTGTTCGCGAAGCTGATCAAGAACATCGAGGTGGCGGCGCGCTCCGGCGGCGGCGACGTGGTGGGCAACCCCACGCTGTACGACGCGGTGCAGAAGGCCAAGAAGTCCTCGGTCCCGAACGACAACATCGACCGCGCGGTCAAGCGCGGTTCTGGTGCGGAGGCCGGTGCCGCGGAGTACCTCGCACTCACGTACGAGGGGTACGCGCCCGGCGGCGTGGCACTGCTCATCGAGTGCCTCACCGACAACAAGAACCGCGCGGTGGCCGAGGTGCGAACGGCACTGCAGCGCAACGGCGGCACGATGGCCGAGAGCGGTTCGGTCGCCTTCCAGTTCCACCGCAAGGGCCTGGTGACGGTGCCGAAGGCGGACAAGACCGAGGAGGACATCCTCGAGGTCGTGATGGACGCCGGCGCCGAGGAGATCAACGACCTGGGGGAGTCCTTCGAGATCGTCTCCGAGGCCGGCGACTTCGTCGCCGTGCGTGAGGCCGTGCAGGCCGCGGGTATCGACTACGACTCGGCCGAGTCGTCGTGGCTGCCCACGGTCGAGGTGCCGCTGGACGCAGACGGCGCCCGCAAGATGTTCCGCATCATCGACGCGCTCGAGGACAGCGACGACGTCCAGAACGTCTACGCCAACGGCGAGGTGTCCGACGAGGTGCTGGCCGAGCTCGACGAGGAGTAGGCGACTCGCCGGGTCGCCTGGCCGCGGCCGATCGCCTCACCGGGTAGCGTCGCCGTGTGCCGAACAGGTGTTCGGCACACGGCGATCCAATCTGCAGGAGGCTTGCGTGCGTGTCCTCGGCGTCGACCCCGGACTGACCCGGTGCGGCCTGGGCGTGGTGGAGGGCGGTATCGGCGAACCGGTCCGGATGATCGCCGTCGGCGTCGTGCGCACGCCGCCCGGTGACGACCCCGCCGAGCGACTGCTCACCCTGCAGACCGAGATCGACGAGTGGTTGCAGCGGTACTCACCGGACGCCGTCGCCGTCGAACAGGTCTTCGCGAAGGCCAATATCAAGGGGATCATGGGCACCGCGCAGGCTTCCGCCGTCCCGATGCTCGCGGCGGCCCGTCTCGGCCTACCGCTCGCGATGCACACCCCGTCCGAGGTCAAGGCCGCGGTCACCGGCAACGGCCGCGCCGACAAGGCACAGGTGACGGCCATGGTGACCCGCATCCTCAAGTTGCAGGTCGCTCCCAAGCCGGCGGACGCGGCCGACGCCCTGGCGCTGGCGATCTGCCACGTATGGCGCGGTGGCGCGCAGGACCGCATCGCGCAGGCTCTCGCGCGACAGAAGGCGGCGTACGCAGCCCAGGCAGCGGCACAGGGACAGCGGGTGGCCCGGTGATCGCGAGCCTGCGGGGCTCGGTCTTGGCGACGGGTCTGGGCACTCTCGTGGTCGAGGTCGGCGGTGTCGGGCTGTCGGTGCTCGCGACCCCGTCCACCGCGGCGTCGGTACGGGTCGGCGAGACGGCCACCCTGGCGACCACTCTGGTCGTGCGCGAGGACTCGCTCACCCTCTTCGGCTTCGCCACCACCGGTGAGCGCGACCTCTTCGAGCTGGTGCAGACGGTCAGCGGTGTCGGGCCCCGGCTCGCGCTGGCGATGCTGGCCATCCACGCCCCGCAGGTGCTGCGCGCCGCCATCGCCGGTGGCGACCTGGCCACCCTCGTCAAGGTGCCCGGCATCGGCAAGAAGGGCGCCGAGCGGATCGTCCTGGAGTTGAAGGACAAGGTCGGCCCGGTGTCTGCCGGCGGCTCGGACGATGCCGAGACACCGGCGTCCGCCACCGTCGAGGGCGAGCACGGTCAGGTCGTCGAGGCACTGGTGGGTCTCGGCTGGTCGGGCAAGCAGGCGCAGGACGCCGTCGAGCGGGTCGTCGACGCGCATCCCACCGGCACCCACGTCAGCGATGTCTCGGGTCTGTTGCGGGCCGCGCTGCGGGAGCTGGGCCGGTGAGCGAGAGCGACGAACCGTCGTACCAGGACGAGTCGTACGACGCCACCGCGCGCATCGTGGATCCGGGCGGCCACCCCGGCGACGAGGATCGCCGGTTCGAGGCGGCCCTGCGACCGCGACGACTGGCGGAGTTCCCCGGGCAGCCGCGGGTGCGGGACCAGCTGGGCCTGCTGCTGGAGGCGGCGCGGCGACGCGGCGCACCTCCGGACCATGTGCTGCTCTCCGGCCCGCCCGGTCTCGGCAAGACGTCGCTGGCCATGATCATCGCCGCCGAGCTGGAGCAGCCGATCCGGATCACCAGCGGGCCGGCCATCCAGCATGCGGGCGACCTGGCTGCCGTGCTCTCCTCGCTCGCCGAGGGGGAGGTGCTCTTCCTCGACGAGATCCACCGGATGGCGCGCCCGGCCGAGGAGATGCTCTACCTTGCGATGGAGGACTTCCGCGTCGACATCATCGTCGGCAAGGGCCCGGGCGCTACGGCCATCCCGCTGGAGCTGCCGGCGTTCACCGTGGTCGGCGCGACCACGAGAGCTGGTCTGCTGCCGGCGCCGCTGCGCGACCGCTTCGGCTTCACCGGCCATCTCGACTTCTACGCGACCGCCGACCTCGCGCAGATCCTCACCCGCAACGCCACGCTGCTCGGCGTCGAGAGCACCCCCGCAGGGGATCGACGAGATGGCGGGACGGTCCCGTGGCACCCCGCGGATCGCCAACCGACTGCTGCGACGGGTCCGCGACTACGCGCAGGTGCACGGCAACGGCATCGTCGATCTGAGCGCCGCCCGCGCCGCCCTGCGGCTCTTCGACGTCGACGACCGCGGCCTGGACCGACTCGACCGGGCGGTGCTCGACGCCCTCTGCCGCCGCTTCGGTGGCGGGCCGGTGGGGTTGTCGACCCTCGCCGTCGCGGTGGGGGAGGAGGCCGACACGGTCGAGACCGTCGCCGAGCCCTATCTGGTGCGGGAGGGGTATCTGGTGCGTACGCCCCGGGGTCGCGCCGCGTCGCCGATGGCGTGGGCGCACCTGGGCCTGACACCGCCGACGCCGAGTGCGGCGGGCACCCAACTCGGCTTCGGCGACATCGAGGGCCGCTTCGGTGACAGCAGGTCCGACACGGATTGACGGCGTGGCCTGCGGTTGGGGAAGCCCCCAAGCTGACCTAGACTCTGCCGCTGGCAATCCAACGACGGGCCGGCGTGGCTCCGTCGCACCGTGAGACCCGAAGGACGTTCCGTTCCATGCCCGCTCTTGCAGCAGCCAGTTCCGGTAACTCCGGATCGAGCAATGGCACGTTCATCCTCATCGGGGTGGTCATCCTCCTCGGTGTCCTGCTTTTCGTGTCCAACCGGCGCAAGCGCCGGCAGGCGCAGCAACAGCAGGAGAGCCTGAAGATCGGCACCCCCGTGAGCACCACGTCAGGCCTGCTCGGCACCCTCTCCGCTCTGGACGAGCGCACCGCGACCGTCGAGGTCAGCCCCGGCGTGCATCTGCAGTTCGTACGCCGAGCAGTCGTGCCGCGCTCGGCGCTGCTGCCCGACGCCCCCGCAGCCGATGCGCCCGACGCCGGCGCGTCCTCCGAGACGGGGGTCTTCGAGGACGCCGGGGAACCCGCCGCAGCGGACCAGGCGTTGCGTACGAAGGACGACCGCCCGACGGGTGCAGCACCCGACCGATCGCCCGATGACCACGACGACACCCGCGCGGAGGCCTGAGCACCGGTGGCAACACGCACACGACGTACGACGCCGGGCGGACGACCCGTCCGTACTCTCGTCCTCCTCGCCGCCCTGGTCATCGCGCTCTTCGCGGCGATCGGAGCGAGTGCGGCGTTGGGCAACCCCGCCGGGCAATGGAGCCCGAAGCTCGGACTGGACCTCGAGGGCGGGCGCCAGATCGTCCTGCAGCCCTCGGTCGGCAAGGGACAGACCGTCACCACCGGGCAGGTCGACCAGGCGATCGACATCATCCGCGAGCGGGTCAACGGCAACGGCGTCTCCGAGGCCCAGGTCAGCAGGCTGGGCGCGAAGAACATCCAGGTCTCGCTGCCGGGCAATCCCAGCCAGGAGACCCTGAATTCGCTGGCGCAGTCCTCGCAGTTGTTCTTCCGCGCGGTCATCAACAGCACCCAGGACACCCCGGCGACCTTCACGCTGCCGACGCCGTACACCGCCCCGACCACCAAGGGCTCCACGACGCCGAAGTCGACGACCAGCCCCTCGAGCACGGCGACGCCGTCCGGCACCAGCTCCAGCAGCTCCAGCAGCTCCAGCAGCTCCACGGCCAACGACGTGCTGCCGCAGGCGTTCCGGGCGGCGACGACCACCCCGACTCCGAGCACGTCCTCCACGGCGGCCCCGTCGAGCACGTCGCCGAGTGCGACCGCCAGCAGCACCCCCCAGGCCACTGCCTCCTCGACCACCCCCGCGCGCACCCTGCCGACGCCGTACGACCCGAGCGGCAACGTCACGACGAACGGTCTGGGCGCCAGCGACACCGGATGGGAGAGCAGGACCGTCAGCGACGACTGGGTCACCGCCGGACTCGCCACCAAGGGTGCGACCTACAGCCAGCTGCTGACCGCGTATTCCTGCTCCGGCCCGACCGCCGCGCAGTGGCAGCAGGTCGCCCGGCAGATCCCGGCCTCCCAGCCGACCGTCGGATGCGACACCGGAACGTCCATCTCCGGTGCTCAGGCCCCGGCGACGAAATACCTGATGGGCCCGTCGGAGGTGACCGGCAGGCAGATCACCGACGCCAGCTTCGGCCAGGCCACCACCCAGCAGGGGGTGACCACGGGTCAGTACGAGGTCAACCTGACGTTCGACAGCAAGGGCTCCTCGGAGTTCGCGAAGGTGACCGGGAGGTTGAACGGTCTGCAGGCGCCGCGCAACCAGTTCGGCATCGTGGTCGACGGCCTGGTCATCTCTGCGCCGTCGAACACCAACGGCGCCATCACCGGCGGCAAGGCACAGATCACCGGCAACTTCACCGAAAACAGCGCCAAGACCCTGGCCAACCAGCTGAGGTTCGGTGCGTTGCCGTTCTCGTTCAGCGAACTGACCTCCAGCCAGGTCAGCCCGCAGCTCGGCTCCCAGCAGCTGCGTGACGGCATCATCGCCGGCATCATCGGCCTGATCCTGGTGGTGCTCTACTCCCTGGCGCAGTACCGGCTGCTCGGCCTGGTCACCATCGCCTCTCTGGTCACCTCCGCGGTCATCACGTACGGCGCGGTCACCCTGCTCGGGTACACCGCCAATCTGCGTCTGACGATGGCCGGTGTGACCGGTCTGATCGTCGCGATCGGCATCACGGCCGACAGCTTCATCGTCTACTTCGAACGCGTGCGTGACGAGGTCAGATCGGGGCGGCCGCTGCGCGCGGCCGTGCAGACCGGCTGGTCCCGCGCCCGTCGTACCGTCCTGGTCTCCGACGCGGTCAACTTCCTGGCCGCCGCCGTGCTCTACATCCTCTCCGAGGACAACGTGAAGGCCTTCGCCTTCACCCTCGGACTCACCACCCTCATCGACATCCTGGTGGTCTTCCTGTTCACCCACCCCGTGCTCACGCTGCTGTCGCGTACCTCGTTCTTCGGCAACGGGCACAAGTGGTCCGGTTTCGACCCGGAGCGCCTCGGCGCGCGCGGCGTGACGTACGCCGGTCGCGGACGGGTCACGATCGCCGAGCGCAAGGCCGCAGCCGCGGCTGGAAAGCAGGCCTGACATGGCGAGCTTCTCCCAGTTCGGCAACGACCTCTACACCGGCCGCCGCCAGCTCAACATCGTCGGCCGTCGGCGCACCTGGTACGCGATCAGCGCGGTCTTCCTCGTGCTCGCCCTCGTGGGTCTCTTCGGCCGCGGCCTCAACCTCAGCCTGGAGTTCAAGGGCGGCTCGGAGCTGCGGGTCACCGGCATCTCCAACCTGTCCAACTACGACTCGCGCGCCCAGAAGGCCGTCGCATCGGTCACGGGGTCCTCGGCCAACCTGGAGATCAGCAAGGTCGGCGCCAAGTCCATCACCATCGACTCCAAGAAGGTCGGCAACAACGCCGCCAGCACGACCGACAAGGTCGCGGCGGCGGTCGCCAAGGAGTTCAAGGTGCCGACCAGCTCGGTCGACAGCCAGTTCATCGGTCCGTCCTGGGGATCGCAGGTCACCCACAAGGCCGTGCAGGCGCTGATCGTCTTCCTGGTCCTGGTGTCGTTGCTGCTCGGGGTCTACTTCCGCACCTGGAAGATGGCCGTCTCGGCGCTCGTGGCGCTGGTGCACGACCTGGTGCTGACCGTCGGGATCTACGCCCTGGTCGGCATCGAGGTGTCCCCGGCGACGGTCATCGGCTTCCTCACGATCCTCGGATACTCCATCTACGACACCGTGGTGGTCTTCGACAAGGTCCGGGAGAACACCGACGAGGCGCTGGCGGCCGGGTCGCGCACGTACACGCAGGCCGCTAACTACGCGGTCAACCAGACTCTGGTGCGCTCGATCAACACCTCGGTCGTCGCCCTGCTGCCGATCGCGGCCCTGCTGGTGGTCGGTTTCACGGTGCTCGGCCCGGGCACGTTGCTCGACCTGGCGCTGGCACTCTTCATCGGTATCGCGGTCGGTACCTACTCCTCGATCTTCATCGCCACCCCGCTGCTCGCGTCGCTGCGCTCCCGGGAGCCGCAGATGCGCGACCTGGAGCGCCGGGCGCACAGCTTCCAGAGCTCCCAGCAGGCCGTCCTCGCCGAAGCCGGCGGTGCCGGGGCCGGCGAGCACCTGCAGGGCGAGGACATCTCGGGTGTGGTCGAGCCGGAGCGCGCCGAAGCGGCCGCTGCCGCGCGCCGTACGCGGGTGCGTAAGCGCGAGGTCCACCCGCTCGCCGTACGCGACAGCGAAAGGGACTGATGCCGGTCGACATTGGCCAGGTGCTGCGAGAGCACACCCGGGAGATCCCCGACTTTCCGAAGCCGGGCATCGCCTTCAAGGATCTGACGCCGCTCTTCGCGGACGCCCCGGCGTTCCAGCAGGTCGTCGACGACATCGCGGAGCGGTTCCGCGGTCGGGTCGACGCGGTGGCCGGGGTCGAGGCGCGCGGTTTCATCATCGGGCCGCCGGTCGCCCTCGCGCTGGGCCTGCCCTTCGTGGCGGTGCGCAAGGCGGGCAAGCTGCCCGGCGAGACCCTGAGTCAGGAGTACGACCTGGAGTACGGCAGCGCCACCATCGAGATCAGTACCGACGCCGTCGGTGCGGGCGACCGGGTCCTGGTGATCGACGACGTCCTCGCCACCGGCGGGACCGCGGCCGCGGCGTGTGCGTTGCTGGAGCGCACGGGCGCCCAGGTCACCGGGATCCAGATGCTGATGGAGCTGGCGTTCCTGCACGGGCGCGACGCCCTGGGCGAGCGCGACGTCCACGTCCTGGTGTCGGTGGACGACGACTAGGATCGGTCCATGAGTGCTGAGGACGGCGGGGCCACAGCGGCGCCTTCGTCCGCAGCCGCGTCCGCCGCAGCCTCGCGGGTACGCGCCCGGCTCGTGCGGTTCAGTGGTCCCCGGTCGAGCAGCAACCGAGCCCTGGAGCCGTTGCTGCGGACCGTGGGCACCACCCACCCCAAGGCCGACGTGTCGGTCATCGAGCGCGCGTACGCCGTGGCCGAGCGGTGCCACGAAGGGCAGCTGCGCAAGAGCGGCGACCCGTACATCACCCACCCGATGGCGGTGGCGACCATCCTGGCCGAGCTGGGCATGACGCCGCCGACGCTCGCGGCGGCACTGCTGCACGACACGGTCGAGGACACGGCGTACTCGCTGGATCAGCTGAAGACCGAGTTCGGCGCCGAGATCGCCATGCTCGTCGACGGGGTCACCAAGCTCGACAAGGTCAAGTACGGCGACGCCGCGCAGGCCGAGACCGTGCGCAAGATGGTCGTGGCGATGGCCCGCGACATCCGGGTGCTGGTCATCAAGCTCGCCGACCGCCTGCACAACGCGCGCACGTGGCGCTACGTCTCGGTCGAATCCGCGCAGCGCAAGGCCACCGAGACGCTGGAGATCTTCGCGCCGCTCGCCCACCGGCTGGGTATGAACACCATCAAGTGGGAGCTCGAGGACCTGTCCTTCGCGACGCTCTATCCCAAGGTGTACGACGAGATCGCCCGCCTCGTCGCCGACCGGGCGCCCGCGCGCGAGGAGTACCTCAAGGGCGTGGGGGAGCAGGTCAGCGCCGACCTGCGCTCGGCCAAGATCAAGGCCACCGTCACCGGCCGTCCCAAGCACTACTACTCCGTGTACCAGAAGATGATCGTGCGGGGCCGCGACTTCGAGGAGATCTACGACCTCGTCGCGGTCCGTGTCCTGGTGGAGTCGGTGCGCGACTGCTACGCGGTGCTGGGCACGCTGCACACGCGATGGAGCCCCGTCCCCGGGCGCTTCAAGGACTACATCGCGATGCCGAAGTTCAACATGTACCAGTCGTTGCACACGACGGTCATCGGGCCGGAGGGCAAGCCGGTCGAGATACAGATCCGCACCTACCAGATGCACCGCCGGGCGGAGTACGGCGTCGCGGCGCACTGGAAGTACAAGGAGGACGCGCGGGCGGGGGCCGGCGGGTCGGCCCTCGACACCCGCGACGGGCCGGTCAACGACATGGCGTGGCTGCGCCAGCTGCTGGAATGGCAGCGGGAGACCAGCGATCCGGGAGAGTTCCTGGAGTCGCTGCGCTTCGAGGTCGGCAGCCGCGAGGTCTACGTCTTCACGCCCAAGGGCGAGGTGATGGGGCTGCCGGCCGGCTCCACGCCGGTGGATTTCGCGTACGCCGTGCACACCGAGGTCGGCCACCACACCATCGGCGGGCGGGTCAACGGCCGACTGGTGCCCCTGGAGTCGCCCCTGGAGAACGGCGACGTGGTCGAGGTGCTCACCTCCAAGGCCGACGGCGCGGGCCCGAGCCGCGACTGGCTCAACTTCGTCAAGAGCCCGCGGGCGCGTAACAAGATCCGGCAGTGGTTCTCCCGCGAACGCCGCGAGGAGGCCATCGAGTCCGGCAAGGAGGCGCTGGCCAAGAACGTGCGCAAGCAGGGCGTCGGACTGCAACGCCTGATGTCGCACGACTCGCTGACCGAGGTCGCCACAGGCCTGCACTACCACGACATCGACACCCTCTACGCAGCCATCGGTGATGGTCACGTGTCCGCGGATCACGTGGTGAGCCAGTTGCTGTCGTCGCTCGGCGGCGAGGAGGCGACGACGGAGGACCTCGCCGAGGCGACCATCCCGCACGGCACGGCCCGCCGTCGCCAGACCGATCCCGGCGTCACCGTCGTCGGCACGGATGATGTCTGGGTCAAGCTCGCGCGGTGCTGCACGCCGGTGCCGGGCGACGACATCATCGGTTTCGTCACCACGGGCAACGGGGTCTCAGTGCACCGCAGCGACTGCAAGAACGTCGAGCAGCTGCGCAACCAGCCCGAGCGCATCCTGGCGGTCGCCTGGTCACCCTCGGCAGCAAGCGTCTTCCTGGTGCAGCTGCAGGTCGAGGCGCTGGACCGCAACGCGTTGCTCTCCGACGTGACGCGGGTGCTGTCCGACCAGCACGTCAACATCCTGTCGGCCAGTGTCGCGACCAGTCGCAACCGGGTGGCGCTCTCGAAGTTCACGTTCGAGATGGGCGACCCCAGCCACCTCAACCACGTGATCCAGGCCGTGCGCAAGATCGACGGCGTCTTCGACGTCTACCGGATCACCGGGTCCGGGCACCGGCGTACCGATGAGACCTCGCGTGCGGCGGCCGACGCGGAGCCGCGAGACCCGACGGATGCCCAGGACAGACCTGACACGGAAGCCGCACGTGCCGCAACCTGACACCGTCCTGTCGGTGCGGTCCCTGTCCGACGGCGGACTCGATGAGACCCTCATCGATCAGTGCACCCGACTGCTCGGCGATCTGATCACCCGCGGGGCCGCCCTCGGTTGGCTGACTCCGCCTCCGCGCGCGGAGATCGCGGCGCTGTTGTCCCGGATCGCCACGGCGGCCGAGGGTGACGCGGCGCTGCTCGTGGCCCGCCACGAAGGGCACCTCGCGGGTTTCGGTTACTGGGAGCGCTATGCACGCCCGACCACCGCCCGGCACGCGGACCTGACCCTGCTGGCCGTCGGCGACACCTGGCAGGGCGCCGGCGTCGGACGCCGGCTGTGCGGGGAACTGGTCGCGACCGCCCGCCGAGCCGGCGTCGAGAAGCTCACCGTCGACTTCCGCGACGACAACGTGCGCGCCCAGTCCCTCTACGAGTCGGTCGGATTCCGCCGATACGGCGTGCTGGGCGACTTCATCGTCGCCGGGGGTCGCCGCTTCGACAAGATGATGTACGTGCTCGACCTGCGCTGACCTGCCCCCGCGGTTGTCCGCGTTTCCGCGTACCCGTCCGCACGATTCCGCGGACATTCACCGTGGATCACGCGGGGGAGAGGAACGCCGCGAGCGCGTCGGCGTACATCTGCTGGTCCGCTGCGCCCACCAGTTCGCGCACCGAGTGCATCGAGATGGTGGCGGCGCCGAAGTCGACGGTGCTGACACCGGTGCCGGCCGAGGTGACCGGCCCGACCGTCGAGCCGCAGGGCAGGTCCGAGCGGGTCACGAACTCCTGCACGGGTACGCCGGCCTGCTCGCACGCTAGCCGGAACGCGGCCGCGCCCATCGAGTCGGTGGCGTAGCGCAGATTGGCGTTGATCTTGAGCACCGGACCTCCGTTCACCGCGATCTGGTGCTGCGGTTCGTGACGGTCGGCGTAGTGGGGGTGGGTGCCGTGGGCCATGTCCCCCGATGCGACGACGCTGCCGGCCAGCGCCCGCAGGTGGTCCTGGCGGTGGCCGCCGAGCGAGGCGGTGATCCGCTCCAGCACGACGGGCAGGAACACACTGGCCGCGCCGCGCTCGGAGACGCTGCCCACCTCCTCATGGTCGAACATCGCGAAGACGGGCAGGACGGGGTCCGTCGCGGGCCGCTCCAGGGCCGTCACCAGCGCCGAGGTGCCTGCGTGGCAGGTGGCCAGGTTGTCCATCCGGGCGCCGACGACCAGGTCGCGCTCCCGCCCGAAGACGCGGGCGGGCTGCAGATCGTGCGTCATCGCGTCCCAACCCAGCACGTCGGCGGCATCGACTCCGACCTGTTGCGCCAGATAGGCCCGAAAGTCTCCGGGGGTCTCGCCGAGGCCCCAGTGCGGCGCCAGGTGCTGCTGGGGGTTCAGCTGTTCGCCCTCACGAACGCTGCGGTCGAGGTGGATCGCGAGGCGCGAGACCCGCAGCGCCGGGTCGTCGTCGCGGAAGAGCTCGGCGCGTACGCCGGACCCGTCGCGCACTGCGACCCGACCCGAGAGCCCGAGGTCACGGTCGAGCCAACTGGAGACCAGCGGGCCGCCGTACACCTCGACCCCGAGCAGCTGCCAGCCGGCGCGGGCGAGGTCGGGGCGAGGCTTGATGCGCAGGTTCGGGGAATCGGTGTGGGCTCCGACGACCCGGTACGCCGTCGCCGCGCCGGCCGCATGCTCCGTCGACCACGCGATCAGCGAGCCGCCGAGCACGACGAGGTAGCGACCGGGCTCGGAGGGCCAGGCGTCGGCCTCGTGCAGCTGCACGAACCCTGCCGTCGTCAGCCGGGCCGCCGTCGTCGCGCATGCGTGGAACGGCGACGGACTCGCGTTGAGGTAGTCGACCAGGCCCTCGGCGGCCGTCACGCTGCCCACTATTCGCCGAACTCCGCCGCGCCCCCACGGGCCTGGTCGAGCCAGGCCTGGCGTGCGGTCAGCGACTCCTGGACTTCGGCGGCCTTGCGCTCGTCGCCGGCGGCCGTCGCCTTGTCCAGATCGGCCTGCAGGTCGGCGACCGCGCGCTCCAGCTGGGTGACCATCGAGTTGGCGCGGGCCGCGATCTCCGGGTCGGTCCTCTTCCAGCGGGTGTTCTCGGCGTCCCGCACGGTGGTCTCGATCCGGCGCATGGCCTTCTCGACCCGTTCCATGTCCTTGCGTGGCACCTTGCCGGCGGCGTCCCAGCGGTCCTGGATCCCGCGCAACGAGGCCTTCGCGCCGCCCAGGTCCTTGACCGGCAGGATCGCCTCGGCCTCCTTGAGCAGTCCTTCCTTGACCACCAGGTTGGCCTCGAACTCCACATTCTCGGCCGCCACCACCTCGTCCTTGGCGTGGAAGAAGGTGTCCTGGGCGGCCTTGAAGCGCTCCCAGAGCTTGTCATCGTCGGAGCGGGCTGCGCGGCCTGCATGCTTCCACTCGCTCATCAGCCGCTTGAACGCGCCTGCCGTCGGACCCCACTCGGTGGAGGTCGACAGCTTCTCTGCTTCGGCGACCAACTCACGCTTGCGAGCTTTGGCCTGCGTGTGCTCGTCGTCCAGGGCGGCGAAGTGCGCACGCCGCGCCTTGTCGAAGCCGTTGCGCGCAGCGCTGAACCGGGTCCAGAGGGCGTTCTCGGCGGCCTTCTCCAGGCGAACCCCGGTGCGCTGCGAGGTCTTCCATTCATCGAGCAACTCGCGCATCCGCGCGGTGCTGGTCTTCCACTGGATGCTGCGCTCGGGCACCGCGGCGATCTTCTCCGCCTCGGCGACGAGTGCCTCCCGTGCCGTCATCGCGACTTCGCGCGCCGCGGCACGAAGCTCACCCTCGACTTGACCCTTGGCCTTCAGCGCTGTGGCGATCTGCTCCAAGGTGGCGTCGAGGGCGGGCAGGTCGCCGACGACCCTGGCGTCGCGCACGCTGGCGCGCAGGTGCTTCAGCTGCTCACCACCGGCCCCCGCCGACAGGTCGGTCTGGACCACACGCTGCAGGAGCAGTGCCGCTGAGGCGGCGAGCTCGTCGTACTTGCGGGCGAAGTAGGCCAGGGCCTCGTCGTGCGTGGCATCCGGGTAGCTGCCCACCTCACGCTCACCGTCGGGGGTGCGCACGAAGACCGTGCCGTCCTCAGCGACCCTGCCGAACGACGCGGCGTTGCTCGCCGGGGTGGCGACCGCTACGGGCTGCGCCGCGGCAGGTCCGGCTGCGGGAGCGCCCGGCTTGGGGCCGGGACGCGGGCCGGGAGTGGGATGGGGCTTGGGGATGTCCGTTGACACGGCTCTCATGCCTTCTGTTCGGTGACGGTGATCTTCAGAATGCCGATGTGCTGGTGTGGGGGACCGTCCCCCACGCCGTTGACGCCCTTCTTCGCGAGAGCCTGCAGGATCGGCAGGCCCGAGGTGATCCGCCCGAAGATGCTGTATCCACCGGTCGACGGATCGATCGTGCTCTCCCGGTAGACCATGAAGAACTGGCTGCCGTTGCTCTTCGGATCCTGCGTGCGGGCCATCGCCAGCGTGCCGGCCGGGTAGATCGCGTCCGCCGGAGCGTTCTCGATGCCGTACGCGTAGCCGGGACCACCGTTGCCCGTCCCGGTCGGGTCGCCGCACTGCAGCACGTAGATGCCGGACGTCGTGAGTCGGTGACACGGGGTCTTCGTGTAGTACGACTTCGCCAACGCCACGAAGGAGGCAACCGTCTGCGGCGCCTTCGCACCGAACAGTTGAGCGGTGATGGTGCCGCAATTGGTCTGGATGGTTGCGGTGAACGTTCGGCCGGCGGCGGTCCTCTTGTCAGGCAGCTTCAGAGTGGGGGAGCCGCTGCGCCCGGTCGGAGCGGCTCCGCAGTGCAGCGACACGGACGTGCCCTTGGTGGTCGTCGCGAGCGGCGTCGCGGACACGGACGACGTGGTCGTGCCTCCGGCCGAGGCGACCTGCGAGCCGCACGCGCTCGTCGTACCGGCCGCTGCGAGGACCGCGCAGATCACCGCGCCACGTGAACGTCGCACGCACCCCTCCTCGCCTCGACACGAACCGGCACCGATCGTGGTGCCTTCCGGCAGTGTAGGCAACGGATTAGAAGGGGCCGACCGCCCGTCGGTAGGCTCGCGCGGTGCTCGCTCTCGCCTTCCCCGCCGCCGTGTTCGGCACCAACTGCTACGTGCTGGCGACCGGGCCGGGGCAGGAGTGCATCGTGGTCGACCCGGGGATCGGCGTCACGGACACCCTGGCCGAGGTGCTGCGCGAGCAGCGGCTGCGGCCCAGTGCCGTGCTCCTGACCCACGGGCACGTGGACCATGTGTACTCCGTGACCCCCGTGTGCGGCGGGGAGCTCGGGGCCTACATCCACCGCGAGGACCGTTACCGGCTCGAGGATCCCCTCCGATCCCTGGACGGGGGGCTGCTGGCGATGTTCGAGCAGCAGTTCGGCAGGGCAGCGACCTGGACCGAGCCGTCGCACATCGTCGAGGTCGACGGCGGCGCCAGCCTCGACCTGGCCGGCCTCACCCTTGAGGTGCTGCACGCACCGGGACACACCGAGGGCTCGGTGATGTTCGGGGTGGACGGGATCCCGGACGGCGTACCGGACGAAGCCGACTGCACGACGACGATGCTCACCGGCGACGTGCTCTTCGCCGGGTCGATCGGGCGCACCGACCTGCCCGGCGGGTCCTCCGAGGCGATGACGACGTCGCTGCGCGAGGTCGTGCTCCCGTTGTCCGATCAGACGCTGGTGCTGCCCGGGCACGGACCCGGCAGCACGATGGCGCGGGAGCGCGCCACCAACCCCTACTTGCAGAACCTCTAGACGAGAAGGACGTTCACGCACCCCATGGCGAGCAGAGTCACCCCCATCAGCGGCTTCCAGGAGTGGTTGCCGACACAGCGGATCGTCGAGCAGCACTTCCTCGACACCATCCGCGAGGTCTTCGAGCTGCACGGGTTCGCGTCGGTCAACACCCGCGCGCTGGAGCCGGTCGAGCGGCTGTCCGATCAGGGGGAGGACGCCGACAAGGAGATCTACGGCGTACGCCGGCTCGCGGGCGACGACGGCAGCACCCCCGCGCTCGGTCTGCACTTCGACCTCACGGTGCCGTTCGCGCGGTACGTGCTGGAGAACGGCGGCAAGCTGACCTTCCCGTTCCGCCGCTACCAGATCCAGCCGGCGTGGCGCGGTGAGCGGCCCCAGCGCGGCCGCTACCGCGAATTCATCCAGGCCGACATCGACATCGTGGAGGCCGACACGTTGCCCGGGCACTACGAGGTCGAGCTGCCGCTGGTGATCGCGGACGCGTTCTCCCGACTGCCGATCGGGCCGTACAAGATCCAGGTCAACAACCGCAAGATCTGTGAGGGGTTCTACCTCGGGCTGGGCATCGAGGACGTCGCGGGCACGCTGCGGACAGTGGACAAGCTGGACAAGATCGGTGCGGACGGCGTGCGCAAGGTCCTGCTGGCAGCCGGCCTCAGCGAGGAGCAGGCGGGCAGGTGCCTCGACCTCGCGGGCATCGCGACACCGGACAGCAGCTTCGTGGAGCAGGTGCGCGCGCTCGGCGTGGAGCACCCGTTGCTGGACGAGGGCCTGGCGCAGCTCGCGGCGGTCATGGACGCCGGCAACGAGCACGCACCGGGGGTGCTGTCCGCCGAGCTGAAGATCGCGCGCGGCCTGGACTACTACACCGGCACCGTCTACGAGACGGTCATCGAGGGCCACGAGGACTTCGGCTCCATCTGCTCCGGCGGCCGGTACGACGCCCTGGCCAGTGACGGCAAGCGCACCTACCCGGGTGTCGGCATCTCGATCGGGGTGTCCCGGCTGCTCGGGCTGCTGATCTCCGAGGGCGGGCTGACCGCGTCCCGCGAGACGCCCGCCGCCGTGCTCGTCGCGGTGACCGACGAGGAGTCCCGCTCGGACTCGATGCGGGTCGCGGCGGCGCTACGGGCCCGGGGGATCGCGACGCTGGTCGCTCCGAAGGCCGCTCGGTTCGGCAAGCAGATCCAGTTCGCCGACCGGCGGGGCATCCCGTTCGTGTGGTTCCCGGCGGAGGACGGCGACGAGGTGAAGGACATCCGCAGCGGTGAACAGGTGGCCGCCGACCGCGACACCTGGTCGCCGCCGGAGGCGGACCTTCGCCCGACGCTCGTCCTGCCCTGAGCCTTCGCTTTTGGACATGCACACCGGGTCATCTGTGACCCGCTGTGCATGTCCGAATTGCTGCTAGGGCAGTTCTTCCAGCTGCAGGTCGAGGGCGCGCAGCCGCAGCCGCGCGAGCGCCTCGATGGTCTCCGGGTCGCGGCGGCGCCACCCGTCGACGGGTTCGTCGCCGACGGTTGCGAGCTCGCGCGGTGTGGCCGACCGCAGGGCGTCGAACGCCAGCAGGTCCATCCCGCCGGGAGTGCGTGTCAGCGACCGGGCACGGGAGGCGCGCCGTACGTAGGGCAGGCGGACGAGCGCCCAGATCAACAGGCCGATCGCGATCGGGATGCCCGCCGTGAGAGAACCCAGCACCCGGCCGAGCGTCTCGATCGTGTCGCCGAGTTGGTGACCGGCGTTCGTCATCGAGCTGCCCGCGCCTTGCGCCTGCACGAAGGGCTCCTTGAGCTTGCCGCCGACCAGCGGCACCCCGTCGACGGCACGTGCGGCGTTGCCCATCTGGGTCCGTAGCCGTTCCCCGCCGGCCGACAGGTCCCGCGCGCCGCTCTTGGCGGCGACGGTGTGCCGGTAGACCGCCCACCCGGCGCGCGCCCAGGCGATCACCCAGATCGCCACCAGCGCGTCGAAGACGATCTGGCGGATCAACCGGTCCTGGCGGTCGGCGTACAGCTTCATGGGTTCCGTCGCAGTTTCTATGGTCGCGGTCGCCTCCGCCCTCGTCGATCGCGAGCTCAGCCTGCTGACGAACCTAGTGCGGGAACCGCTCAGGTTGCGGTGCCACCATCGCGGGCGTGGGGCGGTTGAAGACGGTGGCGGCATCGGTTGCCGCGGTGGTGTGCCTGGCGGCATGCTCCGCGCAGGCATCGGGTGCGGGCCACAGCCAGGCGTCCGATTCCCCGGCATCGAGCGCTATGGACGGGATCGGGACGCCGCTCGACAGCGCGCTCCCGGCGTCGATCCGCGACCTGCGGTTCACCGCAAGCGACGGTCGCACGGTGCGGTTGGCGGACTTCGCGGGCAAGACGGTCGCGATCTCCGACGTCATGACGCTGTGCCAGGAGACCTGCCCGGCCGACACCGCCACGCTGGTGCAGACGGCGCGGGCGGAGGACGCCGCCCGTCGCGGTGCCGGCGAGGAGTTCCTCTCGATCACCGTCGACCCACAGCGCGACACGGTCGCCCAGCTCGCGGCGTACCGGCGCCTCTTCACCCCGCCGCCCGCGAACTGGATGGCGCTCACCGGGTCGCCGTCGGCGGTGAACGCGCTGTGGAACTACCTGGGTGTCTGGCGCCAGAAGGTCGGCGACGATGCGGGGCCGACACCGCGCAACTGGCGCACGGGGCAACCGCTGACCTACGACGTGCAGCACTCCGACGAGGTGTTCTTCCTCGACCCGCGGGGGCGCGAGCGCTTCGTGCTGGAAGGTGCCCCGTACGCCACGAAGGGCTCCATCCCGCAGACCCTGCAGCACTTCATGGACGCCGAGGGGCGGCGCAACCTGTCCTCGGCTTCCGCGGAGGCGTGGACGCAGGCTCAGGCGCAGCGCGTGCTGTCGTGGGTGTCGGGCCGGTCGGCCGCCTGATGCACCGTCGTCCCCGCGCCCGGCGCGGCCTGCACCCATCGCGGCCGCGATGACCTTGAATGGTGCGTCGTGGCGGGTGGGATCGAACGGGCGGTGCGCGGGTGGCTGGACCACCTGCGGGTCGAGCGCGGGGTGTCCCAGCACACGCTGAGCGCGTACGACCGCGACCTGCGCCGGTATGTCGCCTACCTCGCTGCCCGCGGCATCACCGACCCCGCGGCGATCGCGGAGGCGGACGTGGCGGAATACTCCGCCACCCTGCGGGAGGGCACCACGGAGCATCCGCCGCTGGCCGCGTCGTCCGCGGCGCGCAACCTGGTGGCCGTGCGCGGCTTCCACCGGTTCCTCACCCTGGAAGGGGACACCATCGCCGACGCCGCCGCCGAGGTCACGCCCCCGCGTCCGCCGCGGCGGCTGCCCAAGGCCATCCCGCTGGACCAGGTCGAACGCCTGCTCGCGGCGGCCTCGGTGGGCGACACCCCTGCCTCGCTGCGCGACCGCGCACTGCTGGAGCTGCTGTACGGCGTGGGCGCCCGGGTGAGCGAGGCCACCGGACTGGACGTGGACGACCTGGAGTTGGACACCGATGCGGTGCGGGTCCTCGGCAAGGGCAGCAAGGAGCGGATCATCCCGCTGGGCGGCTACGCCAAGGACGCGCTCACGGCGTACCTGGTGCGGGGGCGTCCCGCGCTGGTCGCGACGGGGAAGGGCACCCCCGCGCTCTTCGTCGGGCAGCGCGGCACCCGGCTCTCGCGCCAGTCCGTGTGGAACATCGTGCAGGCCAGCGCCGAACGCGCTGACCTGAGCGGGCACATCAGCCCGCACACGCTGCGGCACTCCTTCGCCACGCACCTGCTCGAAGGCGGCGCCGACGTGCGGGTGGTGCAGGAGCTGCTCGGCCATGCCTCGGTGACGACGACGCAGATCTACACGATGGTCTCGGTGCAGCAGCTGCGGGAGGTGTTCGCCGCCGCCCACCCCCGCGCACGGTGACGACCGGCGACGGGCGGGCCCGGTGGGTGCGGCATGCGTTAGGTTGAACCGCGATCGGCGCGAGCCGTACGACGCCCTACCCGGAAGAGCACAGATCAGCCGTGAGTTCGACAGACAAGGTGGGCCCGACCGGCCGCCCCCTTCCGACCTTCCCGGCCCCGCGCCCGTTGTCCGCGCACGGGCCGGCCCGCATCATCGCCATGTGCAACCAGAAGGGCGGGGTCGGCAAGACCACCTCGACCATCAACCTCGGCGCCGCCCTGGCCGAGTACGGCCGCAAGGTGCTCCTGGTCGACTTCGACCCGCAGGGCGCGCTCAGCGTGGGCCTGGGCGTGCGTGCCAACGAGTTGGACGTGACCGTCTACAACCTGCTGGTCGAGCGTGGTCACGACGTGCACGACGTCATCCAGCAGACGACCACCCCCGGCCTGGACGTGCTACCGGCCAACATCGACCTGTCCGCCGCCGAGGTGCAGCTGGTCGGTGAGGTGGCCCGCGAGATGGTGCTCTCCCGCGTGCTGCGACCCGTCGCCGACGAGTACGACGTGATCCTGATCGACTGCCAGCCGTCGCTCGGCCTGCTGACCGTCAACGCGCTGACCGCGTCGCACGGAGTCCTCATCCCGTTGGAGTGCGAATTCTTCGCGATGCGCGGGGTCGCCCTGCTGATCGAGACCATCGACAAGGTCACCGACCGGCTCAATCCCAGCCTGCGCCTGGATGGCATCCTCGCCACGATGTACGACGGGCGCACCCTGCACAGCCGCGACGTGGTGCGCTCCGTGGTCGACCACTTCGGCGAGGACGTGCTGCACACGGCGATCAACCGCACTGTGAAGTTCCCCGACGCGAGCCTGGCCGCCGAGCCCATCACCAGGTACGCCTCCGGTCACGGCGCCGCTGAGGCCTACCGGCAGCTGGCCCGCGAGCTCATCTCTCGCGGCGCCGCCGCGTGACGTGACCGGCGCCGACGCGACCGGACCTGCTGGGCCCACTGGGCCCGTTGCCCCTCCCGAGCGCCCTCCGTCCGTCGCTCCCGAGCGGAACGGCCAGCCGCAAGCTCCGGGCGGTGTCCTCACTCGGCGGAGCGCGAGCACGCCGTTCGAGGTGCACCTCGACGTCTTCTCGGGCCCGTTCGACCTGTTGCTGGGGCTCATCTCCAAGCATCAGCTGGACGTCACCGAGATCGCGCTGGCCCAGGTCACCGATGAGTTCGTGGCCCACATCCGGGCAGTGCGCGAGGACGGCGCGGCGGAGTGGGACCTGGACCAGGCCTCGGAGTTCCTGCTCATCGCGGCGACCCTGCTGGACCTCAAGGCGTCGCGGCTGCTGCCCGGCGGCACAGCCGAGGACGAGGAGGACCTCGCGCTGATCGAGGCACGCGACCTGCTCTTCGCGCGGTTGCTGCAGTACCGCGCGTTCAAGGACGTCGCGGCGTTCTTCGCCGACCGAATGGCCACCGCTGGGCGGATCACGGCCCGGCAGGCGGGGCTGGAGGAGCGCTTCGCAGCGCTGCTGCCGGAGCTGGTGATGGGCGTGGGACCCGAGCAGCTGGCACGTATCGCGGCGCGCGCGATGACGCCGCGTCCCGAGCCCACGGTCGGCCTCACCCACCTGCACGCGCCCACCGTGAACGTGCGTGAGCAGGCGGTCATCGTGTCGGCGATGCTCCGAGAACGGCATACGCTCGGGTTTGCTGAACTGGTCGCCGACGCGGACTCGACCCTCGTGATCGTGGCGCGGTTCCTGGCCCTGCTGGAGCTGTTCAAGGAAGCGGCCGTCGCGTTCGACCAGCCCGAGTCACTGGGCGAGCTGCGGGTGCGCTGGACGGGCGCCGGCGAGGTGGACGTGAGTGACGAATTCGACGAACCGACCGGAGAGGGCGACGAGCACGATGAGTGAGCAGGAGCCCGAGATCGCCACACCCGACGTCCGAGAGCCCGACGTCCCGGACGCCGAGGCGCAGCTGGAGCTGGACCTGGGCGAGCTGCCGGGTGGCATGGCCGGCGCCGTCGAGGCGGTTCTCATGGTCGTGGACCAGCCGCTGACCGAGGACGAACTGGCCGACGGACTGCACCTCCCCGTGGAGGAGATCCGCGAGGTGCTGCAGCGGCTGGAGTCCGGCTACGCCGCGCAGAGCCGCGGTTTCACCCTCCGCTGCATCAACGGCGGCTGGCGTGTCTACAGCCGCGCCGACTATGCGCCGGTGGTCGAGCGCTTCCTGATGGGCGGCCAGCAGGCCAAGCTCACGCAGGCGTCGTTGGAGACCCTGGCCGTCATCGCCTATCGTCAGCCGATCTCCCGTTCGCGCGTCAGCGCCGTACGCGGGGTCAACGTCGACGGAGTCGTGCGCACCCTGCTCACCCGCGGACTGATCGCCCAGATCGGCGAGTCGGAGGAGGGCGGCGCCGGTCTCTACGGCACGACGCCCTATTTCTTGCAGCGACTCGGGCTCACCTCCCTGGAGGAGTTGCCCGCCCTCGCGCCGTACCTCCCCGACGCCGACGTCATCGAAGAACTGATCCAAGAAGGACATGCATGAGCACCCCACGAAGTTTCTCCCCCGCTGCGCTCCGCCGAATACTTCGCGAGGACCCCGCATGAGCACCCCACGAAGTTTCTCCCCCGCTGCGCTCCGCCGAATACTTCGCGAGGACCCCGCATGAGCACCCCACGAAGTTTCTCCCCCGCTGCGCTCCGCCGAATACTTCGCGAGGACCCCGCATGAGCACCCCACGAAGTTCCTCCTCCGATGCCGGCAAGGGCAGTGGAAAGGGCGCCGGCAAGGGCGGCGGATCGTCGCGTCGCAAGGGCCGTCCCTCACCCGGCCGCACCGCCAAGCGACCCGCCCGGCAGGTCACGCCGCCGCGCGAGAAGCCGAAGACCCCCGTCGATCAACACGTTCCGAGCGGTGAACGCCTGCAGAAGGTGCTGGCCACCGCGGGCGTCGGCAGCCGCCGGGTCTGCGAGGAGCTGATCGCCGCCGGCCGGGTCGAGGTCGACGGACACCGGGTCACCGAGCTCGGCATCCGGGTCGACCCGGACCGCCAGATCATCCACGTGGACGGCGAGCGGGTGCAGCTGGACTCCAGCAAGGTCTACCTGGCGTTCAACAAGCCCACCGGCGTCATCTCCACGATGAACGACGAGCTCGGTCGACCCTCGGTCGGGGAGTACCTCGAGGGGCGCAAGGAGCGGCTCTTCCACGTCGGGCGCCTCGACGTCGACACCGAGGGGCTGCTGCTGCTGACCAACGACGGTGAGCTCGCCAACCGACTGCAGCACCCGTCGTACGGCGTGACCAAGACCTACGTCGCGGTCGTGCCCGGCCCCGTACCGCGCGCGCTCGGCCGCCAGCTGCGCGAGGGCGTGGAGCTCGAGGACGGCATGGTCAAGGTCGACTCCTTCCGGGTCGTGGACTCCCGGCCGGGCTGGGCGATGGTCGAGGTCGTGCTGCACGAGGGCCGCAACCACATCGTGCGTCGCCTGCTAGAGGAAGCCGGGCACCCGGTCGAGTCCCTGGTGCGCACCGACGTCGGTCCGGTGCAGCTCGGCGAGCTGCGCCCGGGCAAGCTGCGTCCTCTCTCGAGCCGGGAGATCGCCGGGCTCTACAAGGCAGCCGGGTTGTGAGCTCGCCCGTCCACGTCGTGGGCGCGGGGCTGATCGGGACGTCGCTCGGCCTCGCGTTGTCACGCGAGGGGGTCGAGGTGACCCTGTACGACCCGTCCCCGACGGCGCTCGCGTTGGCGGCCGATCTCGGCGCCGGCGCGGCGCGCGAGCCCGACGACCCCGCCGTCGTCGTGGTGGCGGCGCCGCCGGACGTCGCGGCAACCGTCGTCCTCGACGCACTCGTCCGGTGGCCGCGCGCCATCGTGACGGACGTCGCGTCGGTGAAGTCGACGGTGCTGGCGCAGGTGCGCGCGTCGGCCGCCGCGTCCGACCTGGGCCGCTACGTCGGCTCGCACCCGATGGCGGGGCGCGAGCGCTCCGGCGCGGTCGCCGCGCAGGCCGATCTCTTCGAGGGCCGCACCTGGGTGGTGTGCCCCCACGAGGGCAGCGAGGCCGGGGCAGCGGACCGGGTGAGCCAACTCGCCCGGTCGACCGGGGCCGCGGTCGTGACGATGGGCGCGGACGCTCACGACCGGGCCGTGGCGTACGTCTCGCACCTGCCGCAGGTCGCGGCGAGCCTGGTCGCCGGCCGGCTGCGCGAGCTGCCGGACGAGGCAGTCGCCCTGGCAGGGCAGGGAATTCGCGACGTCACACGGATCGCCGCGAGCGACCCGCTGCTGTGGACCCAGATTCTCGCGGGCAACGCCGAGGTGCTCGCACCCGTCCTGCGCGATGTCGCGCAGGATCTCGACGCGGTCGCCGGCGCCTTGGCGTCGATCGCCGCGCAGGACGGCGACGGCGCGCGCGGCGTGGTCGCCCGGGCCATCGGGGACGGCCAGCTGGGGCACGCCCGGATCCCGGGCAAGCACGGTGCCGCGCCGACGGCGTACGCCACCGTCGTCGTCCTCGTCCCGGACGAGCCGGGCGCGCTCGGCCGGCTGTTCCAGGACGTGGGAGACGCGGGCGTCAACCTGGAGGACCTGCGCCTCGAACACGGTGTGGGCGCCCCGCTCGGCATCGCGGAACTGTCGGTGCTGCCGTCGGCCGTGGATCGGTTGATGACGCAGCTGGGAAACAGAGGCTGGAAGGTCCACGAATGAGCTTGGCTGAAGACGGTCTGCTGATCGTCGCGATCGACGGCCCGTCCGGGACGGGCAAGTCGAGCGTCTCCAAGGCGGTCGCCACGGCTCTGGGGATCGGTTACCTGGACACGGGGGCGATGTACCGGGCGCTGACCTGGTGGTGTGTGGATCGTGGCATCGACCTGCACGACCGGTCGGCGGTCGCGCGTGAGGCGCAGACGTTCCCGCTCGCGATGGGCACCGATCCTGCCGCGCCGACCGTGCAGGTGGGCGACCTCGATATCGCGGCCGCGATCCGTACGCCGTCCGTGTCGTCCGCCGTCTCCGACGTCGCCACCAACCTGGGCGTGCGCGAGCAGCTGATCCGGCGGCAGCGCGAGCTGATGGCGCGAGTGGCGGCTGAGACCGGCGGCGTGGTCGCCGAGGGGCGTGACATCACGACCGTCGTGGCGCCGGACGCCACGGTGCGGATCCTGATGACCGCGAGCGAGGAGGCCCGGATCGCGCGGCGCGCGGGCGAGCTGGCCTCGACCGCGGCAGCGACGAGGGCCCAGGTGGTCGATCGCGATCAGCGGGACTCGGCGGTGGCCTCGTTCATGACGGCCGCGGACGGCGTCGTGACCGTCGACACCTCGCACCTGGACTTCGACGGCTCGGTCAAGGCGGTGCTGGCCGTCGTGGATGAAGGACGGGGCCGTGACTGAGCTACGGGCAGCGCCCCTGGCGAACGCCGGCCGCCTCTTCGGCGCCGCGCTGGTGCGGGTCGTCTACAGCGCGAGCGCCGTGCATGCGGGGCGGATGCCCCGGACCGGTTCGGTGATCGTGGTCTCCAACCACACCGGCTTCCTGGACGGACCGGTCATCTTCTGCCTGTCGCCCCGGACCGTGCGGTTCCTGGTCAAGCACACCTACTTCACCTCCGCGTGGGGAGCGGTGCTGAGCCGCACCGGTCAGATCCCGATCCGGCAGAACACCGGTGACCGGGTGGCGCTGGCCGCCGCGAAGGATCTGCTCGGCCAGGGCGGCGCGCTCGGGGTCTTCCCCGAGGGCACCCGCGGCTCGGGGTCCGTGCGCGACGCGCAGCAGGGCGCGGCATGGCTGGCGCTGCAGTCGGGAGCACCCGTCATACCGGTGGCGACCCTCGGCACCTGGCGTGCGGGAGGCACGAAGGACTCCTGGCCGCTGCCGCGGGCCCGGGTGCGGGTGGTCTTCGGGGAGCCGTTCCATGTCGAGACAGACCCGGACGTCACCGGCCGCGAACGACTGCGGCTCGCCACCGCGCTGATCCGCGAGCGGCTCGCGACCCATGTGCTGGAGTCGCTGGCCGAGACGGGGATGACCCTGCCGGTGGGGGAGCGGGACGCCGCCTGATCACGTGTGCGCCGGGCATCCCTTTCCGGCTGAGACAATGGTGTCCATGACCGACGACGCACGTGCCCTGCCCGACAGCGACCTCCCCGACGACGACACGTCGGTGGAGCGTGCGCTGCGTGTCGGGTTGGACGATTTCGACCTCAGCGACGAGGACCGTGCGCTGCTCAGTGGAGCAGGGGCCGGACGCGACGGTGACGAGGCCGCTGAGGCGCGTCCGGTGGTCGCCGTCGTCGGGCGTCCCAACGTCGGCAAGTCCACGCTGGTCAACCGGATCCTGGGGCGCCGTGAGGCCGTCGTCGAGGACGTCCCCGGGGTGACCCGGGACCGGGTCGCGTACGACGCGGAGTGGACCGGTCGTGACTTCACCCTCGTCGACACCGGCGGCTGGGAGGTCGACGCCACCGGTATCCACCTGCGGGTCGCCGAGCAGGCCGAGGTGGCCGTGGAGCTCGCCGACGCGGTGCTCTTCGTGGTCGACGCGACCGTGGGCGCCACCGACACCGACGAGGCCGTGGTGAAGCTGCTGCGCAAGTCGGGCAAGCCGGTCGTCCTCATCGCCAACAAGGTCGACGACAACCGCACCGAGGCGGACGCGGCGATGCTGTGGTCGCTCGGGCTGGGTCAGCCCTACCCCGTCTCGGCGATGCACGGCCGCGGCACCGGTGACGCTCTGGATGCCGTCCTCGCGGTACTGCCGGACGAGAGCAACGTCAACGGCGCCTACCCGCGCGGCGGGCCTCGGCGCATCGCGCTCGTCGGCCGACCGAACGTGGGCAAGTCCTCGCTGCTCAACAAGCTCGCGGGGGAGGAGCGCGTCGTCGTCGATGACGTCGCGGGCACGACGCGCGATCCCGTCGACGAGATGATCGAACTCGGCGGCAAGGTATGGCGATTCGTAGACACCGCGGGCATCCGCCGGCGGGTGCACCAGACCCGCGGGGCCGACTTCTACTCCTCGCTGCGCACTCAGACGGCCATCGAGAAGGCCGAGGTGGCGGTCGTCCTGATCGACGCCGAGGAGTCCATCGCCGAGCAGGACATCCGCGTCGTGCAGCAGATCGTCGACGCCGGCCGCGCGTTGGTCGTCGCGTACAACAAGTGGGACCTGCTGGACGAGGAGCGCCGCTACTACCTGGAGCGCGAGATCGAGCGCGAGCTGGTGCAGATCACCTGGGCGCCGCGGGTCAACATCTCGGCGATGACCGGCCGGCACACCGACCGGCTGGTCCCCGCCCTGGAGACCGCTCTGGCGTCCTGGGACTACCGCGTGCCGACCGGCCGCCTCAACGCCTTCCTCGGCGAGGTGGCCTCGAGCCATCCGCACCCGGTCCGCAGCGGCAAGCAGCCGCGAATCCTCTTCGCGACGCAGGCATCCACGCGTCCGCCGCGGTTCGTGGTCTTCGCCAGCGGCTTCATCGAGGCCGGCTACCGACGCTTCCTCGAACGACGCCTGCGCGAGGAGTTCGGCTTCGAGGGCACCCCGATCGAGCTGTCGGTGCGGGTGCGGGAGAAGCGCAAGCGCTGAACCTGGCTCCCGCTGCGGTCGATTGGGCCGCAGCGAGGCCGGTGGGATATCGTTTCGCTCGCCCTCCGGGGCAACGGTTCGACAATTTCACAACGGGATGTGGCGCAGCTTGGTAGCGCACTTGACTGGGGGTCAAGGGGTCGCAGGTTCAAATCCTGTCATCCCGACAGATCGGCTCTGGCCTGCTCGCGCGGGCCAGAGCCGTTGTCACGTCATGTCGCGTGGGGAGTGGCGGGGCGGGTCGATGGAGAAATTGAGGCTCAGCCGGGGTCCGGCGGCCGGCTTCTGCCGGGGGACGCTGTGCCGGTAGTCCCGCTGCGTGCGTCCGCCCATCACGACCAGATCGCCACCGTGGGTGAGGATGGTCCTCGACTTCCCGCCGTCCTCCGGTCGGATGAGGAACCGGCGACTCGCGCCCAGGCTGAGGACCGGGATCACGGCTTCGGCCTGCTGATCGGCAGGCCGGTCGGCATGCCAGCCGGTGCCGTCGTTGTGGTCGCGGTACCAGTTCATCCACAAGCGCGTGAACGACCGCCCGTAGTGGACGGTCAGTGCCGCCGCGAGGTAGTGCAGCACCGGATGCGGTGCCTGGGCGATGACCGGGTACTCGGCCGTGAGGCGGGGCTCGGTGACCTCACGTGTGTACATCCACCGCGAGCGCTGCTCCCAGTCGGCTTCGGCCATCAGCATGTCCATCAGGGCCTGATCGCCCACGAGCCAGCCGTGCACGTGGTCGACCCAGGATGTGTCGTCGAGCTGGATGCGTTCGACAGTGGCGAAGGTGTGGTCGACGGCCACCCGAAGGCCGCCGGTGAGTTGCAGGTCGGTGGTCACGTCCACGTCGGCACCCGGGGGCGTCGGGAGATCGAACAGCGCGTCGTCGGCCACGTCATGCTCCTTCACCGGGGCGGTCCACCTGTCCTGATGATGGTCCCCACCACCGACAGGAGAGTTCGATGGATGCCCGCATGAGCTGCTACTCGACCAGGGCCTGGGTGCCCAGCACGATCGCGAGCTGGAGCAACTCGGCGTCCTGTGTGCCGGGCTCGGCCGTGTAGACCATCACCCGTAGGTCGTCGCCTGCGACGACGAGGGTGTCGCACGTGAGCGCGATGCGGCCGACGGCGGGGTGCTCGATGACCTTGTCGCGCGACTGTGCCGGGGGTGCGGGCGCGGGGGCGGCATCCCACAGCTCGACGAACCGGGGGCTGGCGGCACGCAGCCGACTGACGAGCCGTCGTACCCCGGCGTCGGCCGGGTATCGCGTCGCCGTCATCCGTAGATCGGCGACCAACCGCGCGACCTGTGCCTCGTGCTGCACGGCCGTCTGCACGGTGCGCGATGCGCTGCCCATGACGTTGCGCCACACCCCGTTGCGTTCGTCGCCGCGCAGGACGGAGGTCTCACCCATCAGGGCGTCGTACGCCGCATTGGCGACCAGCAGGTTCCATGCTGCGTCGTACACGACCAGCGGCACGCCCTCGAGCCGGTCCAGGAGGCGTTGCACGCTGGCGGTGATGCGGGTCGGAACGAGGCCCGGGCCCGGCGCGGAGAGCCCCGTGAGGTGGAAGAGCAGCTCCCGCTCGGCGTCGGCCAGCCGTAGGCTGCGGGCGAGCGCCTCGACGACCTGCGGGGACGGCGAGGTGGCGCGAACCTGTTCCAGACGGGTGAGGTAGTCGACCGAGATGCCGGCGAGCCCGGCCAACTCCTCACGACGCAGGCCCGCCGCCCGTCGGTGACCACCCCGTCGCAGGCCGACGTCCTCGGGACCGACCCGCTCGCGCCATCCTCGCACCGCACGGCCGAACTGCGACTGCTGCACGTTCCCCATGGTGACCCATCGAAGTACAGGTGTCCTGGCCCTGTCAGTCCTACGAAGACCGGACGACTGCCTGGCGCACTCGTCACAGGCAAGCATGGGCGCATGACCACCACATTGATCACCGGGGCCAACAAGGGCCTCGGCAAGGAGACCGCTCGTCTGCTCGTCGAGGCGGGGCACACCGTCTGGCTGGGCTCGCGCGACGAGACCCGGGGAACCGCCGCGGCAGAGGAGGTGGGCGGCCGGTTCGTGCAGCTCGACGTCACCGACGACCGATCCGTCTCAGCCGCGATGGCGACCATCGCCGGTTCGGGGACCGGACTCGATGTGGTCGTCAACAATGCCGGTATCGCCAAGCGTGTGGCGGGTGCGAGCCAGGCGGAGGCACTCGACGGACCCAGCGTCCTGGAGGTCTTCGACACCAACGCCGTCGGTGTCGTCCGTGTCACCGAGGCCGCTCTCCCTCTGCTCGCGACGTCGACGAACCCCGTGATCGTGAACGTCTCCAGCGCGTTGGGTTCGTTCTGGGCAACGCACGAGCCGTCCCGGCCGGCCTCCCACTTCGTCTCCGTCGTCTACGGCGCGAGCAAGGCCGCGGTCTCGATGCTCACCGTGCAGTACGCCCGCGCGCACCCCGGCATCAAGGTCAACGCCGTGGAGCCCGGCATCACCGCCACCGAGCTCGGCGGGGGTGACCCGGGCAGCCACCCCGGACGACCTGCCGCCGAGAGCGCGCGCGTGGTGGCCGAACTGGCGAGCATGGGGTCCGACGGCCCGACCGGCACCTTCTACGAGGACGCGGGCGAACTCCGGTGGTGACGTGGCGGTCGTAGCGAGTCGCATGCTGCCATCTCGGTGGCGCGACCGTCACGCGCGGATCGGCGGCCACCGACGACGGCGCCACTCCACCCACGTCGCGCATCCCTGCGGTGGGGTCCGACGGGTTCAGTGCCGTCCAGCTCGCCCTGCGTCGGGGTCTCTAAGGCGTCGGGGTCGGCCCACCGGGTCAGCTCCTGTCGCGATATCCGCCAGGTCGTGTGGGGCGCGTCCGACTGCCGCCGATCGAGTCGCTTGAACTGCTCGTCCTGCGGCAGTGCGAGGTAGACCAGCTCGACGGTCACGCCCCGGTCCGCCCCGGCGCGCCGCAGCGCGGAGCGCCCGTCCCTCGATCACGTCCTGCGCCGACGGCGGATTGTCCTGGCCGTAGAGGGCTTGACCCATTCGTCCTTGGTGAGGCGCAGGGCCCCGCGTTCCACCTCGATGCGCCGCGCGGCGGTGGTCTTCCCGGTGCCCGGAAGCCCCACGGTCAGGAACAGGGTCGGCGGCCGTCTCATCGCCACCTCGGTCCATGCCGACGACCGCGACCGCCCGCACCGGCAACGAGACGGCGGTCATCCTGCACCCGCTGGGTCAATGCAGGTGTGGGCGGTAGATGAGCTCCTGGGTGCGGCCGTCGAACGTCGTGCTCTGCACCAGCTCCAGGTCGAAGTCGGCCGCGCCGCCGAAGATGGGATCGGTGCCGGTAACACCGGTGATGACAGGGAAGACCGACACGTGCACCAAGTCGACCAGGCCGGCTGCCATCAACGCCCTGTTGAGCGACAGGCTGCCGTGCGACCGCAGGGGGATGTCCGACCGCTTCTTGAGCTCGGTGATGGAGGCGACCGCATCCCCGGACAGGACGGTGGCGTCCGGCCAGTCGAAGGGTCCCTTCAGCGTGGAGGACACGACGGTCGTGGGCAGATCGCGCATCCGGGCGACCCATGGATCGAGGATCCCCGACTCCTCGGTCGGTGCGCTGAGCATCTGCATGAACTGCTGGAAAGTATTGGCTCCGAACACCATTCGCTGATTCTCGCCGTACAGGGCGAGGCGACGGTCCAAGAACTCAGGGCCCTGCTTGCCCCAGTAACCTCCCCAGTCGCCGGGCGGGCCGTAGGAGCCGTAGCCGTCCAGGCTCATGTAGATGTCGAAGGTGTAGGTCGCGGTCATGAGCTGCTCCCTCGTACTGGGTCGACGGGTGCGAGTCGGTGCCGCTTCGGAACTTATCGCCGGGGAGGCCCGCCCGGTACCCAGATCGCGGCATCGTGGGCGAAGACCACCCGGCGCGGGTCGAAAGCGAGCAGGGTGTCGACCCATTCGGGCGCGACGGGCAGGGGCGGCGCATGACCGAGGTCGGCGCCGCTTCGGGCCAACGCGTCCTCGCTCCACAACGACGCCGTCTCGTGCGACTGGCCGGCCAGCACGATCGAGCCGTCGTCGCACTCGACGATCACGGACTGATGGCCGGCGACGTGACCCGGCGTCGGGACGACGTGCACGCCGGGCAGGATCTCGGCGCGCCCGTCGAGCACCTCGTACCGCACGCCGGGATGGTCGATGAGTTCGCCGACCGTGTAGTCGCCGCCGCGCGCCGTGTCCAGCTCGGTGCGTTGGGTGAAGACGGGGAGACCGGCCAGCCCCGGGTTGCCGCCGCAGTGGTCGAAGTGCAGGTGGCAGTTCACGACGAACTGCACCTCGTCGACGTCGACCCCGGCATCACGCATCGCCTGGGGGAGCGGCGCCCGCTGCGGGCGGTACCACGCCTCAGTCTCCTCGTCGGCGGCACCGATCCCCGTGTCGAGCAGGAGCAGCCCGTCGGTGTGCGGCACCGCGTACCCGTAGACGGCTTCGATCTTCGGCGACCCGGTCCCCGTCTCTTCGGGCGGCCGCACGAAGCTGCCGAGGAAGACCCGTCGTACGTCGTCGATCCTCATCGCCCGATGTCGCCCACCCACCGCTGCGCGTAGGACAGGTAGGTGCGGCCGATCCGCGCGGATGCCTCGGCGTCGTCGACGCTGCCGCGGGTCCAGTCGCGGATGGTGTCCTCCCAGATGCTGCGCCCGATCGCGAACCCCACGAACGCGTCGACCTGCGCCGCGACGTCCAGCCAGTGCTCGAGCCGCTCGGGCGGCGCATCCCGGCCGAGCACGATGAGGTCGGCGTCGTGACCTCCGGCGCGAGCCTGCGCGGCCACCGCACGGGCCGCGTCGACCGTCTCCAGGCCCTCGACCTTCCACAGCGTCGGCGCGACACCTGCCTGCTGGTTGTCGGCGATGACCCGCGTCACGAGTTCGGGTCGGATGTCACGGTCGTAGCGGTCCGCATCACCGTCGACCGATGCTTTCTGCTCGTCGGTGGCGGGCACGAGCAGCTCGTAGAGGAACGCCACGCGCGCGTCCGCGAGCGCTCCACTGACCTCGGCCAGCGCGTCGAGCTGGCGTGAGCGGTCGGAGGCGTCGAACGACGGGTTGTCCCGCACGAGCACCTTGGCGTACGCCGGGCCGACCTCGCGGACGTGGTCCAGCCACTTGTCGCCGTACTCGAGCGTGAACCAGTCGTGCCCGCTCGCCTCGATCGGGATCGCCAGGACCACTCCGTCGGCCGGCGCGGCACCGACCACCGCCGCGCCGTACTGCTCGTCGACGAGCACCCCGACTCGCCCGGCCGTCACCTGCGAACGCACATCGCGCAGCCCGGCGTAGATGATCTGCTTCGCCCGCCGCATCCCCTGCGCCTGCTCGTCGGTCGGCGATTCGTGCTCGACGCCGAAGAGACTGGACCCGAACGAGCCGCGATGGTCCATGGCCAGGATGAGGAGCGGGTCGTCATGGGTCGGAGCCGGGGTTACGGGGACGGTCACGGTGCACTCCCTTGTCGGTGGACGGGGCATGACCATCCTGCTCCCCGCATCGGTCTCCTAGTCCCGAATCGGGGTGGAGGTGCGCCGGGCATCGACCAGGTACGACGCGAGCGGCGCGATGACGAACGCGGTGGCCAGCAGCGTGATCGCCAGGACGTTGGGGCTCCCGCCCGACGATGTGAGGAGACTCTTGAAGTCGAAGGAGACCAGCAGGAAGAGGGAGAACACGATCGCCACGACTGGCACGACCGTGCCGAGCAGCCGGCCCGTGCGGATCGAGGCCCACCGCTCCTTCCTGCTCCGCGCGAACCGGATGACCACCACCGGGACGATGAGGAACTGCACGAAGCGGGCGATCACGGCGAGCCCGGTCAGATTGGCGGTGTCGTAGCCCAGCGACAGCGGGAAGGCGATCGCCAGGACCGCGGTGATGCCGAAGGCGAGCAGTGGCACGCCGTAGCCGCGCTTGCGGGCGACCGCCGCCGGCAGGAGGCCGTCCTCGGCCAGTGCCGTGAAGAGCCGCGGCGAGCTGAACGACGAGGCGATGTTGATCCCGAACAACGACACGAGGGCGCCGATCACGACGAGGGTGTGCATCGTGTCGTTGGAGATCGCGGCGGCGAGCTTCACGGTGTCGGAGGAGTTCGCGATCTTGTCCGGCGCCAGGAGCATCCCCGAAGTGATCGCGAGCAGGTAGGCCACCGCGACGATCACCATGGACGTCGGTACTGCGCGGGGCAGCGTCCGATCCGGCTGCTCCATCTCCTCGGCGGCGTTCGCGATCGACTCGAAACCGGTGAAGGCGTACAGCGCGGCGATGACCGCGAGCACGACGCTGGCGAACTCATCGGTGCCCACGTCGACGAAGCCGAAGACGGAGTAGGTGCTCGGTCCGCCGTACACCTTGCTGCTGCCCGCCAGGTGGTAGTTGTTGCGGCCCGTCGCGAGCACCGTGACGACGGCGGCGACGATGAAGACGACGAGGGCCAGGACCTTGCCGACGGTCGAGATGCCGTTGGCCCACGCGATGACCCGGTTGCCAAAGTAGTTGATGGCCAGCAGCAGCAGGATGAAGAGCACGAAGGTGAGCGTCTTCACACTGAGGAAGCCGGTCTCCTTCGACCATCTCTTGTCCGGGAAGACCACCTGCAGGAAGGTCGTTACCGCGAACGACGCGAGCGTCCCCCACGCGATGGCCGCGGTGAACGCGTGGGTGACGCCGACGTAGATGGCGGACCTGCGACCGATGCCGACCATCGTGTACGCGTACGCCGCGCCGTTGGTGCGGACGTAGCGCGCCGCCGTCGCGAACACGAGGGCCAGGACCAGCGCGAACACCGCTGCGATCACATACGCCAGAGGCGCCAGGGTGCCCGCGTCGGCGATCACGGCTCCGGGGGTCAGGAAGATCCCGGCGCCGATCACGGCGTTCACTCCGAGGAGTACGACGCTCCAATAGCCGAGCGGTCGGCGGAGAAGGTCGGCTCGTTGCTCGCTCAATGCCCGCACATCCCTTATCGATTCGGAAAGCAATACTTATATCCGAACCAATGGCGGCACTGGGAGGTGCCCGCGTACCGAGATGACGGGCTCGGCTGCCGCCGGGCATCGCTCGGGCGTCGGCCGGGACCACCCCGGCCTTGCCCGCTCAGTGCTGTGGCGCGGCGCGGTCAGGCGATCAGCTTGTGCAACGCGAAGCGCGCGATCGGCAGGTAGGCGGCGAGCACCGGCCAGGCACTGCGCGCCTCGAGCCAGGTGCTGCAACCGGTCGGCGCGGCGTCGACGCCGTGCGCCAGATGCATCCGGATGGGCCCGACACGCGCGGTCCACACCCACCGCATGCCCGCTTCGTCGAAGGAATCCACGACGAACGCGACGCGCACTCCCAGCGGACCGAGGACCGTCCCCGTCGCCCCCGTGCTCAACCGTTCGACGTCCGTCTCGACGCCGCGAATCTGCGGCGACCAGGTCGACCAGAGTTCGGGTCGGGCATACCGCTCCCAGGCCTGCGCCGCCGTCGCCGGTCCGGTCGCACTCAGACGGGCCGTGCCCATCGCGGGGTTTCGCATGGCCTCACCATCGCACTCGGCTGCGACACCGGTCCCGGCGCGCGTCGTCAAGGCCCGCTCGGTGCCCTCCCGACCGCCGGATCAGGTAACCGAGCGCTGCAAGGGCCCGCTCGGTGCCCTCCCGACCGCCGGATCAGGTAACCGAGCGCTGCAAGGGCCCGCTCGGTGCCCTCCCGGCTGGCGGGTCAGGAGATGCCGGCCGCCCGTTCCAGGTTGCCCAGTTCGTCGTCCAGGTGGCGCAGCAGCCATTGCAGGTGTGGCACGGTGCGGCGGCATCCGGTCAGTCCGAACTCCATGCTGCCCGCGTAGCTGGCGCAGGTGATGTTGAGCGCCATGCCCTGCATCGGGATGGACAACGGGTAGCTGCCGACCAGCTTGGCGCCGCCCAGGTAGTGGGTCTCCCTGGCACCCGGGACGTTGCTGATGATGAGGTTGAACGGCGGGCGCACCACGCCCTGCAGCCCGAACCAGGGCAGCAGCATCGCCGGCGTCATCCCGACCGCGCTCATCGCGACGATCTGGTTGGCGGTCATCTGCGACAGCGCCTGCTTGCCGTCCTGCATGCCGGCGTGGATCTGCGCCAGACGCTGCGCCGGCTCGGCGACATCGGTCGCCAGTCGGGCCATCATGGTCCCGATGGCGTTGCCGCCCTCGGAGGAGGCCGACTGGGAGTTCTTGGCGTTCAGGCCGACCGGCACCATCGCCACCAGCGACGTGTCCGGGAGTTCCCCCAGGTCCTCCAGGTAGCCGCGCACGGCGCCGCCGCACATGGCGAGCACCACGTCGTTCACCGTCGTCCCCGATGCCTTGGAGATCGCCACCAACCGCTCCAACGGCCAGCTCTGCGCGGCGAACCGGCGCGACCCGGTGATGGTGGTGTTGAAGATCGTCTTGGGTGCACGCATCGACACCGGGGACGTCTCGTCGCGTGCGCCGCGGGTGAGGGTCCTCGCCAGCGCGCCGGGCATCCCGGCAGCGTCACCCGCCAGTCCCCGTACGGTGCGCAGCAGCTGGGTGGCGACGTCGCCGCTCTCCTCCTGCTTCGCGGGGCGTTCGCGACGCGGACGGGCGGCCCACATGGGCACGATCTCGGGGTCGTTCGGATCGGTGCTGAGGGTGTTCATGAGCAGCCTGCTCGCGGCGATGCCGTCGACGAGCGAGTGGTGCAGCTTGACGTAGATCGCGAAGCGGCCGTCCCGCAGCCCCTCGATGACGTGGGCCTCCCAGAGGGGACGGTCGCGCGCCAGCGGAGTCCCGTGCAGTCGCGAGCACAGCTCGAGCAGCTCGCGCACCCGCCCGGGCTTGGGCAGAGCGCTGTGTCGCACGTGGTGCTCGACGTCGAACTGCGCGTCCGGCTCCCACATCCACTGACCCGCCGTGCGCCACGAGCGGGTCGGCCGCTTCAGGAAGAGCGGGTTGATGTCCTCGACGGCGATCAACTGCTCATAGACCCGGCGGGCGTAGTCGCGCGGCGCCCCCGGCGGCTTCTCGAACAGCTGCAGGCTTCCGACGTGCATCGGCATCGCGCGGCTCTCCGACAGGAGGAACGCCAACGACGTGGGATCGATGAGACTGGGCGTCATCGGCGACCTTTCAAGGAGTGTGATGCAGATCATTGCGCACGCGATGTCGGCGGGCACCGGCAGGATGGGTGCATGACCTCGTCGATCCTGTGGTTCCGCCGCGACCTGCGACTGCACGACCACCCGGCACTCAACGCCGCCGTCGAGCAGGCCGGTGCGTCGGGAGTGGTTCCCCTGTTCGTGATCGAGCCCGCGCTGTGGGACGCAGCCGGCGATTCCCGTCGCCGATGGCTCGCCACGACATTGCGATCGCTGGACGCCGAGTGCAACGGCCGGCTGACCGTACGCCGCGGTGACCCGGCGAAGGTGGTGGCGCAGGTCGCCCGCGAGCAGCACGCCGACACCGTGCACGTCTCCCGTGAGACCACCCCGTACGGGCGGCGGCGCGACGAACGGGTCACTGCCGCCCTCGGCGACGACATCTCCCTCGCCGAGACGGGCACGCCGTACGCCGTCGGGCCCGGCGTCATCACCAACGGCAGCGGCTCGCCGTACAAGGTCTTCACCGCCTTCTCGCGTGCCTGGCAGGACCAGGGCTGGCCGGCTCCGGCGGAGCGCCCGTCCCGGATCCACTGGGTCGACGGCGACTCCAGCGACGACGCGCACGAACTGATCGCCGACGCCGCCGAGGGAGACCTCGACTTCGCGGTGGGGGAGGACGCGGCGCACCAGCGGTGGGAGGACTTCCTCGACGGCCCGGTCGACCACTACGGCACCGACCGCGACCGCCCCGCGAAGGACGGCACCTCCCGCCTGTCGCCCTACCTGAAGCTCGGTGTGCTGCACCCGCGCACGCTGCTGGCCGACCTGGCCCATAAACGCTCCGACGGTGCGCAGACCTACCGCACCGAGATCGCCTGGCGCGAGTTCTACGCCGACGTGCTCTGGCACCAGCCGCGCTCCTCGTGGCACGACCTGCGCGACCAGCTGTCAGGCATGAAGTACGACGAGCCCAAGGACGCGATCGAGGCCTGGAAGGCGGGGAAGACCGGCTATCCGATCGTCGACGCGGGGATGCGCCAACTGCTGCAGACCGGATGGATGCACAACCGGTTGCGGATGATCACGGCGAGCTTCCTCACCAAGGACCTGCACGTGTGGTGGCCGGTGGGCGCTCGGCACTTCCTGGACCACCTGGTCGACGGCGACGTCGCGTCCAACAACCACGGCTGGCAGTGGGTGGCGGGCACCGGCACCGACGCGTCGCCGTACTTCCGGGTCTTCAACCCGGTCACCCAGGGGCAGAAGTTCGACCCGGACGGCGCCTACGTGCGCCGCTGGGTGCCGGAGTTGCGCCACTTGCAGGGCAAGGCGACCCACGAGCCGTGGACCGTCGACGACGGGTACGCCGAGGGCTACCCCGAGCGCATCGTCGATCACGCCGACGAGCGCAAGGAGGCCCTGCGCCGCTACGAGTCCGCACGCTGACCGCGATCGATCGCCGCCCGGTGCGGGTTGTCCGGTGGACACGGTCGCGTCGGGCAGGATGACCCCCATGAATCGCAGCATCGTGGTCGTCGGCATGGGATATGTCGGCCTGTCCAACGCCGTGCTCCTCGCGCAGCACAACGACGTCCTGGGCGTCGACCTTGACGTGTCCAAGATCGAGCACCTGCAAACCGGCATCAGCCCGATCAGCGACCCCGAGCTGGAGGACTTCCTGACCCGTCCGGACCTGCGGCTGACGTTCGCCACCGACGCAACACCTGCGTACGTCGACGCCGATTTCGTGGTCGTCGCGACCCCGACCGACTACGACCCGCAGACCAACTACTTCAACACCTCCAGCGTGGAGGGCGTCATCCGCGACGTGCTCGACGCCGGGAGCAGCGCGACGATCGTGATCAAGTCGACGATCCCGGTGGGCTGCGTGCATGCGCTGCGCGAGCAGTTCGGCACGGAGGCGATCCTGCACTCTCCGGAGTTCCTGCGGGAGGGTCGCGCTCTCTACGACAACCTGCATCCGTCGCGGATCATCGTGGGCGCGCAGACACAGGAGGCCAAGGAGTTCGGCGAGCTGCTTCTGGAGGGCGCGGACTCCGGCGGGTCCGGCGGCGAGATCGCGGTGCTGCTGACCTCCAGCAAGGAGGCCGAGTCGATCAAGCTCTTCTCCAACACCTTCCTGGCGATGCGGGTCGCCTACTTCAACGAGTTGGACACCTTCGCGATCACCCACGGCGTCGACAGCCGGCAGATCATCGAGGGCGTCAGCCTCGACCCGCGCATCGGCAACCACTACAACAACCCGTCCTTCGGGTACGGGGGCTACTGCCTGCCCAAGGACACCAAGCAGCTGCTCGCCAACTACCGGGACGTCCCCCAGAAGCTGGTGGAGGCCATCGTCGGGGCCAACACGACCCGCAAGGACTTCATCGCCTCTGACATCCTGCGCCGTAACCCCTCCGTGGTCGGCATCCACCGGCTCATCATGAAGGCCGGTTCGGACAACTTCCGGGCCAGCAGCGTGCAGGGGATCATGAAGCGCATCAAGGCCACGGGCGTCGAGGTGATCGTCTACGAGCCGGAGCTTGCGGGCGACACCTTCTTCGGCTCCCGCATCGTGCGCGACCTGCAGGAGTTCATCGACACCGCGGACGTCGTCGTGGCCAACCGGCGCACCTCCGAACTGCAGTCAGCGGGGGCGAAGGTCTAC
The DNA here is from genome assembly GCF_021391335.1 of Allobranchiibius sp. GilTou73. Taxonomy (GTDB): domain Bacteria; phylum Actinomycetota; class Actinomycetes; order Actinomycetales; family Dermatophilaceae; genus Allobranchiibius; species Allobranchiibius huperziae. The sequence continues at coordinate 2,636,955 of NZ_CP090051.1, read as the reverse complement.
ACGCGCGACCTGTTCGGCGAGGACTGAGCAAGGCTGCTCCTATGGCGACACTTCGCGGCGTACCGTGAGGTCGTGGCACGAGAGTTGAAGGTGCAGGACAGCGACGACCATCTCGAGGTGAGCCCGCCGCTGCATTCCGCGGCCGGCGTACCCGCGGTCACCCGCGCGATGCGGATGGCAATGAAACAGATGGGTCCGACCCGCTCCGGTCGCACTCTGCTTCGCCTCAACCAGCCCGGCGGTTTCGACTGCCCGGGGTGCGCCTGGCCCGACCCGGGGCACACGCACGCCGCGGAGTTCTGCGAGAACGGCGTCAAGGCCGTCGCCGAGGAGGCCACCACCCGCCGGGTCACGCCGGAGTTCTTCGCGAAGCACAGCATCGAGGAGCTGCGCGGCCGCACCGACTACTGGCTGGGCCAGCAGGGGCGTCTCACCACCCCGATGCACAAGGCGCCCGGCGACACCCACTATCGGCCGGTCAGCTGGGACGCCGCGCTGGACATCGTCGCGGGCCACCTGCGGGGGCTCTCGGATCCGGACGAGGCGGTGTTCTACACCTCCGGCCGCACGAGCAACGAGGCGGCGTTCTGCTATCAGCTGTTCGCGCGGGCGTACGGCACGAACAACATGCCCGACTGCTCCAACATGTGCCACGAGTCGAGCGGCACGGCCCTCACCGAGTCGATCGGGATCGGCAAGGGCACCGTGACCCTGACGGACGTGGAGAACGCCGAGCTGCTCGTCGTGGCCGGACAGAACCCCGGCACCAACCATCCGAGGATGCTCTCGGCCCTGGAGGCCGCGAAGAAGCGCGGCGCGCGGATCGTGGCGATCAACCCGCTCCCGGAGGCGGGACTGATCAAGTTCCGCAACCCGCAGACACCCCGTGGCGTGATCGGACCCGGCACCCCGTTGGCCGACCTCTACCTTCAGGTGCGCCTCGGCGGTGACCAGGCGCTCTTCCAGGCGCTCGGACACCTGCTCCTGCAGCGCCCGGACGTGCTCGACAAGGACTTCATCTCGCAGCACACCAGCGGATTCGAGGAGTACGCCGCGTCGTTGGCGACACTCGACTGGGACGCCACCGCGCGTGCCACCGGCTTGCAGCGCAGTGAGATCGAAGCGCTGGCAGATGAATTCGCCCGCTCTCGCGCCACGACGATCTGCTGGGCGATGGGACTGACCCAGCACCGGCACGCCGTCGCGACGATCCAGGACGTCGTCGACGTCCTCCTCCTGCAGGGCAACATCGGCAAACCCGGCGCGGGTGTGTGCCCGGTCCGCGGGCACTCCAACGTGCAGGGCGACCGCACCATGGGCGTCTGGGAGAAGCCTGGCGAGAAGTTCCTGCAGGCCCTCGACGACGAGTTCGCGATCACCGCACCACGCGAGCACGGGTACGACGTCGTCGACGCGGTCCGTGCGTTCCGCGACGGGCACGCGAAGGTCTTCATGGCGGTGGGCGGCAACTTCGTGCGGGCCACCTCCGACACCGACGTGACCGCCGCCTCGCTGGAGAAGGCCGCGCTCACGGTGCACGTCTCCACCAAGCTCAACGGCTCGCACGCGGTCACCGGGGACGAGGCGCTGATCCTGCCGACCATCGGACGCACCGAGGAGGATCTGCAGGTCTCCGGCGCGCAGCGGGTGAGCGTCGAGGACTCGATGAGCATGGTGCACGCCTCGCAGGGTCGGTTGCGACCGGCCGACCCGACGCTGCTCAGCGAGGTCGCGATCATCTGCGAGCTGGCTCGAAAGACGCTGCCCGACAGCACGATCGACTGGCCGGCCATGCGCGGGGACTACCGGGTGATCCGCTCGCACATCGCGGCGGTCGTGCCCGGGTTCGAGCACTTCGAGACGCGGCTGGAGCGCCCAGGTGGCTTCCTGCTGCCGAGTCCGCCGCGTGACGAACGCCGCTTCGAGACGCAGTCGGGGAAGGCCACCTTCACCACGCACGAGATGTGGGCGCCGGACTGCCCGCCCGGCCACCTGCTGCTGCAGACGGTGCGCAGCCACGATCAGTACAACACCACCATCTATGGCATGGACGATCATTACCGCGGCATCAAGGACGGTCGTCGGGTGGTCTTCGTCAATCCCGACGACCTGGCCGAGTTGGGCCTGCACGACGAGCAGATCGTCGACATCGTCTCGGTGTGGCGCGGCGCAGCCGGCGCCGACGAGGTGGAGGAACGCCGCGCCGACCGCTTCCGGATCGTCTCCTATCCCACGGCCCGCAGCTGCGCCGCCGCGTACTTCCCCGAGACCAACGTGCTGGTGCCGCTGGACTCCACGGCCAAACGCAGCAACACGCCGACGTCCAAGACCGTGGTCGTACGTCTGGAGCCGTCGACCTGATGGGCCGGATCACTACGCGTCACAAGGCTGTTCGGTTCGACCTGGCGGGGGAGTCCCGCGCGAGGATCGACACGGTCGCCGTTGAAGAGCCCCTGGAGATCCGGGTCGGCGGTGAGCAGTTGACCGTCACGATGCGCACGCCCGGCCACGACATGGAGCTCATCCACGGCTTCCTGCTGGCGGAGGGCGTCATCCGGCATCGGGACGACATCGTGCTGGCGAGGTACTGCAGCGACACGGAGACCCTGAACGTCGTCGACGTCACGCTGCGCGACGCCACCGCCTCGCTGCCCGTGAGCGCACAACGCAACTTGGTCATGCACGGTGGGTGCGGGTTGTGCGGCAAGACCACGATCGATGCCGTGCTGGCCGCGAGGCCGACCGTGGCGGGCGGCGCGGCCGAGGACGCCGGGCCGGCCTGGACCCCCCAGATCCTGGCGCGCTGCGCCGCTGGGCTGCGCGACGGCCAGGCGGTCTTCGAACGCACCGGCGGAGTGCACGCTGCCGGCCTGTTCGACGGGTCCGCGCACCCGCTGGTCGTGCGGGAGGACATCGGCCGCCACAACGCGGTGGACAAGGCGATCGGCTGGTCGGTCATGCACGGAGAGCCCGCCGTGGGCGGTTCTGACCGCGCCGACCGTTCCGGACTCGCCCTGATCGTGACCTCGCGAGCGTCGTTCGAGATCGTCCAGAAAGCGGCGATGGCCGGCATCCGGCTCATGGCCTGCGTCTCGGCGCCGTCCAGCCTGGCGATCGAGGCGGCGCAGGAGCTGGGGCTGACGTTGATCGGGTTCCTGCGCGAGGACCGGATGACGGCGTTCACTCACCCGCACCGGCTGCAGCACGAGACGTCACCGCAGCAGGCTCAGGCACGCGTCGCCGAGGAGCGGATGGTCACCAACTAGGCTGCGCGCTGTGCAGGACACGGGTGCGGCAGGTCAAGCGGAGCAGACGCCGCAGCCCGTCAGCCACCGCATCGTGACGGTGCCCAACATGCTGTCGACCGCCCGTCTGGTCGGCGTGCCCATCTTCCTGGTGCTCATCCTGCAGCGACACGACCTCTGGGCGCTGCTGGTGCTGGTGCTCTCCGGTGTCACCGACTACCTCGACGGCAAGATCGCCCGCGCGTACGGGTTGGTCTCCCGCCTGGGTCAGCTGCTCGACCCCACGGCGGACCGGCTCTACATCCTGTCCACCCTGCTCGGACTAGCCTGGCGGCACATCATTCCCTGGTGGCTGGTGGCGCTGCTCGTCCTACGCGAGGTCTTCGTGCTCGCCCTGGGGCCCATCCTGCAGATCCACCACCTGCCGATCCCGCCGGTGCACTTCATCGGCAAGGCGGCGACGTTCAACCTCATCTACGCGTTCCCGCTGGTGCTGCTCGGCCAGCAGCACGGGGTGGTCGGCACCGTCGCCCTGCCCATCGGGTGGGCGTTCGTGTGGTGGGGGACCGGCCTGTACTGGGTCGCGGGCGTGATGTACGCCGAGCACGTGCGTCAGATGGTGCGCAACCGGCCGGGCCGGACCCGTGCGCCGGTGGACGCACGATGAGCGGTGCCACCGACCGGGCGCAGGCACCGCCTCGCGACCCGGCCGCTTCGATGTCGCTCATCACCGAGCTGATGAAGAACCCCCTGGACCCGGCGTACCGCCAGGAGGCCGACCGCCGCGCGGCTGCGGGGGGCTCTCGGGACGCTGCCTCGAGCGGGCACCGTTCGCCGATCCTCATCGCCGTGGTGATCCTGCTCGGATTCGCCCTGGCCACCGCGGTGTCCGCGCTGCGGGTGCCCCGCACGCACCAGGACCGGCAACGCGCCTCGCTGATCTCGCGCATCCACCAGGAGCAGGGCGACATCGCCGCGAGTTCCCGGCAGATCACCGGCCTGCGGGGCGAGATCTCGACCCTGCAGAACAAGGCGCTCGCGAGGAACAACGGAGCGAGCACCGCCGCACAGCTGAACGCGCTCGGCGCGAGCACCGGCCTGGTCGCCGTGCACGGCCCGGGAGTCGTCCTCAGCGTCGACAATGCACCGAGCGGCAGTGCGGGCGCGGGCGTCGATCCGCGCCACCAGCAGGGCAGTGACACCACCTCGGCCGAGGGCCAGGTGGCGTCGGCAGACCTGCAGCTGGTCGTCGACGGCATGTGGCAGGGTGGCGCCGAAGCCATCGCGATCAACGGTCAGCGCCTCACCGCCCAGAGCGCCATTCGATCCGCCGGGGAGGCGATTCTCGTCAACTTCCAGCCTCTGCAGCCGCCGTACATCGTCTCGGCGATCGGACCGCCGTCGTTGCGCACCGCCTTCGAGGACTCCGAGGGTGGGGTCTACCTGCACGGCCTGGCGACCGGGTACGGCATCCGCACCAGCCTGCGCTCGGACAGCTCGCTCAAGCTGCCCGCCGCCGTCGTGGCAGACCTGCGCTACGCGAAGGCGGCTCAGTGATCCCGGCACTCGGGCTCGTCGGCGGTCTCCTCCTCGGCCTCTTCCTGCACCCGGACGTGCCGCTGTGGCTCCAGCCGTATCTCCCGGTGGCGGTCATCGCGGCGCTGGACGCCGTCTTCGGTGCGGTGCGCGCGATGCTCGACGGCATCTTCAGCGACAAGGTCTTCGTGGTGTCGTTCCTGTCGAACGTCGTGGTGGCCGCCCTGATCGTCTTCATGGGTGACCAGCTCGGCGTCGGGTCCCAGCTGTCGACCGCCGTCGTGGTCGTGCTGGGTCTGCGGATCTTCTCCAACGTCGCCGCCATCCGCCGGCACCTCTTCCACGCATGAGCGAGCCGACGCGCGAGTCCGGCTGGCGCACCCTGGCCAGGATGGGCCGCCCGCGCGCGACGAAGGCCAACGCCCTGGCCGCCGTACTCGCCGCCGCCCTCGGCTTCGCGATGGTCACCCAGGTGCACCAGAACCGCTCCTCGGGCCTGGACAACCTGTCCCAGGACGACCTGGTCGCACTCCTGGACGGCGAGGCGCAGCAGGCCGTGCGCCTCGGCCACGAGAGCGACACCCTCACCTACACCCGGGACCAGCTGCGCGGCAGCACCGGGGACCAGGCCGCCCTGAAGGCGGCGCAGCAGCGCTTGACCCAGCTCGGCATCCTGGCCGGCACCCTGCCCGCCACGGGGCCGGGCATCCGGATCACCGTCGCGGACCCCAAGGCCGGGGTGCAGTCGGCCAACCTCCTGGACGCGGTCGAGGAGCTGCGGGACGCCGGCGCCGAGGCCATCCAGGTCAACTCGGTGCGCGTCGTGGCCAGCTCCTACTTCTCCACCGGCAGCGACAACCGGCTGCAGGTCGACGGGACCTCCATCAGCGCGCCGTACGTGCTGCTCGCCATCGGCGACCCGCACACCATGTCCACCGCGATGGCCATCCCCGGCGGCGTCGTGAGCACCCTGCGACAGCTGGGCGCCACCGCCTCGGTGACCAGTTCCACCACAGTCTCGGTGAGCGCGTTGCGGGCCGGAAGCGGCGATCAGTACGCTCACCCCGACACCACCACGTCGACCGGCTGACCGGCCGCGCCGACGCACTGCACGCCTTTACCCGAGGAGCCCCATGTCCCAGCTGGAGTACCCCGCCGACCTGCGCTACACCGAGGATCACGAGTGGGTGCGAGAGCAGGACGACGTGGTGCGGATCGGCATCACGGCCTTCGCGCAGGACGCGCTCGGCGATGTGGTGTACGTCAGCCTCCCGGCGGTCGGCGACCAGCTCACCTCCGGTGACTCGTGCGGCGAGGTCGAGTCGACCAAGTCCGTCAGCGACCTCTACGCCCCGCTGGACGGCGAAGTCACCGCGGTCAACGAAAGCCTCGACAGCACACCGGAGTTGATCAACTCCGACCCGTACGGCGAGGGTTGGATGTTCGAGTTGCGCGTCGCCGACGCATCGGCGGTCGCCGCCCTGAAGGACGCCGACGCGTACACCGCGTCGCTGGGCTGAACCGAGCACTTCCACCGGGCCTGCTTCGGCACGGCCCGCCTCACCGACCCCGTTACAACGATCACATAGGGTGACGCAATGACCGAGCAGCCGGCGTCCGGTGACACCACCGCACGTATCCCCGCAGCAGGAGTCCAGCCGGCTGACGCCGTACTCCCGAGCGAGGTCGGCCTCTCCAGCGCCGACCAGGCGACCGTCGACGCGCTGCGTCCCGGGACGGCGCTGCTGATCTCCCAGCGTGGGCCGGGCTCGGGCGCCCGATTCCTGCTCGATGCCGACGAGGTCAGTTCGGGGCGTCACCCCGACAGCGACATCTTCCTGGACGACGTCACCGTCTCGCGCCGGCACGCCATCTTCCGGCGCACCGGCCAGGGTTACACCGTGCAGGACGTCGGCTCGCTCAACGGCACCTACGTCAACGGCCAGATCACCGACTCGGCACCGCTGAAGACCGGCACCGAGGTCCAGATCGGCAAGTTCCGCCTGGTCTACTACGGTGCCGCCGGCTCCTGAGGGCGGCAGCCACACCGTCGGTGCGGTCCTCGCGCTGCTGCGCGAGGACTTCCCCGACCTGACGATCTCCAAGGTCCGCTTCCTGGATGCTGAAGGTCTCGTCAGCCCGGGCCGTTCACCGTCAGGCTACCGCCGGTACAGCAACGCCGACCTGGACCGTCTTCGATTCGTTCTCACCGCGCAGCGCGACCGCTTCTGGCCGCTGAAGGTCATCCGGGAGGCGCTGGACGCCTACGACCGCGGCTTGCAGCCAGCACAGGGCCTGGACGCGCGGCCCGTCCCGCCGCCACCGGCCGGCGACCCCGCGCTCAGCACGCCGCCGTCACCGCCAGAGGAGGAGCGCGCCGAGCCGCCGTTGCGACTGACCCTCGCGGAGGTGGCGCGCGGATCGGGGTTGAACGAGGCGCAGGTGCGCGACCTGGCGGGCTTCGGTCTGATCACCCCGGACGCCGGATACTTCGACCGGCAGGCTCTGGTCGTCGCCCGCAGCGCCGCCGCACTGATGGCGCGCGGACTCGGCGCCCGGCACCTGCGTACCTTCCGGCTGGCCGCGGAACGAGAGGCCGCGATGGTCGCGCAACTGCGCGGCCGCGGCGGTCGGGGCACCGAGAGCGAGCAGGTCGTGGGCGAGTGCCTGGCACTGCATCTCGCGTTGCTGCGCGCGCAGGTAGCGTTGCACCCATGAGACGGGTCGATGTCATGGGTGTGCGAGTCGAGATGCCGACCAACAAGCCGATCGTCCTGTTGCGCGAGAGGGACGGCGAGCTCTACGTGCCGATCTGGATCGGCGCGCCGGAGGCGACAGCGATCGCGTACGCGCAGCAAGGGGTGGCGCCGCCGCGTCCGTTGACGCACGATCTGCTGGTCAACGTCCTGTCCGACCTCGGTCACACCCTGGAGCACGTCGTGGTGACCCGGATGGAGGACAGCATCTTCTACGCCGAGCTGGTCGTCGACGGTGACACCACCATCAGCGCCCGCTCCTCCGACGCGATCGCCATCGCCTTGCGTGCCGGGGTGTCGATCTACGTCGCGGACGAGATCTTCGACGAGGTCGGCGTGTCCGTGCCGGTCGAAGAGGACGACGAGGTCGAGAAATTCCGCGAGTTCCTCGACAACGTGTCGGCCGAGGATTTCGAGACGTCCCAGGGCGAAGGACCTGGTGAAGCCCCAGAAGACGGGCCCGAGGACAGACCTTCATCCTCGACTTGAGGGTTACTGTTGCGCGAAGTGCCGCGACACGCCGAAATTAGACCCCGCCGGTCGTTGACCCTGCCTGCAGCGCGCCTTACGTTGCGAGCACGGTTTCAGTGGTTCGCGGGCCCTCCGCAACGCCTCTGCGGCCGTAGAATGCAGGAACAGCGGCTCGTTCGACGGGTTGCTCACGCGGGTCGGTAGGACCCCGGAAACTGGAGGTCGACCGTGGCTGCAACAGGCACGACAGGCGATGCTGCGTCGGTACTGCAGGACGGGACCCGCGGCGCTCAGCCGCTACAGGGCGCGCTGTTCGCGCATCCGGGTGACGCGTCCGACACCGAGACGGTCGGCTACCGCGGTCCGGCGGCATGCAACGCGGCCGGCGTCACCTACCGGCAGTTGGACTACTGGGCGCGCACGGGGCTGCTCGAGCCGTCGGTGCGCAATCCCTCGGGTTCGGGCCACCAGCGGCTCTACAGCTTCCGCGACATCCTCGTGCTCAAGGTCGTCAAGCGACTCCTGGACACCGGTGTCTCTCTGCAGCAGATCCGGATCGCGGTCAGCACCCTGCGGGCCCGGGGCGTGTCCGACCTCGCCGGGATCACCTTGATGTCCGATGGCGCGAGCGTCTACGAATGCACCTCCGATGAGGAGGTCATCGACCTGATGCGCGGCGGGCAGGGCGTGTTCGGTATCGCGCTCGGCTCGGTGTGGCGCGAGGTCGAGGGCACGCTCAGCGAGCTGCCGAGCGAGCGGCCGGAGGAGCCGGAGCCCGCCGTACACCCCGGCGACGAGTTGCGTCAGCGTCGCCAGGCCCGCCACGCCGGTTGATCCGGCCGCGGTAGGAGTCCACCCGCCCGCGTAGTAATCTTGAGCACGCTCGCGACGCCGGCGGGAGAGAACTTGCACGATCCTGTGCGAGGACGCCGAAGGGGCAATTCTCCCCAGAACCTCTCAGGCTCCCGGACCGCCCGGTCGAGGCATCTCTGAAGGCATGTCCCCGTACGGTCCAAGTCCGGCCGGGACGAGCTGACAGAAGGGGAGGCGACCGACCGCCGCCTGCCCTCTGCGAGGAACGCCATGAGCACCCCCACCCAGCACGACGCGCCCGCCCCCGACTTCGTCCGCCGACACGTCGCGCCCACCGAGGACGACGTCGCGGTGATGCTGAAGGCCGTCGACCAGCCCAGCCTCGAGGCCCTTCTGGACGCCGCCGTCCCCGGCCGGATCCGCGCGGACCACCCGCTCGAGCTCCAGGCCGCACCGTCCGAACCCGCGGTCATCGAGGAGCTGCGCGCGATCGCGGCGCGCAACTCGGTGCGCACCAGCATGATCGGCCTCGGCTACTACGGCACCCACACTCCTGCGGTGATCCGCCGCAACATCCTGGAGAACCCCGCCTGGTACACGGCGTACACGCCCTACCAGCCGGAGATCTCCCAGGGCCGGCTCGAGGCGCTGCTCAACTTCCAGACCGTCGTACGCGACCTGACCGGCCTGCAGACGGCCGGTGCGTCGCTGCTCGACGAGGCCACGGCCGTCGCCGAGGCCATGACGTTGATGCGCCGGGGCAGCAAGGCGTCCGCCGACGCGGTCCTGCTGGTCGACCAGCACGTCATGCCGCAGTCCATCGCCGTCACCCGCACGCGTGCCGTGCCGCTCGGCATCGAGCTCGTCGTGGCGGATCTGCGTGGTGTCGACGACGCGGCCTCCCTGCGGCAGGCCGCGGGAGACCGCGACGTCTTCGGTGTCGTCATGCAGTACCCGGACGCGTCGGGTCGCATCGTGGACTGGACCGCGCTGACGCAGGCTGCCCACGAGGCCGGCGCCCTGGTCACGGCCGCTGCCGACCTGCTCGCGTTGACGCTGCTGACCGCGCCCGGCACTTGGGGGGCCGACGTGGCCGTCGGCACGACCCAGCGCTTCGGCGTGCCGATGGGCTTCGGCGGACCGCACGCGGGCTACATGAGCGTGCGCGCCGGACTGGAGCGCACGATGCCGGGCCGCCTGGTCGGCGTGAGCGTCGACGCGGCCGGCAACCCGGCGTACCGACTGGCGCTGCAGACCCGGGAGCAGCACATCCGCCGCGAGAAGGCGACGTCGAACATCTGCACCGCCCAGGTGCTGCTCGCGGTGATGGCCTCGATGTACGCCGTCTGGCACGGCCCCCAGGGTCTGATCCGGATCGCCCGCGAGGTGCACGCGAAGGCCACCGCCCTGGCCGCGTCGTTGCGCGATGCGGGCGCACAGGTCGCCGACGATGACTTCTTCGACACGTTGACCGTGACCGTGCCCGGGCGCGCCGACGACGTTCGCACCGCGGCCCTCGAGCAGGGCGTGAACCTGTGGCGGGTCGATGCCGCCACGGTCTGCCTGAGCGTCGACGAGACCACCACGGCCGACGACCTCGCCGCGGTCGCAACGGCATTCGGCGCGTCGGCACCGCAGTATGCGGCCGCGTCGGCGGGGGAGCCCGACTGGGCCGACGCGATGCGGCGTACCGACGAGATCCTCACCCACCCGGTGTTCCACAGCCACCAGAGCGAGACGGCGATGCTGCGCTACCTGCGCACCCTCGCCGACCGCGACTACGCCCTGGACCGCGGGATGATCCCGCTCGGCTCGTGCACCATGAAGCTCAACGCCACCACCGAGATGGAGGCGATCACCTGGCCGGAGTTCGCGAACCTGCACCCGTTCGCGCCCGCCGACCAGACCGAGGGCATCCGCTCGATCGTCGCCGACCTCGAGAGCTGGCTGGCCACGATCACCGGCTACGACTCGGTGTCCCTGCAGCCGAACGCCGGCTCGCAGGGCGAGCTCGCGGGTCTGCTCGCGATCCACGCGTATCACCAGGCGAGAGGCGACAATGACCGGCGGGTGTGCCTCATCCCGGCGTCCGCGCACGGCACCAACGCCGCCAGTGCGGTGATGGCGGGCCTCAAGGTCGTGGTGGTCAAGACCGCCCCGACCGGCGAGGTCGATCTGGACGACCTGCGGGCCAAGATCGCCCAGCATGGCGACACGCTGGCCGCGGTGATGGTCACCTACCCCTCGACGCACGGTGTCTACGAGGACACCATCACCGAGCTGTGCGAGCTGGTGCACGAGGCCGGCGGCCAGGTCTACGTCGACGGTGCGAACCTCAACGCGCTCATCGGGATCGCCGAGCCGGGCAGCTTCGGAGGCGACGTGTCGCACCTGAACCTGCACAAGACCTTCTGCATCCCGCACGGCGGTGGCGGCCCCGGCGTGGGGCCGGTCGCTGTCCGCTCCCACCTGGCGCCGTACCTGCCCAACCACCCGTTCGCCGAGGAGGCCGGTCCGAAGACGGGTGTGGGCCCGATCTCGGCCGCGCCGTACGGCTCGGCGTCGATCCTGCCGATCTCGTGGGCCTACGTCCGCCTGATGGGCGGGCAGGGTCTGACCGACGCGACGCGCACCGCGATCCTGTCGGCCAACTACGTCGCGGCGCGGTTGCGCGACTCCTACCCGGTGCTCTACTCCGGCGAGGACGGCCTGGTCGCCCACGAGTGCATCCTCGATCTGCGCGGCCTCACCAAGTCGTCGGGGATCACGGTGGACGATGTCGCGAAGCGCCTGGTGGACTACGGCTTCCACTCGCCGACCATGTCCTTCCCGGTGGCGGGCACGCTGATGGTCGAGCCGACCGAGAGCGAGAGCCTGGAGGAACTCGACCGGTTCTGCGAGGCGATGATCGCCATCCGTGCCGAGATCCAGCAGGTCGAGGACGGCGCCGTACCCGCCGCGGACAGCGCGCTGCGGCACGCGCCGCACACCGCACAGTCGCTGACCCAGGACTGGGAGCACCCGTACTCCCGCGCCGAGGCGGTCTACCCCGCGGGCGTGGACCCGATGCGCAAGTACTGGGCACCCGTGCGGCGCATCGACGGCGCGTACGGCGACCGGCACCTCATCTGCTCGTGCCCCTCGCCGGAGGCGTTCGAGGACTGAGCGCGAATGTCAGCGGATTCCTGGCGTGTCCGCCAGGAATCCGCTGACAACCGTGTGCGGGAAGCGTGAGTTATACGCGAATCGTGCTGAGGTATCTGCTGATCCGGCCGATCGCCTCGGTGAGCGTGTCGACGTCCGGCAGCGTGACCAGGCGGAAGTGATCCGGCGCGATCCAGTTGAAGCCCGTCCCATGGGTGACCAGGATCTTCTCGGCTCGCAGCAGGTCGATGACGAACGCCTGGTCGTCCTGTATCGGGTAGATCTGCGGGTCCAGCCGCGGGAAGCAGTAGAGCGCGCCCTCGGGCTTGACGCAGCTCACGCCCGGGATCTCGTTGAGCAGCCGCCACGCGAGCATCGACTGCTCGTAGAACCGCCCGCCGGGCATGATGAGCTCGTCGATGGACTGGTATCCGCCGAGGGCGGTCTGGATGGCGTGCTGGGCGGGCACGTTGGCGCACATCCGCATGTTGGCCAGCAGCGTGAGGCCTTCGAGGAAGTCGGCCGCCAGGTGTCGTGGTCCGGTGATCGCCAGCCACCCGGAGCGGTAGCCGCACACCCGGTAGGCCTTCGAGAGCCCGCTGAAGGTCAGGCAGAGCACGTCGTCGCCGGCGAACGTCGCGGCGTGGTGGTGGACCGCGCCGTCGAAGAGGATCTTCTCGTAGATCTCGTCGCACATCAGGACCAGTTCGTGGCGCCGGGCGATGTCCACGAACCCTCGGACGATCTCCTCGCTGTAGACCGCACCGGTGGGGTTGTTGGGGTTGATGAGCACGAGGGCGTGCGTGTTCGGGGTGATCCGCGACTCGATGTCGTCCAGGTCGGGATTCCAGCCGTTGGCCTCGTCGCAGCGATAGTGCACCGGCGTGCCCCCCGCCAGCGTGACCGCCCCGGTCCACAGGGGATAGTCCGGCGCCGGGATGAGGATCTCGTTGCCGTCGTCGACGAACGCCTGCAGCACCAGGGAGATCAGCTCACTGACCCCGTTTCCGATGAAGACGTCGTCGACCTCGACACCCGTCAGGCCGTTGCCCTGGTAGTAGTTCGCCACCGCCGTACGTGCGGAGAAGATGCCTCGGGAGTCGCTGTAGCCCTGGCTCTTGTGTAGGTGGTGCACGACGTCCCGCTGGATCGCGTCGGGCGCCTCGAAGCCGAACGGGGCGGGGTTGCCGATGTTCAGCTTGAGGATCGAGTGCCCCTCGGCCTCGAGGCGTTCGGCCTCGACGAGGATCGGTCCGCGCACGTCGTACCGGACATGTTGAAGCTTCGCCGACTGCTTGATCTCACGCACGGCGGACAGCCTCGCACAGCGTGAACGCCCGGCAGGGGCACCGCCGCGCGTGGCGCGTGTGTCGTTACGCGACCGCGTCCTGCGCGGCGGGGATGACCTCGATGTGGGACCCGCTCTCGGTCTTGCGGACCTGTACGCGGCTGCGGATCCTCGCTCGCAGCTCGCCGACGTGACTGACGATGCCGACACTGCGTCCGCCGGCCCGCAGCCCGTCGAGCACTTCCATCACCTGGTCAAGAGTCTCCTCGTCAAGGGATCCGAAGCCCTCGTCGACGAACAGCGTGCCGAGCGGGCGGCCGCCGGAGTCGTGGAGCACGGCGTCGCCGAGCCCGAGGGCCAGGGCGAGGGAAGCGGTGAACGCCTCACCGCCGGACAGGCTCGCGGTGTCGCGGGCGCGACCGGTCCAGGCATCGAGCACCCGCAGGCCGAGGCCGCTGCGGGCACCGCCTCGCGCCAGCTCGTCGCTGTGTTCCAGGGTGAAGCGACCGTCGGACATCACCTTCAGGTGATCGTTGGCGAGGGCTGTCACCAGCTCCAGCCGGGCGGCCAGCACATAGGACGTCAGGCGCATCCGCAGCAGGTTGTCGCCGTGGCCGGCGGCCGTGTCGGCCAACGGGCCGAGGACCGCGAGCTCCTCGAGCGCGGGCCGGGATCGTTGCGCCAGCTCGCGCACCGCCGCCGCGATGCTGTCCAGGTCGCGCACGGCACGGTCGGCGGTGGACACGGCCTGCGCGGTCGTCGTACGCCGATGCTCGGCCGACTGTGCCGCCTCCTCCAGGGCGGGCAGATCCGGAGCGGGCGCCGTCTCGGCGTCGGCGACGTTCGGCTGGTCCAGCACCCCGACCGCCCGGTCGTAGGCCGCGCGCTCCGTCGCCACCGTCTGCTCGAGGTGCTCCACCCGATCGGCGGTCAGGAGTGCCTCGACGGCGTGCGGCAGATCGGGAAAGTCCTGCGCGGTGAGGATCTCGGACAGGTCACCGGCCGCCTTGCGGTCGTCGTCCTGCGCGGCTCGCCAGGTCTGGTCGGCGGCCTGCAACGTCTCGCCCGCCCGCTCCAGCTCCTGATGGCGCTTCAGCGGGTCGCCCTGGTCGACGAGGTCGCACCAGCACTCCTGCGCATGCCGGCCGCGGCGGTCGGCCATGCGCCGCTCGATGTCGGAGAGTCGCTCGCGGGTCTCGGCCAGGCGCGACACCGCCGCCGCGTGACCGGCCTGTGCCCGGGCGTGTGCTTCCTGCGCCTCGGACGTCGCGGCGGCGGACTCCGCGAGCAGCTTCGTCAGCGTCTGCCGGTGATCCCGTACCGAGATCGCAGCGGCGACCGCGCGCCGGGCGACGGACAGGAGCTCACGGAGGGCGTCGGCGTCGGGGGCCGCCTCCTCTGCAGCCCACCCGGGGATGGCCGCCAGGGCGAGGCGGTGGGCCGTGACGCAGTCCTCGTGGCGGCCCTGGGCGATGGCCAGCGCGGTCTGTGCGTCCGCGTGGATCGTCCGTGCTGCTTCGGCGTCAGCCTCCGCGCGCTCGACGTCGGCTGCGGTCACCGCGTCGTCGACGGGCATCGCCGGTGCCGGGTGCTGCTCGGATCCACAGACAGGACAGGGGCATCCGGGTCGCAGCTCGCCGCCGATCTCGCCGACCATGCCCGCCAGCCGTCGGCGTCGCAGCTCGAGCACCTGCTCCTCCGCGGCGACGTAGATCGGCGTGACCTTCGCGGTGTGCTCGCGGGCCGCCCCGACGACATTGAGTGAACGCTCCAAGGACTCGTGGGCGGACTGCGCCGTCCTGATCGATTCGACGACCCGCTCGGCGGCGCTGACGGCGTCCGGACCGGGATCCGCGGCGCCGGCCAGTTCGGCCTCGATCCGCTCGACCCGATCACGCAACTGATCGAGGTGGGCCACCACCGCCGCCAACTGCTCGGCGGTCGCGGACGCCTCATCGCCCTGATGACCGACGCTCCTCGCCTCGGCGGCCGCTTGAGACTCCAGATCGCGTAGACCCGTGAGTGCTCGACCGCCGTCGGCGATCGCACAGGCCAGCGCGGACCGGTCCCGCGCCGAGTCGAGCGAGTGGGTGGGGCCCACGAGCGCACGCGCCTGCGCGACGGAGGCTTCGAGGCGCGAGGAGGCCGCGTCGAGGGTCGCGACTGCTTCCCGGCGCCGCGCGGCGACCGGCCGGACGACGGCTGCGCGGCGAGACGCCCGCACCGCCTCCCGCTGTGCGCAACGCTCGTCCTCACGCGCCGCGTACGCCTGCAACACCGCGCGGGCCGCGCGGGCCTGCTGCTGCAGTCCCACGAGCCGATCGGCCTGCTGCAAGGCATCTCGGGCGATGTCGCGCTGCCGGTCCGCGTCGTCTGCGTCGACGAGGGCGCGGGTCGCGTGGTCGGCGGCCAGCCGGCGGCAGTCCACGACCGTTGCGTGGAGCGCGGTGACTTCGGGCGCGTCAGCGGTCTGCGGCTGGTCGTGCGGTGCCGGCAGGTCCAGCTCCGCGAGCAGGTCGACGAGTCGGTCGGCCTGATGGGCGAGGGCCGTGGCGGTCTCGCGGACCTGCGTGTTCAGCTCGCGCCGGCGCTCGGCGAGCCAGTCCTGCGCCGCGGTGAAGCGCTCGATGTCGAAGAGCCGGCCGAGCAGCGCCCCACGGTCCTCGGGCTTCGCGCGCAGGAAGGTCGCGAACTCGCCCTGGGGGAGCAGCACCACCTGGGCGAACTGCTCCAGTCCCAGGCCGAGGTGGTCGGTGACGATCTCGGCCGCCTCGTCCATCCGGGTGCTCTGCGCGACCCACTCGCTGCCGTGCAGCACTTCCAGCAGGACGGTGGCGGGGCGTCGGGTGGTGCCGGTGCCGCGCTTCTTGGGAGCGTCCCACTCCGGACTGCGGCGGATCCGCAATCGCTCGCCGGCGGCGGTGAATTCGATCTGCACGTGCGACGGGACGCTCGGATCGGCGTGGTCGCTGCGGATGGTCTCGCGATGCCCGGTGCGGCCGCCGGGAAGGGCGCCGTAGACGGCGTAGGAGACCGCGTCGAGGATCGAGGTCTTGCCGGCGCCGGTGGCGCCGTGGATGAGGTAGAGCCCTGCCGCGTCCAGCGCGTCGAAGTCGACCCGCTCGAGGCCGGCGAAGGGTCCGAACGCCTGCAGCTCCAGCAGGTGCAGCCTCATGCGACGCCCCGGTCGCCCGACGTGGCCCGGGCGGCGCCCTCGTCGGCCCCGGCGTCGCGGGCGGCGCGGCCGCGCTCGAACGCCGCGGCCCAGACGGCGCGCTCGGCGTCGGTGGCGGCTACCCCGCCGCGTACGTGCTCGGTGAAGTCGCAGCAGAGGTCCAGGTCGTCGCGGCCGTCGACCCGCTCCGCGTAGCTGCGGCGGTCGATGGGGGTCGCGGCCTGGGCGAACCCGAGCGTGAGGGTGTGCGGGAACCGGCGGCGTACCTGCTCCATGGCCGCGGGCGGTCGCATCGGGTCCGTGAGGACGACCTCGCACCACGCGTCTTCGTGCTGGGTGAGGGCCGGGTCGGCGAGCAGATCGGCCAGCACGCCGCGCAACCGGGCGATCGGTCGGTGTACCGGAGCCTCGATCAGCTCGGTGCGCACCTGCCCGTCCTGCAGGTCGAGCAGCACCGAGGACTTCACCTGACCCGCCTCGGAGAAGGACATCGCCACCGGTGACCCGCTGTAACGCACGCCGTCGGCCAGCTCCATCGGCCGGTGGATGTGGCCCAGCGCGGCATACGTCATGCCCGCGAAGACAGCGCGCGGCACCGCGGCGACCCCGCCGACGGCGATGTCGCGCTCGGAATCGCTGGTGGTGGCTCCGGTGACGAAGGCGTGCGCCATGACGATCGTCGGGGTCGGTCGGCTTGCGGCGTCCGCGCGCACCCGGGTCATCGCGGCGCGCAGCACGCCGGCGTGCGTGGGCGCGGCGTCCAGCGCGGGGGCCACCACGGACGGTTCGAGGTAGGGGAGCGGGTAGACCGCCGCGCCGCCGAGGTCGACCGGCCTGCCGATCCCGTCCAGGGAGGTGCGGATGTGCAGGCCCGCACGCTCCAGCACCCGCGACCCGAAACCGAGTCGCGTCGCGGAGTCGTGGTTGCCGCTGGAGAGCACGACCTGCGCACCGGCGTCGAGCAGCCGCACCACGGCCTCATCAAGCGCCGCAACGGTCGCTGGGGCGGGCAGCGCGCGGTCATAGATGTCACCGGACACCAGCACCGCGCCGACCTTCTCCTGGCGCACCACGTCGACCAGGTGGTCGAGGTAGGCCACCTGCGCATCGAGCAGCCCGGCACCGTGGAAGGAGCGGCCCAGGTGCCAGTCGGAGGTGTGGATGATGCGCACGTTCCGAAGGCTAGGAGCCACCTCCGACAGGCCTGCGCATTTGCCCCGGCGTGTGGCGGCGTTGCCATGGGCAACGGTCTGCCAGGGTGAGTCCGTGATGCATTGGTCAACCGAGCGCGACATGCGTCTGCGGCATGAAGCAATGGCCTGGCTCAGTGCTCGAACGCACGATGGTTCTTTGCCCTTGTCGGGTGAAGACCTCGCAGATTTCCGGTTCGATGGAGAGCGGCTCGCCCTGATCGACCGTCAACGGGGCATCCGAAAGCCTGCTGTGCTCGACGCGGCCCTCTCGATCCGAACCGTTTACACCCCGCCCGGTCGACCGAAACCGTACGACGACCTGACTGGACTGGATGGGCGGCTGCGTTACAAGTGGCGCGGGACCGAGTCGCAGCACCCAGAGAACGTCGCGCTACGGCGTGCAATGGACCAACGACTTCCTCTGATCTGGTTCTTCGGGGTAGGCCGAGGTCAACACCAGCCGATGTACCCGGTGTACCTCGTGGCGGAAGAAGTCGAGCAACATCAATTCGTCGTGGGATACGAGCCGGAACTAGCATCCGCCGATCCAGACTCTCTCGTCGAGGCTGCGCTGCGCCGGTACGTCCTGCAGGAGACGAAAGTGCGGCTACACCAGCCTGTCTTCCGGGCAACGGTGATGCGCGCCTATGGAACGCGATGTGCCGTGTGCTCGCTGCGACACGGCGAGTTGCTAGACGCCGCCCACATTGTTCCGGACTCGACGGAGGGCGGGATCGCATCGGTGACCAACGGGCTTGCTTTGTGCCGGATCCATCATGCGGCGTACGACCGTCGCATCCTCGGCATCCGGCCGGATTACGTCGTGCAGATCCGCCATGACCTCTTGGATGAGATCGACGGGCCGATGCTCGAGCACGGCTTGAAGAGCCGGCACGATCAGCCTCTGATGGTGCTTCCCGAGATTGGTCGCGAACGTCCCGATCGTGACCTGCTCGCGCAGACATGGGAGCACTTCACCGCGGGCGGCACTGGCTAGTGGCAGGAACCGACCAAGCGCGGCGCAGGAAAGTGACCGCAGGGCCGACAACCCACCGTCGGAGGGCCGGGTGGCGTAGGAAAATGGCCGCCAGGCCGACAACCTGCGACCCGGGAAGGACGTCCGGCGCATCGGGTGCGGCCGCGAATCGTGGTCGGTGCTACGACCAGGTCGTCGACACCCCGTAGGTTGGGCCCGATCTTCGAGGAGGCCTGATGGGCGCGGAAGTTTCCGGCACGACGTACACCCGCGAGCAGCGGCAGCGCTACCGCGAGAAGGTGCGCCAGGACCTGGACGTCTTCGAGCGGATGCTGGCGACGCACCGCTTCGAGTACGAGCAGCAGCTGACCGGCATGGAGATCGAACTCAACCTGGTCGGCAAGGACGCCATGCCGTTGATGTCGAACGCCGCCGTGCTGGAGAGCATCGCCGACACCGACTATCAAACCGAGCTCGGCCGCTACAACATCGAGCTCAACGTCAGCCCGCGCCCCATGCCCGGCGACTCGGCGATCCAGCTGGAGCGGGAGCTGCGCGAGAGCCTCAACCGCGCCGAGACGAAGGCCAACGAGGCCGGCGCGCGCATCGTGCAGGTGGGCATCCTGCCCACCCTGATGCCCGAGCACTTCTCGCCGGACTGGATGAGCGCCAACGCCCGGTACGCCGCACTGAACGAGTCGATCTTCGCCGCGCGTGGTGAGGATCTCTTCATCGACATCGAGGGCACCAGTGGCGAACGCCTTGCCATGTATGCCGATTCGATCTACCCCGAGTCCGCGTGCACGTCCGTGCAGCTGCACCTGCAGGTGCAGCCCCACCAGTTCGCGGCCTACTGGAATGCCGCCCAGGCGCTGTCCGGGGTACAGCTCGCGGTCGGTGCCAACTCGCCGTACCTCTTCGGCAAGCAGCTGTGGCAGGAGACGCGCGTCGAGCTCTTCCTGCAGGCGACCGACACCCGGTCGGTGGAGCTGAAATACCAGGGCGTGCGGCCGCGGGTGTGGTTCGGGGAGCGGTGGATCACCTCGATCTTCGATCTCTTCGAGGAGAACGTGCGCTACTTCCCGGCGCTGCTGCCCGAGACCAGCGAGGAGGACCCGATCGCTGTGCTCGACGAGGGGCGCGCGCCCGAGTTGGCCGAGCTGAAGCTGCACAACGGCACGGTCTACCGCTGGAACAGGCCGATCTACGACACGGTCGACGGCACACCGCACCTGCGGGTGGAGAACAGGGTGCTGCCGGCCGGTCCCACGATCGCCGACACCCTGGCCAACTCGGCGTTCTACTACGGCGTCGTGCGGATGCTGGCCGAGCACGACCGGCCGGTGTGGTCCCGGATGAGCTTCGCCGCGGCCGAGCACAACTTCACCGAAGGCGCCCGACGGGGGATGGACGCGACGATCTACTGGCCGGGGTTCGGCGAGGTCGCGTCCGAGGAGCTGGTGCTGCGCCACCTGCTCCCGCTCGCGCACGAGGGACTGCGCAAGTGGGGCGTGGCGACGGCGGTCCGCGAGCGCTACCTCGGCATCATCGAGCAGCGCTGCCGGGTGGGGCGCAACGGCGCGAGCTGGCAAGTCGAGTGCGTCCAGGCGTTGGAAGCCAAGGGCCTCAGCCGGCTGGAGGCCCTCGCGCAGATGGTGGAGCGCTACCTCGACGGCATGCACAGCAACGAGCCCGTGCACACCTGGGAGCTGCCCGGCTGACGCCTACACGCCCTCGCGGGTCGGCCGGTTCCACACCTGAATGCACGGATTGCCGTGGTAGTAGCCGAGCATCGAGATCGCACCGGCGTCCAGCATGAGGCGGGCGCCGAGACGCGGCACGTTCTGCAGGAACACCGTGGCGAGGATGCGCAGGGAGTGGCCGTGCGCGACCACGACGACGTTGCCGTCGTCGAGCATCGGGATCGAGCGTTCGATGATGTGGCTGACCCGGGCGGCGACGTCCTCGACCGTCTCGCCGGGCGTCTTGCCGGGCACCACACCGTCCTTGAAGATCTCCCAGCGCGGGTCGCCGGACCGCTCACGGATCTGGGGAGTGGTGAGGCCCTCGTAACCGCCGTAGTCCCACTCGCGCAGGTCGGCGTCGATCGTGTAGTCGGTGATGCCCGCGAGCTCCGCCGTACGTCGTGCGCGCTGCATGGGCGACACGAACGCCGCCACGCGCGGCATGTCCCGGATGACCTCGCCCGCCCGGCGCGCGCAGTCCTCACCCTCGGGTAGAAGCGGCAGATCCGTCGTCCCGGTGTGCTGGCCGGTGCGCGACCACTCCGTCTCGCCGTGCCGGATGAGGATCAGGCTGTATGTCGGACTGTCGGCGCTCATCTGGGCAATCTAGTGGCAGCCTGTGAGGCGTGCCGACGTACATCGTGTTCCTGCGCGCGGTCAATGTGCGGCCGCGGTGGGTCAAGATGGCGCTTCTGCGCGAGCTGCTGTCGGACAACGCGTTCAGCGACGTCGAGACCTACATCCAGAGCGGCAACCTGCGCCTGCAGACACCGATGCGGTCGGCGGTGAAGGTACGCGCCGAGCTGGAGCGGCTGATCGAGGCCGAGTTCGGGTTCCAGGTGCCCTGTGTCGTGCGCACTCCCGCGGCGCTGGCCGAGGTCGCGGCGTACGCCGAGGGCCTGGCGTCGCCGTACCCGGACGGCGAGGCGCGTCGTTACGTCACGTTCTGCGCCGAGCCGGTGACGGCGGACGCCTCCGACCTGCTGCAGGACTGGGAGGAGCCGGGCGAACGGCTGCGGGTCCACGGGTCGGAGGTCTACTGGTGGCTGACCAAGCCGGCGCACCAGGCGAAGATGACCAACGCCCGACTGGAGAAGACCGTCGGTGATGCGACCACCCGGGACATCAAGGTCGTGCGCACGCTGGCCGAGCGCTGGGGGAGCTGAGCCGATCCGCTGCGAGGGCGCCGCATGGTCCCTCGTGGCGTCCCCTTACGTGAGCAGGGTTGTGGGGCGGCGCCGCGCGGTCCCAAACGCACGCCGTACGACGCTTCGTGACCGCGTTTCGGCACCGAGCGGGCCTAAACGCACGCCGTCCGTCGCACGTCAGTCGGGTCAGCCGTCGTACAGCTCGAAGTCGGCGAAGTCGAAGCCCGGTGTCACGACGCAGCTGACCAGCACCGGTTCGACGCGGCCGTTCAGCCCGAACGGCGATGCGCGCTGCCAGTGCCCGGCGGGCACGAGCGCCTGGGGCACCGCGACGTCGCGGTCGAGGGCTGGACCCATGCCGAGATATTCGGTGGTCCTGCCATCGGGCACCTGTCCGTCGCCGCCGAGCTCCAGCGCGAGCAGACCGCCGTGTTGGTGGATCCACAGCTCGTCCGAGGTGACTCGATGCCATTCGCTCTGCTCACCCGGCATCAACAGGTAGAGGATGGCCGTCGCCAGCGACCGGTGGCCGCCCGAACCGCCCGACAGGAAGTCCGGGATCTGCAGGTCGCTGCGGTAGGTCTCGCGGAACCAGCCGCCCTCCGGATGCTCCTGCAGGTCGAGCCGCTCCGCCCAGTCCGGCAGTTTCTTCCGACCGCTCATCGTCGTCCCCTAACGTGTGCCGAATGGCGAGGTACTTCGACGTGCACCCTAGGGATCCCCAGCCGCGCAGCATCGGCCAGGCGGTGGCGATCGTGCGCGACGGCGGGCTGCTCGCCTACCCGACGGAGTCCGGCTACGCGCTCGGCTGCTCGCTGGACAACCCGGACGGCAAGGAGCGGATCACCCGGATCCGGCAGCTGGACAGCCACCACCACTTCACCCTGGTCTGCCACGACTTCGCCCAGGTGGGACAGCTGGTGCACTTCGACAACCGCGTCTTCCGCTCGGTCAAGGCTGCGGCGCCCGGCTCCTACACGTTCATCCTCCCGGCGACAGGTGCCGTGCCACGCCGGCTGCTGCACCCGAAGAAACGCACCGTCGGCGTCCGCATCGCCGCCCACCCGGTCGCCTGCGCGCTGTTGGAGGAGCTCGGCGACCCGATCCTCTCGAGCACGCTGATCCTGCCGGACCACCAAGAGCCGATGACCGACGGCTGGCAGGTCAAGGAGGAGCTGGACCACCAGGTCGACGCCGTCATCGACTCCGGTAAGTGCGGCGACGAGCCCACCACGGTCGTCGACTGGTCGGGCGAGACGCCCGAGGTCGTGCGGGTCGGGTCCGGCGACCCCGCACCGTTCGAATGACGCTGCCGGACGACGGCTTCGACAGTTGGGGGCTGACCCCACACCTGGTGACTTCCCTGCAGGCCATCCATTCGCACCCACTGGGATCTGCGATCCATGCTGCCTGGATGCGATTCCCGCCGCCGGTCGACGGTCGCGGACGCGGATGCCGAGCTGGGCGCGCGGGGTGTTCGGCGTGGTGGCCTTCGCCGGGCACGCGGTCATCTGCGCGCCGGACGACCTCAGCGACGAGGAGCTGGCCACGTCGGGCGCGGACGGGACCGGAGGAGCCCACCATCGAGCCATTGCGATGGCTCTGCTCGGAGGTCATGGAGTCGTGCACTCGCTGGACCTCCTGACGGTCGTATAGTTCACCGGCCGCGACTTCGAGGAGACCGACGGCCCGCTCGTGCGGCGTCCGGATCTCGATGACCACCCTCGGGTGCGGTACGCGGCGGCATTCCGGACGGACGCGCGGGCGTTCGGTCTGACGGACGGCGACGACGTCGTGGTCTCGCTGAGCACCGGCATCGGCGGTCTGCAGGAGATCGGGGTCGAGGTGGCGCCGGGCGCACGGGGTCAGGGCCTCGGTGCAGAAGCCCTGCGCGCGGCCTCGGCCCTCATCCCGGAGGGGCACCCGCTGATCGCTTCCGCGGCTCCCGGCAACGTGGTCGCCGTGCAGGCCCTGCTGGCCAGCGACTACGAGGTCGTGGGCTCCCGCCAGGTGGTGGTGCGCGACCTGCGGTCATCCAGATAGAGCAGGTGCGGATATAGGCAAAGCTGCTGCTCAGGCGCGGAGCGACTGTCCGGGAGCTCTGCACGCACCGCAATAGGGTGAGGGTCATGACGCGCGCTCTCTTCGTGACCGAGCATGGCGACCGTTCGGTGCTGGCGGTCCGTGACCACGACGTGCCCGCGCCCGCGCCCGACGAGGTGCAGGTGCGGGTCGTGGCGACGGGGGTGAACTTCATCGACGTCTACAAACGAGAGGGCGTGTACCCCGGTCCGACCCCGTTCGTGGCGGGCGAGGAGGGTGCCGGCACGGTCGAGGCGGTCGGAGCCAAGGTGTCCGACCTCCGCCCGGGCGCTCGCGTCGCGTGGGCCTCCGGGGCCGGGTCGGCTTCCGAGCTCGTCAACGTGCCGGCCGCCGCTGTCGTCCCCGTGCCCGACGGCGTCGACCTGCCGCAGGCCGCCGCAGCCATGCTCCAGGGCATGACCGCGCACTATCTGGTCGAGTCGACCTACCCGGTGCGCGAGGGGGACATCGCCCTGGTGCACGCGGCGGCCGGGGGAGTCGGACAGCTGCTCGTCCAGCTCATCGTGGCCAAGGGCGCCCAGGTGGTCGCGACGGCGGGCACCGCGGACAAGCTGGCCATCGCCTCACGACTGGGTGCGCAGCACACCATCGGCTACCACGACTTCGACGGCAAGCCGGAGGAGCTGGCCGCCGCGGTGCGCGACGCAGCCGGCCGCGGGGTCGACGTCGTGTACGACGGTGTCGGTCAGGCCACCTTCGATGCGTCGTTGCGCTCGCTGCGACCGCGCGGGCTGATGGCGCTCTTCGGCGCGGCCAGCGGACAGGTGCCGCCGTTCGATCTGCAGCGGCTCAACCGACTCGGCTCCCTCTTCGTCACGCGCCCGACCCTGGCCTCCTACATCGCGACCCGCGAGGAGCTGCTGTGGCGTGCGGGGGCCGTGCTCAGTGCAGTGGAGCGCGGGTCGTTGCACGTCGACGTCAGCGCGAGCTACCCGTTCGACGAGGCCGTTGCGGCGTACGAGGCCCTCGAGGGTCGCGCCACCACCGGCAAGCTGCTGCTCACCCCGTAACCGGTCACGCCGCTCACCGCGAGGTGACCGTGCACCCGGGCTGAGGTGCGCCGCTCGCGGGGAAGGCGTTGGCCAGTGCCCGGGCGATGCCCAGCGACCGGGCGCGGTAGCCCGGTGTCGTGTAATGGATGTCGTCGGTGTGGGTGTACCAGTCCGGTCGCACCTCACTGGCCCAGTCGTAGACCCGCAGCTCGGGATAGCGCCCGCACGCCCCCAGCAGCGCGGAGTCCCAGGCGGCCATCTTCGGCTCGGCGTTCGGGCCGGTGCTCACGAGCGTGCGGGTGTCGACCCAGAGCACTTTCTGTCCACCGATCCTGCGCATCACCATGTCGATCCGGCCGGCCGCGTCGGGCGTGCCTCCGACGGACATGTTCGCCGCGTCGTTGTTTCCCAGCGCGATGATCCAGCAACCCCGATACCCCTGCGCGACATAGCGGTTCACCACGTCCGCGCCGCTGGCCTGGCCCTTGTAGTGCTCCACGATCGCCCGCGCACCGGAGATCTCCGGGATGAACGTGCGGACGCCCACCGCCCGCAACCGCGCGTCCTCGCGGTCGGAGGGCTCGGGCAGGTAGTCGATCGAGACGACCCCCTCCGAGGTGGAGTCACCGACGTAGAGCAACGAGCTGCAGCTGGTCCTGAGCGGACCCGGGTGGGTGGCCGGCGGGGTGCTGGACCCCGGCGCGTAAGGCTGTGTGAAGGTGGGGGAGGAGACGGGCGGGGAGACCGGCGGGAAGGCCGTCGGTCCGAATGCCGTCGCCGGGTCGGGTCGGCCGGCGTGCAACGCCGCCGGCAGGATGAGCGCGATCACGGCGACCGCCAGAAAGGTCGCGACCCCGAGGAGAGTGCGTCGACCACCGGCGCTCCTCACGAGCGCACCATGTCCCGCTCGACCGCGGTCAGTGCCGGCGCCGGGCGGGTCGCCGCGCGCGTGGCGAACGCGCCTCGGAAGCCCAGTCGGCGGGTCGGGTCCTCCACCAGCGTCCACGAGAGGGCTGCGAGGGCGACCGTGACCGCGACGTTCGCGAGCGACAGCGCCCACCCGTGTCGGTCCGTGAGCCCCTGGGAGAAGACGATCACCGGGGTCTGCCACAGGTAGATGCCGTATGACCGCTCGCCCACCCAGCGCATCGGCGCACTCCCCAGGACGGCGCCGAGCATTCCGCCGTCCTGGACCGCGGCCATCAGCACGACGACTGTGGCGAGGGAGAGCAGCAAGAATCCCCACGGGTAGAGGAAGGCGCTGAACTGATCGGTGCGCCAGACCAGTACGCCGATCGCTGACAGTGCGCCGACTGCACTCACGTCCAGCGCGACCCGTCGGCCTCGTCGCCGGTCGCCGCGCCGGAGCGAGGGCAGCCAGAGCATCGCGGCCAGCGCGCCCACGAGCAATGCCCCGGCGCGGGTGTCGGTGCCCTCGTAGGCACGGGTCGCGCCCTCGACGCCCGGTGCGAACATCGTCCAGGAGAGCGCGAACGACCCTGCCGCGAGGAGGGCGGTGACGGCCGCGACCACCCGCACCCGTCCACGACATACGAAGAGCAGCAGGCCAAGCACCGGTGGCCACACCAGGTAGAACTGCTCCTCGACACTGAGCGACCACAAGTGCTCGAGCGGATCGACCGCCTGGGTGTTCGCCGCGACGTACGCCTGGCCGATCGTGTTCCAGTTGGCGAGGTAGAACACCGCGGCCAGCGCGTCTCGTACGCGGGCCGCGAAGGCCGCCGGGTCGAGGATCGCCGTGCACGCGAGCACCACGACGAGCAGCACCACGACCGCGGGCAGCAGCCGGCGTGCACGACGGATCCAAAACGTGCGCAACCGCAGGCTGCCCAGCCGCTCGAGCGAGCCGAGCAGGATCGAGGTGATGAGGAATCCACTGAGCGTGAAGAAGATCCCGACGCCGAGGATCCCTCCACGAGCCCAGGGAAGCCCCAGGTGGGCGCAGATCACGAGGGCGACGGCGACGGTGCGGACACCGTCGAGCCCCGGTAGATAGGTCGCGTTGCGGTCAAGCGGTCGTGGCACGGTCCAAACCCCCGAGTCGGTTCCGGTAGCTGCACCCCCGAGGTGCAGCTGCCCCTCGTACGACGCCGCTCCGGAGGACCTCGTTGGGTCAGGTGTCGAGGTCCCGGGCCCGATGGGTCTCTTAGACGCTGGTGCCTCTCGTTGGCACAGACGGCGAGTCGCGCTGTGTGGATAACCCGCAAATTCCGGCACCGAGGGAGGGGGATGTAGATAACTCTCTCCACGAATCCTTAATACTCACAATATATTTGCAGGATTTTGGCCTTGTGTCATCTATCGAACATGCGTATGATTCAGGGTAGATGGCAAGGGGTGCCGTCACCAGCGCAGGAGGGGCCATGGCGCAGTCGACGACCGGCATCCATCGGCCTGCTGCGCCGGGTGCTGGTGCCCGGTTGATGTCGCTGCTGAGCGAGTTCAGCTCCGCGTTGGAGGAGTGGCCGGGCGCGCTGTGGCAGCTGGACGAAGCGGCGCTGGGCGACGTGGTCGGGGGCATGCTGCGTGTCTCCTCCCGGGCGGAGAACATTGCGGCGTTGGCCACGGCCGACGCGCTGAGCCGCGGGACCGTGGCGAACTCCACCGCCACGGGTGCCCCGGCATGGGTCGCCCGTCAGGCGACTGGTGTGGAGCCGGCGGTGGTCCGCCGGGTCGGGATGGTGGGCGTCGAGTGCGCCGACCTCCGCAACCAGGTCGTCGCCGATGCCCTGGCTGACGGGTCGGCGAGTGTGCCGGTCGCGGCTGCCGCCTTGCGGGAGGTGCCGCGGATACTTCCTCAGCTGCCGACCGCGGACCGTGATGACCTTCTCGGGCGGTACCTGTCGTTGTCCGATCATGGGTGGCGGACGTTGCGGGAGTTGAGTACTCGCATCCTGGGGGAGTACGCCCCGCAGCGGTTGGTGCGGGACGAGGAGCGTCAGCAGGCGTGTGAGTCGGTGCTCTGGGCCGACCTGCCCAGTGGGTTGACCCGGTTCGTCGCCGAGCTCTCCGGTGGCCACGCCGCGGTCGTCAAACACGCCCTCCGCGCCCTGTCCGCGCCTACACCACAGCCCTGCGCCACCAGCACCGACGACCCGTGCGACGCACCGAATATCGGGCCGCTGCCGCAAACGGGGACCAGTGCGCCCGGGCGGGACACCCGCACCCCGGCCAAACGGCGCGCGGACGCGCTGGTGCGCTTGGTCGACACCGCCGCAGGCGTCCTCGACGGCACCAGCTCGCGGCCGGTCGGAGAATTCGGCGGGACCGCCAAGATCCTGGTCACCCTGGACTTGAACACTCTGTACGAGGGACTCCGCGAAACGGGTCGGCTCAGCCAACATGGTTCAGACGACGGCGGATTCGCACCGACGTACCTACCGGGCATCGGACGCACCACCGACGGCGATCACCTCGACGCCGGCACTCTCCGCCGACTCGCGTGCGATGCGGATCTCATCCCCGCAGTCCTCGGCACCGAGTCCGAACCCTTGGACGTCGGCCGCGCGAAACGCCTCTTCACCGGCGGACTGCGCACCGCGATCATCCACCGCGATAAGCACTGCACCTTCCCCGGTTGCGACCGGCCACCCGACTGGTGCGATGCCCACCATGTGCGGCCCTGGTGGGCCGGCGGAGAGACAACACTGAGCAACGCAGCACTGCTGTGCGCACGCCACCACACCATCGTGCACCGCGACCTGCTCACCGCCCAGGTCACCACGACCGGCGTCACCTGGGACCTCACCCCCGGCCTGATGCCCACCCGACCCGGCCACCAGAGACCCGCCGCATGAGCCTGACGGCGTTTACCGCCATTGACGGCGTTCGAACGCCGTCAACGAACGCGAACACCGTCAGCGTCGCCTGCGCCCTCACACTCGGGCCGGCCGCGGACCAGCGGCGTGCGCACCCACCACGTCGCTGCCCGGGACCTCGTTCGATCACGTCCCGGTGACCGCTAGGGTGAGCTGGCACACAGTAAGCAAGCGCTTAGTCAGCCGCCGGGGTCATCACAACTCCGTCGGCCCGAATGCGGGGAGCACCCATGCCCGAAGCTGTCATCGTCGCCACCGCCAGGTCTCCCATCGGCCGGGCGCGCAAGGGATCCCTGGTCGATATGCGCCCGGACGACCTCACCGTCCAGATGATCCAGGCGGCCCTCGACAAGGTGCCCGAGCTGGACCGTGGCGACATCGAGGACCTGATGCTCGGTTGCGGGCAGCCCGCCGGTGAGTCCGGATTCAACATGGCCCGCGTCGTGGCCACCCAACTCGGCCTGGACCACGTCGGCGGCACCACGGTGCAGCGCTACTGCTCCTCGAGCCTGCAGACGTCTCGGATGGCGATGCACGCGATCAAGGCAGGGGAGGGCGAGGTCTTCATCTCCGCCGGCGTGGAGACGGTGAGCCGCTACGACCGCGGATCGGCGGACGGTTACCCCGACACCAGGAACCCCCAGTTCGACGACGCCCGCCGACGCACCGAGGTGGCCGCCGCCGGACAGATGCTTCCGTGGCACGACCCGCGCGAGGACGGCGAGCTGCCGGACATCTACATCCAGATGGGCCAGACCGCCGAGAACGTCGCGTCGTACAAGAACGTGACCCGCGCGGACCAGGACGAGTTCGGCGTACGCAGCCAGAACCTCGCCGAGGAGGCGCAGAAGAACGGCTTCTGGGCGCAGGACATCACTCCCGTGACGCTGCCGGACGGCAGCACCGTGGAGAAGGACGACGGTCCGCGCGCGGGTGTCACCCTGGAGAAGGTCTCGCAACTGCAGCCGGTCTTCCGCCCCGACGGCACCGTGACCGCCGGCAACTGCTGTCCGCTGAACGACGGCGCCGCCGCCGTGATCATCATGAGCGACACCAAGGCCGAGCAGCTGGGGCTCACCCCGTTGGCCCGGATCGTCTCCACCGGCCTGACCGCGCTGTCGCCCGAGATCATGGGCCTCGGCCCGGTCGAGGCGTCCCGCAGGGCGCTGGCCCACGCGGGCATGACCATCGGTGACATCGACCTGGTCGAGATCAACGAGGCGTTCGCGGCGCAGGTCATCCCGTCCGCCCGCGACCTCGACATCCCGTGGGACAAGCTCAACGTCAACGGCGGCGCCATCGCCGTCGGTCACCCGTTCGGGATGACCGGTGCGCGCATCACCAGCACCTTGATCAACTCCCTTCGTTTCCACGACAAGCAGTTCGGCCTGGAGACCATGTGCGTCGGCGGTGGCCAGGGCATGGCCATGGTGCTCGAGCGTCTCAGCTGACCTCGTCCCGCTCGACCCGATAGAAGCCCACATACATTGCGCGACAAGGAGATACGAGTGAGCAGACTGTCCGGTAAGACCGCCTTGGTGACGGGTGCGAGCCGAGGCATCGGCCTCGGCATCGCCCGCCAGATCGTCGCCGAGGGCGGCCGCGTGGTCATCACGGCGCGCAAGCAGGAGGCCCTGGACGAGGCCGCCGCCGGGCTCGGCGGTCCGGACGTGGCCGTCGCGGTCGCCGGCAAGGCGGACGACCCGGCGCACCAGCAGGAGGCGATCGACACCGCCATCGACACCTTCGGTTCCCTGGACCTGCTGGTCAACAACGCCGGCATCAACCCGTCGTTCGGTCCGTTGGTCGAGGTCGACCTCGCGGCCGCCCGCAAGACCACCGAGGTCAACGCGATCGCGGTGCTCTCCTGGGTGCAGCTCGCCTACCGCTCCTGGATGCGCGAGCACGGCGGTTCGATCGTCAATGTCGCGTCGGTGGCCGGCGTACGCCCGGCGCCGGGCATCTCGCTGTACGGCGCCACCAAGGCCATGCTGATCTCCCTCACCGAGAGCCTCGCGGTGGAGCTCGGCCCGACCATCCGGGTCAACGCCGTCGCACCAGCCGTGGTCAAGACCCAGTTCGCGCAGGCGCTCTACGCCGAGGGCGAGGAGAAGGCCTCGGCCGACTACCCCCTGAAGCGACTCGGTGAGCCTGAGGACATCGCCACTGCTGTCACCTACTTCCTGTCCGCCGACAGCTCATGGGTGACCGGCCAGACGCTCGTCCTGGACGGCGGCATCACCCTGCGCGGGGGAGTCTGAGATGTCGGCTGCGGCAGCCGGTGCACAGACCGTCGTGGTCACCGGCGCGGCTCGCGGCATCGGTGCGGCCATCGCCACCCGGATGGCCGCGGACGGCGCACGAGTGGTGGTGAGCGACCGCGACGGCGACGAACTACGCGAGCTTGCAGCACAGATCGGCGCCCACCCGGTGGTCGCCGACATCTCCTCGGACGGCGGGGTGCAGCAACTCGTCGATGCCGCGCTGGAGACCCTTGGCCGGATCGACATCTTCTTCGCGAACGCCGGGATCGCCCTCGGCACAGGTCTGTCCGGCACCGACGACGATCACTGGGCGACGATCCTGGACGTCAACGTGCTGGCGCACGTGCGCGCCGCGCGGGCTCTGGAGTCGGTCTGGGAGAGGCAGGGGGGTGGACGCTTCGTGGTCACCGCGTCCGCGGCCGGTCTGCTCACGATCCTGGACGACCCGTCGTACGCCGTGACCAAGCACGCCGCGGTCGCGTTCGCGGAATGGTTGAGCGTCACCTACCGCCACCGCGACGTGGTGGTGCAGGCGATCTGCCCGCAGGGCGTGCAGACGAGGATGCTCGAGGCGTCCGGCGAGCTGGAGGAGCTGCTCAGCCACGACCAGGCGCTGCCGCCCGAGCGGGTGGCGGACGCCGTCGCGGCGGCGCTCACGACCGAGGACTTCTACATCCTTCCCCACCCCGAGGTGGCCGGGTATGCGGCGCTGCGAAGCGCCGAGCCGGACCGCTGGCTGGCGGGCATGAACAAACTGCAACGCAAACTCGAGGACGCGCGGGCGACGCGCGATGGAGGCTGAGACGACGTGGGGATGATGAGAGCACTGCGGATCGAGGAGCTGGGCCAGCCGAACAAGGTGCTCGAGGTGGTCGATGTCCCGGTGCCCGATCCCGGCGCCGGTCAGATCGCCGTGCGGGTGCTGGGTGCCGCCCTCAACTTCCCGGACGTGCTGATGTGCCGGGGGAGTACCAGGTACGCCCACCGCTGCCCTTCACGCCAGGCGTCGAGGTGTGCGGTGAGATCACCTCGCTCGGCGAGGGCGTGGAGCATCTTGCGGTGGGGGGCGCGGGTGCTGGGCTCGCCGGCTCTGCCGTCGGGCGGCTTCGCGCAGTTCGCGCTGATGGAGGCCTCCGACGCGCACCCCGCGCCCGCAGCCCTCGACGACGCGCAGGCTGCGTCGTTCTGGATCGGCTACCAGACCAGCTGGTTCGCGCTGCACCGTCGCGCCGCCCTGCAGCCGGGCGAGACGCTGCTGGTGCACGCTGCGGCCGGTGGGGTGGGAAGCTCCGCCGTGCAGCTCGGCAAGGCCGCCGGTGCCCGGGTGATCGGTGTGGTGGGGGGTGGCGAGAAAGCCGTGTTCGCGCGCGAACTCGGCGCGGACATCGTGGTCGACCGGCACACCGAGGACTTCGTCCAAGTGGTCAAGGACGCGACCGGCGGCCGCGGAGCCGACGTGATCTACGACCCGGTCGGCGGCGACACCTATGACCGCTCGACCAAGTGCATCGCCTTCGAGGGACGCATCGTGGTCATCGGTTTCGCGGGAGGACGCATCCAGTCGGCCGCTCTCAACCACGCCCTGATCAAGAACTACTCGATCCTCGGGCTGCACTGGGGTCTCTACAAGTCCAAGATTCCGGGGCTGATGGGGGAGTGCCACGAGGTGCTCTCCCAGATGGCGCAGGACGGCGTCGCGGTCCCGCTGGTGAGCGAGCGTGTCGGTCTGGAACAGGTGCCGGACGCCCTGCAGCGACTCGGCGACGGCTCCACCGTCGGTCGCGTGGTGATGGTGCCGTGAGTCGCCCCACGAAGTTCTCCCCCGCTGCGCTCCGCCGATACTTCGTAGGGATCCCGACCTCATGAGCTCAGTGATGCAGGCCGTCCTCTTCGACTACGGCGGAGTCGTCACGACGCCGATCCGCGACAGCATCGCCTCCTGGACGACCGCTGCCGGCGTCGACCCACAGTCCTTCTCCCGGGTGCTCAAGCGGTGGCTCGGCCGTCACGCGTCGCCCGACAGTCCGATCCACCGTCTCGAGCGCGGCGAACTGTCCGCGTCCGAGTTCAACATTCTGCTCACCCGCGAACTGCGTTCTCCCAGCGGTGATCCCGTGCCCCCGGGCGACTACCTGCGGGGTATGTTCGCGGCCAGCAAGGTCGACGAAGGCACGGTGGCGCTCGTGCGCGACCTTCGCGCGGCCGGCGTCCGCACCGGGCTGCTGTCGAACAGCTGGGGTTTCTCGTACGACCGCACGCTGCTGGACGAGTTGTTCGATCCGATCGTGATCTCCGGGGAGGTCGGCATGCGCAAGCCGGAGAAGCGCATCTTCGATCTGGCCGTCGGGCGACTCGGCCTGGCGCCTGGCGACGTCGTCTTCGTGGACGACGCCGAGCCCAATCTCGTCGGTGCGCGCGCTGCCGGTCTGCGCACCGTCCTGCACAAGGACGCCGCCACCACTCGTGCGGCGTTCGGCGAGTTGTTGCAGCACGCCCCGACCTCCGCATCCCGCTGAAGGACCCCGAAGACAAGGAGCACCACATGCGCACGTTCGATGGACTGGACGACCTCGAGACCGCCGTCGGCGACGAGCTGGGAGTGAGCGACTGGCACACCGTCACCCAGGAGCAGGTCGACACCTTCGCCGAGGCGACCGGGGATCACCAGTGGATCCACGTCGACGTCGAGCGGGCGAGGAAGGGGCCGTTCGGTGGGACCATCGCGCACGGTTACCTGACGCTGTCGCTGCTGCCCACGCTCGTCTCCGAGATCTACACGGTGCAGGGGCTGTCGATGGGGATCAACTACGGCTCCAACAAGGTCCGCTTCCCCACCCCGGTGCCCGTCGGTTCCCGCGTGCGGGCCCGAGCGGTCCTGAAGGAGCTCAATCGCGGACCGAACGGCGCCCAGAGCGTCGCCACCGTGACCGTCGAGCTCGAGGGCAACGAGAAGCCCGCCTGCGTCGCCGAGACCGTCTCGCTGCTGGTTCCGTGACCGACAGCCCGCAGGGTCTGGACCTGGAGGCGCTGTCCACGTACCTGCAGCGGGAGGCGCCGGGCCTGCTGAAGGCCGAGCTCACCGGACGGATCCTCGCCGGCGGCAAGTCCAACCTCACCTACGAGGTGGGTGACGGCGCCACCAGCGTCGTCGTACGCCGCCCGCCGCTGGGTCACGTGCTGTCGACCGCCCACGACATGATCCGTGAACACACGGTCATCACGGCACTGGCGCCCACCGACGTCCCGGTGCCCACGACGTACGCGGTGTGCCCGGACGACAGCGTCATCGGCGCGCCGTTCTACGTGATGGAGCTGGTTGCGGGCACGCCGTACCGACACGCGGCGCAGATCGCGCCGCTCGGCCCCGAACGCACCCGTGACATCGCCCACCGGCTCGTCGACACCCTCGTGGCGTTGCACGCCGTCGACCCGGAAGAGGTCGGCCTGAGCGAGTTCGGTCGCCCGCACGGGTTCCTGGAGCGGCAGGTACGTCGCTGGCGACGTCAGATGGACTCGTCCGCCAGTCGGCAGCTCCCGCGTGCCGAGGAGCTGTCCGACGCCCTCGCCGCCGGCGTGCCCGGGGACGGAGACGTGTCGGTGCTGCACGGCGACTACCGGCTGGACAATCTGCTGGTGGGGGAATCCGACCAGGTCACCGCGGTGCTCGACTGGGAGATGGCGACCCTGGGAGACCCACTGTCCGACGTCGCGCTCTTCGTGGTCTATCAACGGCTCTCGCAGGTCACACCCGGCGCCGGCGTCTCCGATGTCGCCGCCGCGCCCGGCTATCCGGACACCGACGCGATGCTGGCCCGCTATACGCAGGCGAGCGGGCGCGACGTGTCGCACATCGGCTGGCACCTGGGCCTCGCCTACTACAAGCTGGCGACCATCCTGGAGGGCATCCACTACCGCTACATCCAGGGCCAGACCGTCGGCTCCGGTTTCGACAACGTGGGGACCGCAGTCGGTCCCCTCCTGGACGCCGGGCTCGCAGCCCTGCGGGAAGGCTGACATGGACTTCGAGTACGACGAGCGCACCACCGCGCTCATGAAACAGCTGCGATCGTTCGTCGACGAGCGCGTCATCCCCTCGGTGAGCACCTTCCACGAGGAACTGGACGCCTCCGACGACCGGTGGGCGTGGTCGCGCACCCCGGTGCTGCAGACGCTGCGGCAGGAGGCTCGCGACGCGGGCCTCTGGAACCTCTTCCTGCCGGGTGAGGGCGGCGCAGAGCTCACCAACCTGCAGTACGCGCCGCTCGCGGAGATCACCGGCCGCGCGATGGAGCTGGCCCCCTCCACCGTCAACTGCTCGGCCCCGGACACCGGAAACATGGAGGTGCTGGAGCAGTTCGGCACTCCCGAGCAGAAGGAGCAGTGGCTGAAACCGTTGCTGGAAGGGCGCATCCGCTCCTCCTTCGCGATGACGGAGCCGGCCGTCGCGTCCTCGGACGCGACCAACATCGAGACCCGCATCGAGCGTGACGGCGACGAGTACGTCATCACCGGTCGCAAGTGGTGGATCACCGGCGCGATGAACCCGGACGCCGCGATCTTCATCGTGATGGGCAAGACCGACCCGAGTGCCGAGCGGCACCGCCAGCAGAGCCAGATCCTGGTGCCCCGCGACACCCCGGGCGTACAGATCGTGCGCGGCATGCACGTCTACGGGTACGACGACCATGACCACGGCGGGCACGCGGAGATCGTCTTCGACCAGGTCCGGGTGCCGGCGAGCAACCTCATCAGCGGGGAGGGCGAGGGTTTTGCGATCGCCCAGGCACGGCTCGGCCCCGGCCGGATCCACCACTGCATGCGATCCATCGGCGTCGCCGAACGCGCGATCGAGCTCATGTGCGAGCGGGTCAGCGACCGGGTGGCCTTCGGCCGTCCGCTGTCGGAGCAGGGCGTCATCCGCGACTGGATCGCCGAGTCGCGCGTGCGCGTCGAGCAGCTGCGGCTGCTGGTGCTCAAGACCGCCTGGCTCATGGACACCGTCGGCAACCGCGGTGCGCACGGCGAGATCCAGGCCATCAAGATCGCCACGCCGAGCACGGTGGAGTGGATCCTCGACAAGGCGATCCAGGCGCACGGCGCCGGTGGCCTCAGCCAGGACTTCCCGCTCGCCCGCGCGGCGGCCGGCATCCGGACCCTGCGGTTCGCCGACGGTCCGGACGAGGTGCACAAGAACTCGCTGGCCAAGCGCGAACTGCGTCGGCACACCTCGGGCCGCTGAGATGGACCTGTCGCTGAACGAGGACCAGCGCGACCTGCGCGACCTGGTGCGGGAGTTCCTGGAGAAGGAGGTCGTGCCGCACCGAGCGCAGTGGGATCGCGACGAGAGCGTCGACACCTCGATCGTGCCCCGGCTCGGTGAGCTCGGCGTCTTCGGCTTCGGCATCCCCGAGGAGTACGGCGGCGTCCAGGCCGACTTCTTCACCTACGTGCTGGTGATGGAGGAGCTCGGTCGGGCGGACTCGGCGATCCGCGGCATCGTGTCGGTCAGCAACGGCTTGGTGGCCAAGACGATCGCGGCGCACGGCACCACCGAGCAGAAGCAGCAGTGGCTCCCGGGGCTCGCCACCGGCCGGCAGCTCGGCTGCTTCGGACTGACCGAGCCCGGCAACGGGTCGGACGCGGGCAACCTCACGACGAAGGCGCGACGCGACGGCAGCGACTACGTCCTGCAGGGCGAGAAGATCTTCATCACCAACGGCACCTGGGCCGACGTGGCCCCTCGTCTTCGCGCGGACCAGTGACGAGGGACCGCGCGGTGTCACAGCGTTCCTGGTGCCCACCGACGCACCCGGCCTGACGCGTACCGAGATCAAGGGCAAGCTCGGCCTGCGCGGCCAGGCCACGGCATCGCTGGCCTTCGACGACGTACGCGTGCCGGGGTCGGCCGTCCTGGGTGAGCCGGGCACCGGCTTCAAGATCGCCATGACCGCGCTCGACAAGGGCCGGGTCGGTGTGGCCGCGGGCTGCGTCGGGATCGTGCAGGCATGCCTCGAAGCTGTCGTCGAATACACCGGCGAACGCACCCAATTCGGCAAGCCCATTGCCGCCTACCAGCTGGTGCAGGAGATGATCGCCGACATCTCCCTGGACGCCGACGCCGCCCGACTGATGGTCTGGCGCGCCGCCGACCTCATCGACCGGGGCGAGCCGTTCCGGGTGGCGGCGTCGAAGGCCAAGCTGTTCGCGAGCGAGGCGGCGGTGCGCTCCTCGAACCTCGCCATCCAGGCGTTCGGCGGCTACGGCTACGTCGATGAGTACCCCGTGCAGAAGCTCATGCGCGACGCGCGGGTGATGACGCTCTACGAAGGCACCAGCCAGATCCAGAAACTCCTGATCGGCAGGGCCGAGACGGGCATCAACGCGTTCTAGCGAGGCGGTGCCCGTCACGGGACCGCCCCGCACACCAGTCGTCAGATCGAGGATGGGAAGTCATGCCTACGCTGTCGCTCGCCAGCATCCTGTCGGACTCGGCCAAACGCCGTCCGAGCAAAACCGCCGTCGTCCAGGGTGAGCGTCGGGTCAGCTACGCCGACCTGTGGGACGCCTCCCTGCGGGTGGCCGGTGCGCTCACCGAACGAGAGGTGGGGCCCGGTGTTCGGGTCGCGGTGCTGCTCCCGAACGTCGTGGAGTTCATCACGGCGTACTACGGGGTGATCGCCGCCGGCGGCACCGTGGTGATGATCTCCCCGCTGCTGACTCCCGAGGAGGGCAGCGACATGGTGCGCCGCTCGGGCGCGGACATCGTGCTCTACCACGAGTCGTTCGGGGACCTGGCGCGCAGCATCGCGCAGGGGAGCAACGCGCAGGCGCTGCAGGTGAGCGACCTGATGGACCACCCCCGGCCGCTGCCGACGTACGTGACGCGCGCCCCGAACGACATCGCCGTGATCATCTTCACCAGCGGCACCACCGGCCGCCCGAAGGGCGTGATGCTCTCCCACCTCAACCTGC
The DNA here is from genome assembly GCF_021391335.1 of Allobranchiibius sp. GilTou73. Lineage (GTDB taxonomy): Bacteria > Actinomycetota > Actinomycetes > Actinomycetales > Dermatophilaceae > Allobranchiibius > Allobranchiibius huperziae. The sequence goes on along the minus strand of NZ_CP090051.1, from coordinate 2,599,295 downwards.
TGCTGTCGATGCACAACATGGCCTACGACTCCGACACCCCGGCGAATTCGACCGACGTGGTGATGGGCTGTCTGCCGCTGTTCCACATCTTCGGCCAGCAGGCGGTGATGAACACCCCGCTACGGATCGGCGGGACGATCGTCCTGCTGCCCCGCTTCGACGCGGCCACCTGCCTGCGACTGCTCAACGACGAGCACGTGACGATCTTCTCCGGCGTTCCCACGATGTTCGTGCAGCTGCTGCAGGCCGCGAAGGAACCGGGCGCACCGGGCATCCCGCAGATGAAGCGGGTCGCCTCCGGAGGCGCGGCCCTCCCGGTGTCGGTGCTGGAGCAGGTGGAGAGCACCTTCGGCGCCCAGATCACCGAGGGGTACGGACTGTCCGAGACCTCGCCCGGTGTCAGCTCCAACCAGCAGGTGTACGGCGTGCGGCCGGGCACGGTCGGGCACCCGGTCTGGGGCGTGGAGGCCGAGATCGCCGACAGCGACATCGAGGATCGCGTCGAGCTGCTCGCCACCGGCGAGCGCGGCGAGGTCGTCGTGCGGGGGCACTGCGTCTTCGAGGGCTACCTCGACGACCCCGAAGCCACCGCCGCCGCCATCCAGGACGGCTGGTTCCGCACCGGCGACATCGGTGTGAAGGACGAGGACGGCTTCCTGTCGATCGTGGACCGTAAGAAGGATCTGATCATCCGCGGCGGTTACAACGTCTATCCGCGCGAGGTCGAGGAGGTGCTGGTCCGGCACCCCGGCGTGCAGATGGCCGCGGTGGTCGGCGTCCCCGACGACGAGCACGGCGAGGAGATCATGGCGTTCGTGACCCTGACACCGGGCGCCGAGGTCACGGCGGAGGACGTACGCGCGTACGGCAAGGAGCACCTAGCGCGCTACAAGTACCCGCGGCACGTGCAGGTCCGTGACGCGTTGCCGATGGGACCGTCGATGAAGATCCTGCGCCGCGAGCTGCGCGACGAGGCCGCAAGACAGCAGGGATAATCGCCTGGTGAGCAGGAGACAGCAGGCGAAACAGCTGAGTTCGTCACTGCTCGTGCGATGGCGCCGCACCCTTCCCGGGCACACGCTGAGCCGCTCGCAGGCCCTGGACCTCGGCCACTACACCCTGGCGCTGTCGGCGCAGCAGCTCTTCTGCGTGGTGCCGCTGCTCGTCGCGACCTCGTCGGTGCTGCACCGGATGCACGAGGGTTCGGCGGCCGGGCTCATCAGCGACGCGCTCGGGCTGAACGCAGGCGGCAGACATGATCTGCACGTGCTGCTGCAGCCCGCGGCGACACCGGGGTGGGGCGAGTTGGTGGTCGGTCTGCTGCTCGCGGTGGCGTTCACGTTCGGTGTCGCCGGCACCACGCAACGCATCCTGGAGATCGCGTGGGACCGCCCGCGCGCTCCCTGGCAGCGGTGGTGGTGGATGCGCCTCGTGTGGGTCGCGTCCCTGGTGCCGTTCCTCGCGAGCGCCATCTGGCTGAGCGGGCGCACCCGCAACTGGCCGATCGGTGGCGTGCTGGAGATAGCGGTCGAGTCGGTCACGGTCGGGTTGTCGATGGGTGGGTACTACTGGTGGACCCAGTGGTGCCTGCTGCTGCGACGGGTGCCGTGGGTCAAGCTGCTGCCCGGTTCGCTGCTGATCGCTCTCGGCGCCACCGTCGTGTCCGTGGGTTCGGAGATCTGGCTGCCCGGTCAGGTGACCGAGCAGGTCGATGACTACGGCCTGGTCGGCACCACCTTCGTGCTCTCGGTCTGGGTGCTGTTCGTCAGCGGGGTCGTGGTCGCGGGGATCCTGTTCAACGCGGTGCTCGACGAACGGCGTGCCGCGCGCGTGCGGGAGGGCTCGGTGCGGCTGGCAGACTGGCGGACCCGCAGCGACGTCTGAGCACCCTCAGACGATCTCCTGCGGCGGGTCCGCGGCGACGAGCAGCGTCCGCTGCAACCGCGCGACGTCGTGCCATTGCCCGTGTTTCCACCCGACCGCCCGGAACACCCCGACGGGCTCGAAGCCCATCGCCTCGTGCAGACGCAGGCTGGCCGGATTGGGCAGGGTGACCCCCGCGACGGCCTGGCGGAAGCCCCGCTCGACGAGACGGTCCAGCAGGGCGGTGTAGAGCGTGCGGCCCACTCCGCGACTGCGCACATCCGAGGCCAGGTAGACGCTCGGCTCGCAGGTCCACCGGTACGCCGGCCGCGTGGCGTACGGATGGGCGTAGGCGTACCCCAGCAGCACCCCCTGCTCGTCCTGCGCCACCAGCCACGCATGCCGGCGCTGAGCGTCCTCGATGCGCTGCGCCATCTGCAGTGGCGACGGCGCGGTGACCTCGAAGGAGATGGCCGTATCGCGCACGTACGGCGCGTACACCTGCGCGCACGCCCCAGCGTCGTCGGCGTCGGCATCACGCACGTGCACGATCATGCTCCGACGCTATGGCACGTCCGACCACACACCGGCGCCGCCTCATCGGACCCAGAGTCAACGAAGACGGGCGTGGCGTAGTTCCCCGAGATGCCTGCGTGCCCCTCCTGGGGGGTGGCACGATGCGAAAGACCTCGCAGGGAAGACGAGACGCGCAATGAGACTTCGACGGTCCGTGCCCCAGAACGGCGCCGACTCCCACTACGACACGGTCGTCGTGGGCGCGGGCTCGGCGGGCTGTGTGCTCGCGGACAGGCTGAGCGAGGATCCGGCCCATCGGGTGCTCGTCCTGGAGAGCGGTCGGATGGACTGGAAGTTCGACATTCTCGTCCACATGCCCAACGCGCCGATCCCGCTCGGGCGCGACTCCTACGCCTGGCGTTATCTGTCCGAGCCGGAGCCAGGCCTGGACAACCGCCGGTTGATGCACACTCGGGGCAAGATCGTAGGCGGCTCCAGCTCCATCAACGCAATGATCTTCCTGCGGGGCAACCCCATGGACTACGACCGCTGGGGCACCCTGCCCGGTCTGCAGAACTGGGACTGGTCGCACTGTCTCCCGTACTTCATGCGCATGGAGAATGCCACCGCGACGGGATCCGACGACCCGCGACGCGGGCTGGCCGGGCGCACCCTGCTCCAGCGAGGTGATCCACACAGCACGCTCAACGCCGCGTTCCTCCGTGCAGCCGCGGAGGCGGGCCACGAACTGATCGACGACGTCAACGGTTACCGCCAGGAGGGATTCGGCCCGTTGGACCGCAACACCTTCGGCGGCACCCGGTGGTCGGCCGCCGACGCGTATCTGCGGCCCGCGCTGCGCCGCCCCAACCTGCACCTGATCACCCGTGCGTTCGTCACGCGCGTCCTCTTCGAGGGCACCCGGGCGGTCGGCGTGGAGTACCGCGAGAACGATCGGACCCATACGGTGCGCGCCGACGAGGTCATCCTGTCCGGCGGGGTCTTCAACTCTCCGCAGGTGCTTCAGTTGTCCGGGGTCGGCAACGCCGACGAGCTCGGTGCACTCGGCATCCCGATCGTGGCGCACCTGCCCGGTGTTGGTGAGAATCTGCAGGACCACCTCGAGGCCTGGGTCCAGTTCCACTGCGAGGCAGCGGTGTCCGAACAACCTCACCACCGCCACCGGGCCCGGCATGCTCCCAAGATGGTGTCCCACTGGCTCTACAACCGCGGCGGCCCGGGCGGCTCCAACCACCACGAGGTGGGCGGCTTCAGCCGATCGCGCACCGACACGCCGTACCCCGACCTCATGTGCCACCTGCTGCCGTCGCTGCGGGAGGTCGACGGGATTCCGCAGGGCGGCCACGGCTTCGAGATGCACGTGGGCCCGATGCTGTCCAAGGCCACCGGTCACGTCAAGACGGTGTCGCGCAACCCGGCGACCCGGCCCTCGATCACCTTCAACTACCTGAGCGCCCCGGAGGACGAGCGGGAGTGGCTTGCCGCCATGCGGGTCGCGCGGGAGATCGGCGCGTCTCCGGCGCTGAAGGCACTCGGCGCCTACGAGCTGGCGCCGGGGGAGTTCCTCACCTCGGACCGCGACGTGCTCGCCTGGGTACGCCGCAACGTGGGGTCGGCGCTGCACCCGTCCTGCAGCTGCCCGATGGGCTCGGACGAGATGTCGGTCGTCGACCCCGACACGCTGCGGGTGCACGGCCTGGACGGCCTGCGCGTCGTGGACGCCTCGATCATGCCGACCATCCCCAACTGCAACATCTACGCACCCGTGATGATGGTCGCCGAACGGGCGGCCGACATCATCTCCGGCGCTGAACTGCTCCCGGCGTCCGAGCTGAACTACTACCAAGCCGAGGTGGTGCCGGAAGTGGTGGTCGACACCGTGCAGGACCCGGTCGGCTGACAAGGCGCCAAGCCGACCCCGCCCGCCGGTCAGTCCTCTTCGTCGTCGCGGCGGCGCAGGTAGCGCTCGAACTCCCGGGCGATCGCGTCACCGCTCGCCTCGGGCAGTTCCGTCGTGTCCTGCGCCTCCTCGAGGGAGTGCACGTACTCGGCCACCTCGTCGTCGGATGCCGCGAGCTCGTCGACGCCGTGCTCCCACGCCCGTGCCTGGTCGGGAAGGTCGGCGTGCCCGATCAGGGTGTCGAGCAGCTCCTCCAGCCGGGTGAGGAGCGCGAGCGTCGCCTTGGGGGAGGGACTGCCGCCGGCGTAGTGCGGCACGGCGGCCCAGCACGACAGGTTCGGCACCCGCGCCGTACGGGCCGCGTCGCTCAGCACGCCCACGATCCCGGACGGGCCCTCGTACTTGCTGGCCTCCACGTCGTAACGAAGCTGCGACTGCTCGTCGTCGGAGGTGACGGTGACCGGGATGGGCCGGGTGTGCGGCACATCCGCGAGCAGCCCTCCGAGGGTGATGATCATCGACACGTCGACCTCGGCGGCCAGGCTCATCAGCTCGCGGGTGTAGCCGAGCCATCGCATCGAGGGCTCGATGCCCTGCACGAGCAGGACGTCGCGCTCCAGCGGCGTGTTGCGCGCCAGGAAGACCTTGGTGGTCGGCCAGGTGATCTTGCGATCGCGTCCCTCGCCGGAGACCTGCGGGCGGTTGACCTGGAAGTCGTAGTAGAGCTCGGGGTCCATCGCGCACAGCGGTTCGGCGTCCCACATCGCGATCAGGTGGGCGAGGGTCGAGCTGGCCGTCTCGCCTGCGTCGTTCCAGCCCTCGAACGCGGCGATCATGATCGGGTCGCGCAGCAGTGGCACGTCCTCGAACTCGATCAAGGTGTCCTCCTCCGAGCCGGCGGAGCGCCGGAGGGAATACCCGGCGCTGCGTGCAGCCTATTGAGTACGCCGCCAGTGGCGAACGACCGACATCCACCGCGACGCCGGTGCCTCATAGAATCGGGCGCATCACACGATGAAGGGACACCACCTGTGAGCAGCCGCTCCGAGGGCTCCCGCCCCACACCCACCCTCCAACCGGACCGCACCGCAGAGCTGCAGGAGCTGCTCGCCGCGCGGATCATGATGCTGGACGGCGCGATGGGCACGATGATCCAGAGGCAGCGCCTGGGGAGGCGGACTACCGCGGGGAGCGATTCGCCGACTGGGACAGCGACCTCAAGGGCAACAACGACCTGCTGTCGCTCACCCAGCCCGATCTGATCCGGTCGATCCACACCGAGTACCTCGACGGCGGAGCGGATCTGGTCGAGACCAACACCTTCAACGCGCAGCGCATCTCCCTCGCCGACTACGGCATGCAGGACCTCGCGTACGAGTTCAACCTCGCCTCCGCGCGCCTGGCCCGCGAGGCGTGCGACGCGGTCACGGCACGCGACCCGCAGCGACCGCGCTTCGTCGTTGGAGCGCTCGGCCCCACGAACCGGACCGCGTCGATCTCACCGGACGTCAACGACCCGAGCAAGCGCAACGTGCTCTTCGACGAGCTCGTCGGCGCCTACCTCGAGCAGGCCGACGGGCTGGTCGACGGCGGCGCCGACATCCTGATCGTCGAGACCATCTTCGACACCCTCAACTCCAAGGCCGCGATCTTCGCGCTCGAGACGCTCTTCGAGCAGCGTGGCCGCCGCTGGCCGGTCATCATCTCCGGCACCATCACCGACGCATCCGGCCGCACGCTGACAGGGCAGGTCACCGAGGCGTTCTGGAACAGCATCCGGCACGCCCGGCCGCTCGCCATCGGTCTCAACTGCGCCCTCGGCGCGGCCGAGATGCGCCAGTACATCGCCGAGCTGTCCTCCATCGCGGACTGCTTCGTCTCCTGCTATCCGAACGCCGGCCTGCCGAACGCGTTCGGGGAGTACGACGAGGAACCCGACCCGATGGGCGAGATCGTCTCGTCGTTCGCCGCGGACGGCCTGGTCAACATCCTCGGTGGCTGCTGCGGCACCACGCCCGAGCACATCGCAGCCATCGCGCGGCGGGCAGCGGGTCACGCGCCGCGCAAGCCCCCCACCATCGCGCCGGCGCTGCGGCTGTCCGGCCTCGAACCACTCACCGTGCTGCCCGACTCTCTCTTCGTCAACGTCGGTGAGCGCACCAACATCACCGGCTCCGCCCGCTTCCGCAAGCTCATCAAGGAGGGCGACTACACCACCGCCCTCAACGTGGCGCGCCAGCAGGTCGAGGCCGGCGCGCAGGTCATCGACATCAACATGGACGAGGGGATGATCGACGGCATCGAGGCGATGGACCACTTCTGCAAGTTGATTGCCTCCGAGCCGGACATCTGCCGCGTGCCGGTGATGGTCGACTCCTCCAAGTGGGACGTCATCGAGGCTGGGCTGCGCTGCATCCAGGGCAAGTCGATCGTCAACTCGATCTCCATGAAGGAGGGCGTGCAGCCCTTCATCGAGCACGCCCGGATGTGCCGTAAGTACGGCGCCGCCGTCGTCGTGATGGCGTTCGACGAGGAGGGGCAGGCCGACACCCTGGAGCGCCGCAAGGAGATCTGCGGGACGGCGTACCGGATCCTCACCGAGGAGGTGGGCTTCCCGGCCGAGGACATCATCTTCGACCCGAACATCTTCGCGCTGGCCACGGGCATCGAGGAGCACGCCAACTACGGCGTGGACTTCATCGAGGCCACCCGCTGGATCAAGGAGAACCTGCCGCACGCGCTGGTCTCCGGTGGCGTGTCGAACGTGTCGTTCTCCTTCCGCGGCAACAACCCGGTGCGTGAGGCCATCCACGCGGTCTTCCTCTTCCACGCCATCAAGGCCGGCATGGACATGGGCATCGTCAACGCAGGCGCGCTCGTGGTCTACGACCAGATCGACACCGAGCTGCGCGACCGCATCGAGGACGTCGTGCTCAACCGCCGCGAGGACGCCGCCGAGCGACTCCTCGAGGTCGCCGAACGGCACAACGCCAGCGGACCCGCGTCCCCCGCCGAGCAGCAGGAGTGGCGTTCGCTGCCGCTGCGCGAGCGCATCACGCACGCCCTGGTGAAGGGCATCGACGAGCACGTGGTCGAGGACACCGAGGCACTGCGACTGGAGCTGGTCGACAGCGGGGGACGGCCATTGGACGTCATCGAGGGCCCGCTGATGGACGGCATGGACGTCGTGGGTGACCTCTTCGGCTCGGGCAAGATGTTCCTGCCGCAGGTCGTGAAGTCCGCCCGGGTGATGAAGAAGGCCGTGGCCCACCTCATCCCCTACATCGAGGCGGAGCGCAAGCCCGGCGACGTGAGCCGGGCCAAGGGCAAGATCGTGATGGCCACCGTCAAGGGCGACGTGCACGACATCGGCAAGAACATCGTCGGCGTGGTGCTGCAGTGCAACAACTACGAGGTCATCGACCTCGGGGTGATGGTGCCGGGCCAGAAGATCCTGGACGCCGCGAAGGCCGAGGACGCCAACATCATCGGACTGTCCGGCCTGATCACCCCGTCCCTGGACGAGATGGTGAGCTTCGCCGAGGAGATGGAGCGCCTCGGCATGACCATCCCGCTGCTGCTCGGCGGAGCGACGACCTCGCGCGCCCACACGGCCGTCAAGGTGACCCCGAAGTACTCCGGCCCGGTCGTCTGGGTCAAGGACGCCTCCCGTTCCGTCGGCACCGCGGCCGCCCTGCTGTCCGACGAACGGCGCGACTCCTTCCTCGCCGGGGTCGAAAAGGACTACGACTCGATCCGGGCGCGGCACGCCGCCAAGAGCACCGACCGGAAGCTGGTGGGTTACGACAAGGCTCAGCAGCGGCGTACGCCGATCGACTGGACGGGCTACCACCCGCCGCGGCCGCGTCTCCTGGCGGCTCAGGAGAAGGACTTCCACGAGGGTGAGAGCACCCACGAAGGCACCCAGTGGACCAAGGTCTTCCGGGACTACCCGCTGGACGTGCTGCGCGAATACATCGACTGGCAGCCGTTCTTCAACGCCTGGGAGATGAAGGGGCGCTTCCCCGACATCCTCAACAACCCCGCGTCCGGCGACACCGCGCGCAAGCTGTGGGACGACGCCCAGACGATGCTCGACACGATCATCGAGGAGGGCTGGCTGCGCGCGAACGGCGTCGCCGGATTCTTCCCGGCCGCGGCCCGCGGTGACGACATCGTGGTCTACGCCGACGAGGAACGCACAGAGGAGCGCACCGTCCTGCACCAACTGCGTCAGCAGGGCGACCACCGCGAGGGGGTGCCCAACCGGTCGCTGGCCGACTACGTGGCCCCCATGGACAGCGGGCTGCGCGACTACGTGGGCGGGTTCGCCGTCACCGCGGGGCTGGGGTCGCAGGAGCGCGCCCAGAAGTTCAAGGACGACCTCGACGACTACAGCGCCATCCTGCTGGAGTCCCTGGCCGACCGGCTGGCCGAGGCGTTCGCCGAGCGCCTGCACGCCGTCGTACGCCACGACCTGTGGGGCTACGCCGGCGACGAACACCTCACCAACACTGAGATGATCGAGGAGAAGTACGTCGGGATCCGGCCCGCGCCGGGCTACCCGGCCTGCCCCGACCACACCGAGAAGGCGACGATCTGGGAGCTGCTCGACGTCGAGCGCACCACCGGCATCGAGCTGACCGAGTCGATGGCCATGTGGCCGGGCGCCGCGGTCAGCGGGCTGTACTTCTCCCACCCGGACAGCCAGTACTTCGTGGTCGGGCGGCTCGGGCGCGACCAGGTCGAGGACTACGCCGGCCGCAAGGGCTGGCCGCTGCGCACCGCCGAGAAGTGGCTCTCGCCCAACCTCGGCTACGAACCGGAGGACTGAGTGACTCTGCCCGACGCCGTCCTGTGGGACATGGACGGCACGATCGTCGACACCGAGCCCTACTGGATCAGTGCCGAACACGACCTCGTCGAGTCGTACGGCGGCACGTGGACCGAGGAGCTCGCCCACGAGTGCGTGGGCAACCAGTTACTGGTCTCAGCGGAGATCATCCGCGCGAACTCGCCGGTCACCATGTCGGCGCCGGCGATCGTGGACGTGCTGCTCTCGGGGGTGGTCGCTCAGATGCGGGAGCACGTGCCGTGGCGGCCCGGTGCCCGAGAGCTGCTCGTCGCGCTGAGCGAGCAGGGGGTGCCCAACGCGCTGGTGACGATGTCCTACCTGTCGTTCGCCCAGGTGCTGGTGGACGCGCTGCCCGACGGCACCTTCGCGGCGGTCATCACCGGTGACGCGGTCAGCGAGGGCAAGCCCTCGCCGGAGCCCTATCTGGCCGCGTGCCGGGCGCTGCGTCTGCCGCCGGCGCGCTGCGTGGCGATCGAGGACTCGCTGCCGGGGGTGACCTCCGCAGTCGCCGCCGGAGTGCCGACCATCGCGGTGCCGCACGTGGTGACCCTGCCCGCCACCCTCGGTGCCGTGCAGCTGCAGACCCTCGCCGGCGTGCACCCGGCGGATCTGCTCGGGATGTTCCACCCCGTCGGCTGAGGGCAGACCGCGCGAGTGCGTCGCGATCTATTCGGTGTCGTCGGTGCTACCGGAGCGGACCGGGTCGAGCGCGAGCTCCTGGGCCCGTTCGGGCAGCGGGGGTGCGATGCCGCCGTGCGCAGGGCACAGATCGCGGAAGCTGCACCAGTCGCACAAGCGGGAAGGGCTGGGTCGCCAGTCACCGTCGCTGGCGGCGCGTTCGATGGCCGCCCAGAGGGCACGCACCTTGCGCTCGGTGGCGAGCAGGTCGTGCTCCTCCGGCTCGTAGCGCACCAGCTCGGAGTTGCCCAGGTAGACCAGCTGCAGCATCCGCGGCACGACGCCGCGGGTGCGCCAGAGCACCAGCGCGTAGAACTTCATCTGGAAGAGCGCCTTGGCCTCGAACAGCTGCGAGGGCGAACGCCCGGTCTTGTAGTCGACGACCCGCAACTCGCCGCCGGGGGCGACATCCAGCCGGTCGACGTACCCCCGCAGCGTCAATCCGTCGACCTCGACCTCGACATAGAGCTCGCGCTCGGCCGGCTCCAGACGGGTCGGGTCCTCCAGCTCGAACCAGCGCTCGACCAGCACGGCGGCGTCGGCGACCCACTGCCGCATCGCATCGGGGCCCTCGGCCACCAGGGCGGCCAGCTCGGGCTCGGCCTCGACGAGTGCATCCCACTGCGGCCCGATCAGGGTGCGCGCGTGCTCGACCGTGCGCTGCGGCGCCGGGACGTCGAAGAGCCGCTCCAGCACCGCATGCACCAGCGTGCCGCGGGCGGCGGCGGGGCTCGGCGGCTCCGGGAGCCTGTCGATGGTGCGGAAGCGGTAGAGCAACGGGCACTGCATGAAGTCCGATGCGCGGCTCGGTGAGAGCGCCGCGGTGCGGGGAGTGCCGTGTGCTGAGCCATGCAGGTGACTGTAGGACCGCGCGCCGACAACGCCCCGCACAACCTGCTGCGCGGCGCATGCGTGGTGCAGGAGAACGACGTACGCGCCGCGATCCCTTCATACGAGCCACGACCCCGACACGACGTCACAGCGCGGTCCCTCATCGGGCCAGCAGGGTGGGTCGGGTCGGTGGGAGGGCACCGCGCGGTCCCTCCCCGGCCGCCCGTGAACGGGCTCGACAGGGAGCAGTTGCAGCGGGACACCACGCACCCGACAGTCGGCTCTGAAGTGCTGGACAGGGCCTGCGACTAGCCTGAGGACATGCCGCGAACCCCCGAAGCTCCCGGCCCCGGGTGGCAGATCGGCCAGGTCCGCGGCGTGCCCGTCTATCTGGGCCGCAGCTGGCCCATCATCGCGATCTTCATCGTGGTCACCTTCGGGCCGCAGGTGCACGGAGTCCTGCCCGAGCTCGGCTCCGGAGGCGCCTACCTCGTCGCGATCGGCTACGTCCTGCTGCTCCTGCTGTCCGTGCTCGTTCACGAGGGCTCGCACGCGCTGGTGGGGCAGTGGCGGGGATACCGGGTGCGCCAGATCGTCGCGGACCTGTGGGGCGGGCACACGTCGTACGACACGGCCGACACCACACCGCTCTCCAGCGCCATGGTCGCCGTCGCCGGACCGCTGAGCAACGGGGTGCTCGCGGGCCTCGGTTACCTGGCGCTGCAGGGCACCGACGGCGGCGTGCCCCGACTTCTGGTGCAGGTCTTCGTGTGGACCAACGGGTTCGTCGCGGTGTTCAACCTGTTGCCGGGCCTGCCGCTCGACGGCGGATTTCTCGTCGACTCGCTCGTATGGCGGATCACCGGTTCGCGCGCCACCGGCCTGCTGGTCGCCGGATGGTGCGGCAGGGTCGTCGCCGTCCTCGTCGTGGTCGCCGCCTTCGGGCGCTCGATGCTGGACGGCGGTCAGGTCGACCTCTACACGGTCGTCTGGGCCGTCCTGATCGCGGGCTTCCTATGGGTGGGCGCAACGAGCGCCATCGCGAGATCCTCCGCGAGTCGGGTCATCTCACGGGTGACTGTGCGGCAGCTGCTGACCCGGGTGACCCTGGTCCCGTCCGGGACGCCGCTCTCCCGGCTGCGCGGTGACGGTGACCTCGTGGTCACCGACCCGGCGGGGGTGCCCTGGGGATTCGCGACCGCCGCCGACCGGGCCCGCGTTCCCGCGGGCATCGGCGGCGCGCCCGTGGACGCCGTCGCGCGGCGCCAGCCGCAGGGGTGGGTGGCTCAGGTGGACTCGGTGGACGACGACTGCACGGAGCTCATCACGGCGGTGCAGTCGGCCGACCCCGCACCGGAACAACTGCTGGTGACGTTCCGAGACGGCCGGCCTGTCGGCATCATCCGGACGGCTGACCTCGGACAGGCTCTGCAGGCCGCCTCCCGGGCTCACTAGGCTGCGCCCGATGACCACACCGACCGCACACGCCACGGGCGCCGACACACGACGCGGTCCGTTCACCGCAGGGGAACGCGTCCAGCTCACCGACGCCAAAGGCCGGATGCACACCATCACCCTGGGCGAGGGCAAGCAGTTCCACACCCACCGGGGCCACCTGCTGCACGACGACCTGATCGGTGCACCGGACGGCAGCACCATCACCAACACCGCCAACGTGCAGTACCTGGCACTGCGGCCGCTGCTGTCGGACTACGTGATGTCGATGCCGCGCGGCGCGGCCGTCGTCTACCCCAAGGACGCCGGCCAGATCGTCACGATGGCCGACATCTTCCCCGGTGCCCGAGTCGTGGAGGCCGGGGTCGGCTCGGGTGCGCTCAGCATGTCGCTGCTGCGGGCCGTGGGCGACACCGGGCACGTGCACTCCTTCGAGCGTCGCGAGGACTTCGCCGACATCGCCCGCGGCAACGCCCGCGCCTTCTTCGGCGCGGACCACCCGGCATGGACGGTCACCGTGGGCGACCTGGTCGAATCGCTTCCCCAACACGAGGCGCCGGGCTCCGTCGACCGAGTCGTGCTCGACATGCTGGCGCCCTGGGAGTGTCTGGAGGCGGTCGCCGAGGCGCTCGCGCCGGGTGGCGTGCTCATCGCGTACGTCGCGACCGCGACACAACTGTCTCGGGTCGCCGAAGCAGCCCGTGACCACGGCGGCTTCACCGAGCCGCAGGCGTGGGAGTCGATGGTGCGAGGCTGGCACCTGGAGGGTCTGGCGGTGCGCCCCGAACACCGCATGCACGGGCACACCGGCTTCCTCATCACGACGCGCAGGCTGGCGCCGGGCGTCACGCCGCCGCTGCGCAAACGCCGCCCCGCGAAGGGCGCCTACGGCGACGAGAACGACGCATCGAGCTCGACATGGGATGCCGAGGATCTGGGCGAGCGGCCCGTCTCGGACAAGAAGGTGCGCAAAGTTCGTCGTTCCTTGAGTGAGCCGCCCGCGAGTTGATCAGTCCGTCGGGTTAAGGTCGAGTGACATCACTCGCGAAGCGCGCCGCTCCATGCAGGAGGCCTGATGTCCGACCAGCAGCCCCACGAGTCCACGCCCTACGATGCCGTCGAAAGCCTCCAGCAGGAGGTCAAGGCGCTGCGCACCCGCCTCAACGCCGCGAGTGCGGGCCGTAACCCGCAGCTCACTCAGCAGGTCAACCAACTGCAGTCCTCCGTGGGCACCCTCTCGGCACAGAACGAGCGGCTCGTGCGCACCTTGGGCGAGGCCCGCGAACAGATCGTCACGCTCAAGGGGGAGGTCGACCGACTCGCACAGCCGCCCGCGGCGTACGGCGTGGTCCTCGCCGTGCGGGACGACGCGACGGCCGACATCCTCAACAGCGGGCGCAAGATGCGCGTCGCGGTCAGCCCGACCGTCGAGCCGGAGGTGCTGCAGCCGGGCCGCGAGGTGCTGCTCAACGAGGCGATGAACATCGTCGCGGTGACCGGGTACGAGTCCATCGGCGAGCTCGTCACGGTCAAGGACCTGCTCGACGACACCCGGATCCTCGTCGTCGCGCACACCGACGAGGAGCGGGTCTGCCGCCGCGCCGCGAGCCTGGACGGGCAGACCGTCCGCGCCGGCGACTCGCTGCTGCTCGACAGCCGCAGCGGCTTCGTCTACGAGCGCATCCCCAAGGCCGAGGTCGCGGACCTCGTGCTCGAGGAGGTGCCCGACATCCAGTACGAGGACATCGGCGGCCTGGCCGGGCAGATCGAGCAGATCCGCGACGCGGTCGAGTTGCCCTACCTGCACAAGGAACTCTTCCGCGAGCACGCGCTGCGGCCGCCGAAGGGCGTGCTGCTCTACGGTCCTCCCGGGTGCGGCAAGACGCTCATCGCCAAGGCGGTCGCGGCGTCGCTGGCCCGCAAGGTCGCCGAGAAGACCGGGCGCACCGAGACGCGCAGCTACTTCCTCAACATCAAGGGTCCGGAGCTGCTCAACAAGTACGTCGGCGAGACCGAGCGCCACATCCGGCTGATCTTCCAGCGCGCTCGCGAGAAGTCCTCCGACGGCACGCCCGTGGTGGTCTTCTTCGATGAGATGGAGAGCCTCTTCCGCACCCGCGGGTCGGGCGTCTCCTCCGACGTGGAGACGACGATCGTCCCGCAGCTGCTGTCGGAGATCGACGGTGTGGAGCGCCTGGAGAACGTTATCGTGATCGGTGCCTCCAACCGCGAGGACATGATCGACCCGGCGATCCTGCGGCCCGGTCGGCTCGACGTGAAGATCAAGATCGAGCGGCCGGACGCCGAGAGCGCCCGGGACATCTTCGAGAAGTACCTCACCGTCACGCTGCCGCTGCACGCCGACGACCTGGCGGAGCACGGCGGTTCGGCGCAGGAGACGGTGACCGACATGATCCAGGCGACCGTCGAGCGGATGTACACCGAGATCGACGAGAACAAGTTCTTGGAGGTCACCTACGCCAGTGGCGACAAGGAGGTCCTCTACTTCAAGGACTTCAACTCCGGCGCGATGATCCAGAACATCGTCGACCGCGCGAAGAAGATGGCGATCAAGGACCAGATCACCCTGGGCGCCAAGGGCATTCGCATCGATCACCTGCTGCGCGCGTGCGTCGATGAGTTCAAGGAGAACGAGGACCTGCCCAACACCACGAACCCCGACGACTGGGCGCGGATCTCCGGCAAGAAGGGCGAGCGGATCGTCTACATCCGCACGCTCATCGACGGCAAGGACGGTTCGGAGCCCGGGCGCGCGATCGACTCGATCGCCAACACGGGTCAGTACCTGTAGTCCTCGGGCCACGCGACATCGGCGGTTGTCCGCAGTTTCGGGACCCCGTCCGCACGAAATTGCGGACAACCGCCGGCAGCGTCGGACCGCGTCCGATCGGGACGGCCGATACCTCAGCCGCGTAACGGCTACTCACCACCTACGGCGCAGTAGTTTGAGCCCGCGGCCTCTGCTCTGCCGTGTCCTACTCCGTCGGAAGTGGTCCTCTCATGCGTTCGTACGCCGCGTTGCGCAGTCTGCTCCTCGCCATGCTCCTCGGGTGCGCGCTCGCCGCACCCGCCTCGGCGTACGCCGCCGTGCCGACCGGTGGGACGCACCGGGCAGGTGGCGCCCGACCGGCAGTCGTGGCCGGACCTGCACCCACGACCCGGCTCACCTCCGTCGCCCCGACCCGCGTGATCGACACCCGTACCGGTCTGGGTGGTCCGAAGGGCGCTGTGGCAGCAGGCAGTACGACGACCGTGCAAGTGGGCGGGAAGGGTGGCGTGCCGACCTCCGGCGTCGCCGCCGTCGTCCTGAACATCACGGTCGCGGGGCCGGCGAGCTCGGGATATCTGATCGCCTACGCGACCGGCGCCACCCGGCCGGGCACCTCGAACATCACCTTCGCCGCCGGGCAGGCCGTGGCGAACCAGTCCGTCACACCGGTGGACGCGAGTGGCCGGGTCAGCGTATACCTGTCCACCTCGACACAGTTCTTCGCCGACGTGTCCGGCTAC